>NZ_JBYSWV010000023.1:0-74088 GCF_058781555.1 Brevibacillus sp. FW306-2-1A-C05A
CACTAATAATTTTTATCATTGTATTTCCAACATCAATAATCTTCTTTTTTTGGCTTTTCAATTATCTCTCAAAAAATTAACCATCACCCTAATTTTACAATATTACCCATATACCCCTTTTTAAAATTTAGCGTAATTTTAGATTTATTTCCACTTTTTTGCTCAATTTTTATTCAGTTTCGAGTAATAAACGATGAATGCAACCGGGGTTGTTAGAAAAGTCGATGAGTTTGGACGCATTGTGCTTCCAAAGGAGCTACGAGCCATTTTTGATATTATCCTCAAAGATCCATTGGAGATTTACGTTGTTGATGAATGTAACATATTGAAGAAGTATGAACTGGCATGTGTATTCCTGTGCTAGTGAAGCAACATGAATCAGAATAAACAAGGGAAGCCCTCTCCAGACTAGAATTCTGAAGGAGGGCTTCGTCATATTTCAGGATACCCCGCGTCACGCAAAGCGTTCGCAGCGCAGTGAGCTGCTTCTCTCGCTCCTGGTCCATCGCCGAAAAAATGGAAGAAGACGAACATAAAAGTTCGCCTTCTACACCAAAGGAACATTTTGAATCGGCACGATTATTTTTTAAAACACGTATGCCACTTATAAAATGCTGGGGCAACAACGTTTTATCGTTTCCTACCCAATACTGCCTTCCATCTCAAACTTAATCAATCTGTTCATCTCCACCGCATACTCCATCGGCAATTCCTTCGTGAATGGCTCGATGAAGCCCATGACGATCATTTCGGTCGCTTCGGCTTCGGACAGGCCGCGGCTCATCAGGTAGAAGAGCTGGTCCTCGGACACTTTGGAGACAGTCGCCTCGTGCTCCAGCGTGATGTTGTCGTTCATGATCTCGTTGTACGGGATTGTGTCGGACGTGGACAGTTTATCCAGAATCAGCGTGTCGCACTTGATGTTGGACTTGGAGCCTTCCGACTTGCGTCCAAACTGGGCCAGACCGCGGTAGGTTACTTTTCCGCCGTCGCGGGAGATCGATTTGGAAATGATGGTCGATGTGCAATCCGGTGCCAAGTGAATCATTTTCGCACCTGCGTCCTGGTGCTGGCCTTTGCCTGCTACCGCGATGGACAGGACAGTACCTTTGGCGCGTGGGCCTTTCATGATAACTGCAGGGTATTTCATGGTCAGCTTGGAGCCGATGTTGCCGTCGATCCATTCCATGTTCGCGTCTGCGTAAGCAACCGCGCGTTTGGTCACGAGGTTGTAAACGTTGTTCGACCAGTTTTGGATCGTGGTGTAGCGGCAGCGTGCGCGCTCTTTCACGATGATTTCTACAACGGCGGAGTGCAGGGAATCCGTGCTGTAGATCGGAGCTGTACAGCCCTCTACATAGTGCACGAACGAATCTTCGTCAGCGATAATCAGCGTACGCTCGAATTGGCCCATGTTTTCCGAGTTGATGCGGAAGTACGCTTGCAGCGGAGTTTCCACTTTTACGCCTTTTGGCACGTAAATGAAGGAGCCGCCGGACCATACAGCCGAGTTCAGCGCCGCAAACTTGTTGTCTGCTGGCGGGATGACGGTCGCGAAGTATTCCTTCACGATGTCCGGGTACAGCTTCACTGCCGAATCCATGTCGCAGAACAGAACGCCCAGTTTTTCCAGGTCTTCCTGCATGTTGTGGTAAACGACCTCGGATTCGTATTGAGCGGATACACCCGCGAGGAATTTTTGCTCTGCTTCCGGAATCCCCAGCTTGTCAAAAGTCGCCTTGATTTCTTCCGGCACCTCATCCCAGCTACGGCCTTGCTTTTCCGAAGGCTTTACGTAGTACGTGATGCTATTGAAATCGAGGTCGTCCAGGTCGCCACCCCATTTCGGCATCGGCATGCTGTTGAAAATGTCCAGGGCTTTCAAGCGGAATTCCAGCATCCACGCCGGCTCATCCTTGATCTTGGAAATTTCCTCGACGATTTCGCGGGTCAGACCCTTTTTCGTCCGGAATACAGAGACGTCCTTGTCGTGAAAGCCGTACTGGTAATCCTGTATCTCAGGGGCTTTTTTAGCCATCGTTGCTCACTCCTTCTTCATTCATGTCCATACCTGGCTGCTATTTCTGCTCTGCCTGCTTGATGCCTTGCTCCAGCGCCTTCCAGGCCAGAGTGGCGCACTTGATGCGCGCCGGGAACTTGGCTACGCCAGACAAAGCTTCGATGTCACCCAGATCAATGGAATCGTCGATCTCTTTGCCCTGCATCATATCGGAAAACTTGTGCGCCAGCTCAAGTGCCTTTTCCACTGGCAGGCCCTTGACCGCATCCGTCATCATCGAAGCGGATGACATGCTGATCGAACAGCCTTCGCCTAGAAACTTCGCGTCCACCACCTTGCCCTCCTCAACCTTCAAGGAGAGCGAGATGCTGTCGCCACAAGTCGGGTTATTCAAATTCACAATGAGTCCGTCGGATTCTTCCAGCTTGCCGCGATTGCGCGGCTTCTGGTAGTGGTCCATAATGACGCGGCGGTATAAATCATCAAGAGAAGACATTGCCGAAATACTCCTTCGTCTTCTTCAATCCCGCTATCAGCACATCTACTTCTTCTTCTGTGTTGTACAGGTAGAAGCTTGCCCGAGCGGTAGCCGTCACATTCAGCCAGCGCATAAGCGGCTGGGCGCAGTGATGGCCCGCACGAACTGCGATTCCGTAGCTGTCCAGCACAGTCGCCAGATCATGCGGATGTACCGTATCCAGATTGAATGTAATTAAACTGCTGCGGTCCTGCTGCGGGCCGTAAATCGTCAGTCCCTCGATCTCGCGCATTTGCTCCATGGCGTATTTCACCAGATGCTTTTCATGGCGCTCGATGTTTTCCAGACCGATTTCCTGCAAAAAGTCAATCGCTGCCCCGAGTCCGATCGCGCCTGCGATGATCGGCGTGCCGCCTTCGAATTTCCACGGCAGCTCCTTCCACGTAGAGTCGTACTTATCCACGTAGTCGATCATTTCGCCGCCAAATTCCATCGGCTCGACCTGCTCCAGCACCTCGCGCTTGCCGTACAGGACACCGATGCCTGTCGGGCCTGCCATCTTGTGCGCAGAAAACGCGTAAAAATCGCAATCCAAATCCTGGACGTCGATTTTTTTATGCGGAGCGCCCTGGGCCCCGTCCACAAACAGAAGAGCGCCGTGCTGATGCGCGATCTGGGCAATTTCCTTGATCGGAGTAGTATCCCCAAGTACGTTGGAAATATGGTGAATCGCTACGATCTTGGTATTGTCCGTAACCGTTTCTTTTACCGCGTCCAGAGTGACGGTCCCGTCCTCTGCCAGCGGGATGAACTTGAAGGTCGCTCCGGTTGCCTTGGCTGCCTGCTGCCACGGAATGAAATTGGCATGGTGCTCTACCAGCGTTGTGACAATCTCATCCCCAGGCTTCAGAACCAACCGAGCGTAGCCGTAAGCAATCGTGTTGATCGCGGAGGTCGTGCCGCGCGTGAACACGATTTCCGCTGTCTCGCGGGCGTTTATGAAGGCGCGAACCTTCTCTCTCGCGCCCTCGTAGCCGTCAGTCGCTCGGTTGCCCAAGGTGTGCACGCCACGGTGCACGTTGGAGTTGAACTCCTTGTAGTATTTATCCATCGCCTCAATTACCGGAAGCGGCTTTTGAGAGGTTGCTCCATTGTCTAGATAGACGAGCGGGTGCCCGTTTACCTCTTGGTGAAGGATGGGAAAATATTTCCGAAGCTCCTTGGCGTCCATTAGCCTAACTTCCTTTCAAGCGCCTGACGGAGTTTGTTTCTCACTTCTTCCACCGGGATTTCGGACACAACCGGATCGAGGAAGCCGAGAATAATCAGACGTTCTGCGCCCTGACGGGTAATTCCACGCGACATCAGGTAGTAGATGGACTCTTCGCTGAAGCGTCCTACCGAAGCAGCGTGCCCCGCTTTAACGTCATCCTCGTCGATCAACAGGATCGGGTTGGCGTCGCCGCGAGCTTTGTCACTCAGCATCAGGATGTTTTCCGCCTGCACACCGTTTGCTTTTTCAGCGCCTTTTTCGATTTTGGTGATCCCATTCAAAATGCTGACTGCTTCCCCTGTCATAACGGCCTTGCTCACCATGTCCGACTCGGAGTGGGTGCCGATATGTTGAACCTGGGAAGTCAAGTTTTGACGCTGGGAACCTGTCCCTACCGAAATGGATTTGGTCAGTGCATTCGAACCAGTTCCTTTGAGGATGGTTGTGTTGTTGGCAACGGTGTTGCCGTCGTTCATCTCGCCCAAAATCCATTCCATTTTGCCATCGCGGTCAACCGTTGCGCGACGGAAGCTGTAGTCGTGAACCTCTGCGGACAAGGAACGCACAGAAGCTACCTGCACGGATGCGCCTGCCCCTACGAACACTTCGACAATGCTGTTGGCTACCATGCTTTTGCCTTCGCCAGATACGTATGTATCCACGTAGGTCACTTTGCTGTTCGCTTCTGCCACGATCAGCACATGCGGGCAAAGAAGCGCATGGTCGCCAGCGATTTCGTAAACAGCCTGCAACGGTACATCCACTTCCACGTTTTTCGGAACGTAGAGGAAAACGCCGCCGTTTACGACTGCGGCATGCAGCGCGCTCAGCTTGTGCTCGTCTGGCGCCACTACCTGGTGCATGTATTTTTGTACGAGTTCGCCATGGTTTTGCAGCGCGTCAGCCAGCGGAGTAAAAATGACGCCTTGTGCCTTCAGCTCATCTGTCACGGCATGAAAAACGGCGGAAGCATTCTTTTGCACCACCAGGTTTTTCACGCTGTCCACGTCGATTTGCCCTTTTACCAGTTCGCTCAGCTCATTGGCCGACGCGATCTTGGCAGTGGTTTGAAACGGGTCGAACCCGGCAGTATTCCATTTATCAATCTTCGTTTTCTCCAAAGCGGGAAGCGGAAGCTCTCCCGCCGCCTTCAGTCCAGCGAGGCGCTTTTCAAGGAACCAAGCAGGCTCCTGATTAGCTTTGGAGTACTCGGTGATCGCTTCGGAACCGAAGCGGAGCTGTACATCCACACTCATTTCACTGCTGCCTCCTTCTTCCTACACGTTGGCGTTAACGGTTTCGTCCTCGATGCCGAGCTCTTCCTTGATCCAGTCGTAGCCTTCTGCCTCCAGGCGTTCAGCCAGCTCAGGACCACCGGACTTCACGATACGACCTTGCATCATGACGTGTACGAAGTCAGGCTTCACATAGTTCAGCAAACGCTGGTAGTGCGTGATAATCAGGAAACCGCGGTCAGCAGAACGCATTTCGTTTACACCGTTGGCTACGATTTTCAGCGCGTCGATGTCGAGACCGGAGTCGATTTCGTCCAGGATACAGATGCTTGGCTCCAGGAGCATCATTTGCAAAATCTCGTTGCGCTTTTTCTCCCCGCCGGAGAAGCCTTCGTTCAGGTAGCGGTGCGCAAAAGAATCGTCCATTTCCAGCGTGCTCATCTTTTTGTCCATCTCGCGAATGAATTTCATCAGGGAGATTTCGTTGCCTTCGCCACGGCGCGCGTTGATCGCGGAACGCAGGAAGTCGGAGTTGGTTACGCCGCTAATTTCGGATGGGTATTGCATCGCCAGGAACAGACCTGCGCGTGCGCGCTCGTCTACTTCCATTTCCAGAAGGTCGTCGCCGTTGATAAGCACTTCGCCATCGGTTACCTCGTATTTCGGGTGGCCCATCAGCGTAGATGCCAGTGTCGATTTACCGGTACCATTCGGTCCCATGATCGCGTGCACTTCGCCGCCCTTGATTTCCAGGTTCAAACCTTTGAGGATCTCTTTGTCCTCGATCTTGGCGCGAAGGTTTTTTATTTGCAAATGCGGTACTGCTGTCATCTGAATTCCCTCCATACACAAAAGTGAGTTGGTAATTCTCAATCCATTCTCAATAACTATCTTATAATAAGAATAATTATAAATCAAGGAATGAAACATATCTGTATTTTTTATATCATTATATTTAGAAAGTCCGTTTTTGCTTCCAAAAACCTTCCCAAATACAACGGCCACGTAAGCATTTTCTCCCTGTCCCGTGAAAATAAAGTTTTAGACTCAGAGGCGCGATTTAACGCGTTTTATGAGATTAAAAATCGCCAGACTTCCAAAAATAAGTATTAGACTGACAATAAAAATGAAACAGCGGCGGACCAAGACTTGAAAAATAAAGTCTTAGACTGCCGCTGTCTTTGTTCAACTAACGTATCCCGTTAGTTCAGCAACAACAAGGATATGTTGTTCATTCCTTGGGTGTAAAAAATTATAATTTATTACTCACAGTAATTATTATTCGGCTGCCATAGCATCAGCTTTAGTTACATGTACAGTACCATGTGGATGGTGTGGAGGTGCATATATCGAATAAAGTTTTAGCGGGATATTGCCTGTATTAGTTACATTGTGCCATGTTCCAGCGGGTACCACAATGGCAAAGTCATCAGAGACTTTTCTTACAAAGCTTAAATTATTTTTACTCTTGCCCATTTGAACAATCCCTTGACCTTGTTCAATACGAAGGAATTGGTCAACGTTAGGGTGAATTTCCAACCCGATATCTTCGCCAACGTTAATACTCATCAATGTAACTTGCAAATGATTTCCTGTCCATAAAGCGGTACGATACGTACTGTTTTGCTTCGAAGCCTGATTGATATTAACTACAAACGGTTCAGGTCCATAATCTTTCAACTGAAAAACCAATCGATTATCATGCCATGTATCAGGAGGCATAGTCCTGTAAACATTCTGTCCTCCATAGTTATACATTGGTACATTTACATGATATGGATATGGATATGGATACATATAAGGAACATTGTACATTTTTTTCATTCCCTTCACGCATTTTTCAAATTATCTTATGAAATATACTTAGGGAATGTACCTAGATTCAGCATTATATAGAAAGCTATCGGAAGGGTGCTGTTGAAGGGTTCTGCCCGTTAGCTTTGCTCGCGATCAGACTACAACTTTATTTTCACGGTCTAACACTTTATTTTTCAGTCTAACACTTTATTTTCAATGAACACTCCCATGCAACTTTTTCCAATACATCGCCTGGCATTTTCCAGGAACTTTTCTCCCGATTCGCCTCCCGAGCGCCACAAAAAAAGGCACAGGTGCGTACAGCCAGTTCAGCAGCTTGCCTCGTGTTGGTTATGTATCCAATCCGCTCGTTTCCATTCGCTGAAAAAGCCTCCTATGGAAGCTTACCTGACCCTTTTGCGCGAGTCAAATGGAAAAGCTGTGATAGCGGCCCTGTCCACAGCCTGCTGATTGGCAGCGTTGCCTGGCCGCTCTCGCCTTGGACAAAACAAAACGGCTAGACGCTATTGTCCAGCCGTTTCCTCCATATATATATAGCCGTTGCTTACGCTTTTGGACCTGCTTTCGCAATGTCTGTTGCATCCGGGAACTTCTTCTGGAAGTTCTCGATGAAGCGTGCAGCCAGTTCGGCAGCTTGCTTGTCGTAGTCTTCCTTGTTTGCCCATGTGTTGCGCGGCTGAAGCACTTCTGCCGGTACGTTCGGGCAAGTGGTCGGCACTTGTACGCCAAACGTTGGGTCTTCCACGTACTCTACCTTTTCCAGATCGCCGTTCAGCGCTGCCGTTACCATCGCACGCGTGTAGGAGAGCTTCATGCGCTGTCCAACACCGACAGGGCCACCCGTCCAGCCTGTGTTTACGAGATATACTTGCACATCGCGCTCGTCAATTTTTTTGCCGAGCATTTCTGCGTACACAACCGGGTGCAGCGGCAGGAAAGGAGAGCCGAAGCACGTGGAGAACTCGGTTTGCGGAGCCGTTACGCCGCGCTCTGTACCGGCCATTTTGCTCGTGTAGCCGGACAGGAAGTGGTACATCGCCTGCTCTTTGTTCAGTTTGGAGATTGGAGGCAGCACGCCGAACGAATCGGCTGTCAGGAAGATGATGACGTTTGGCTGACCGCCTACACCTGGAATCACAGCGCCGGAGATTGCGTCTACCGGATAGGCTGCGCGCGTATTTTCTGTGTACTTCGTGCTGTCGTAGTCGGCGACATGGGTAGCCGGGTCTACATCTACGTTTTCAAGTACGGTACCGAACTGGATCGCGTTCCAGATTTGCGGTTCGCCCTCTTCGGACAGCTTGACGCATTTTGCATAGCATCCGCCCTCGATGTTGAATACGCCATTGTCAGACCAGCCGTGCTCGTCGTCCCCGATCAGGAAGCGGTTCGGGTCAGCGGACAGCGTTGTTTTGCCTGTACCGGACAGTCCGAAGAACAGGGCGACATCCCCGTCTTTGCCCACGTTGGCCGAGCAGTGCATGGACAAAACGTTGCGCTCAGGCAACAGCATGTTCATGACGCTGAAGATCGACTTTTTCATCTCGCCCGCGTACTCGGTGCCACCGATCAAAACGGTCTTTTGCTCGAAGCTCAGAACGATGAAAGTCTCGGAGTTGGTTCCGTGTACAGATGGATTGGCTTTGAAGCCAGGTGCGTAAAGCACGGTGAACTCAGCCTCGTGTGTCGCCAGCTCCTCTGCAGATGGACGGATGAACAACTGGCGCGCAAACAGGCTGTGCCAAGCGTATTCGGTTACGACCCGGATTGGCAGACGGTAGGTTGTGTCTGCACCAGCAAAACCGTCAAATACAAACAGCTCGCTTTTGCCTTGCAAGTATTGCAGCACGTCCTGCTGGAGTGCCTGGAACTTCTCCGGAGAAATCGGCTGATTCACCGGACCCCAGTTGATCTTATCGTGTACGGAAGCTTCGTCCACCACAAATTTGTCCTTTGGCGAACGGCCGGTAAACTTGCCTGTCAGCGCATTGAGCGCCCCCTTGTCGGTCAAAATCCCTTCGCCACGCTTTACTGCCATCTCAACGAGCCCAGCTACAGGCAGGTTGCGGTAAACCTGTGTAGCTCCCAGAATGTCAGAAAGCTTGTGAACCGTATTGGTTTCCATGTGTGAACGATCTCCTTCCCAAAATGTATATCCAAGTAAAGTAACTTTTCTCAATGTCGTTCGATTTGTAATTAGTATATCACATTCAATCAAATAAGCCACATAATTTTATAATCTCTTGTGGAGAATGTGTGAATAGCCTCCCCAGTAGTTTTCCCCACCCTACAGTATTTCAGTTCTTCGACTCTATGTCCACCCTTTCGTAAATGAATGGATATTTTGAAAATTCGCTGGTCTGACCAGTTGGCGCGACAAAGTGCCTGGACAGCGACCCGCCTTGATCCGCCAGCCCTGGATGGTGCCTGCGCCATGGCTTACACAAAAAACCCGCTGCATGAGCGGGTCTTCCAGCGCATTCGCTTAGCGGGAGGCATTTTCTCCGAGCTTGTCAAACGTGCGCACGATGACACGGCTGAGAATCTGGACGCCGTCGCGGAGTGCCGACCGTTCGAACTTCATCTGCGGGTGGTGCAGTCCAGGCTGCAAATCGCAGCCGAGAGCCAGCATCGTCGCCTTGATGTGCGGACGTTCTACAGTGTAATAATGAAAGTCTTCCGCTCCCGGGCTGACAGGCGCCGCCTTGAGGTTGTCCACCCCGAGCACGTCGACAATCGCTTGCTCCATCAGCTCCTTCGCTTCCTCATCGACTTCCGCCGCCACCATTCGCGATCCGGCCGTAAGTTCGATCGACGCCTGGTAGGATGTCGCGATCCCTTCGATCATCTGGCGGACGCGCCCGACTAGCTCATCCATCGCCTGGTTGGTTTGCGCCCGCAAGTCAAGGGCGAATCTCGCTTTGTCCGGAATGATGTTGTAGCTCTCTCCTCCGGCTTGCAGCATGGTCATTTTCACTGTCGCCGGAACCATCGGATTGATGTGAATTTGTCCGATCCCGGAAATGATCGCACCCGCGACTTCAATCGCGTTGATTCCGAGGTGCGGCCTTGCTCCGTGTGCAGATACGCCTGTAATTTCTCCGTACAAAAACATCGCGGCGCCGTTGTAGATGGCTGGCCCCGCCGTCCCGTTCGCCATTTCCTGAATCGGGCGCAGATGGACGCCGTACAAATAGTCGATGTCGTCCACGACGCCTTTTTCCACGAGCTTCAAGGCGCCTGTTCCTTTTTCCTCAGCGGGCTGGAACAAAACTTTCAGCGTGCCCGGAGGCTTGTACCCGGAAGCGATCAACGCCTCTACCGTTTCGACAATCATGGTCATGTGCGCGTCATGCCCGCAGGAATGATTGGCGCGCCACTCTCCGTCTACTTCCTGCCACAGCGCGTCGATATCGGTGCGCAGCCCGACGACAGGCTTCCCTTCTCCCCACTCCGCGACAAGCCCTGTACAATCTGCAAAAGTAGTGACTGCAAGCCCCAGTGCTTGCATTCTCTCGGCCAAGTACTTCGTCGTCTCGACTTCCTGCCAGCTAATTTCCGGATTCGCGTGCAAGTGACTGAATGTTTCGTCAATGTTTCGCGCACGTGCAGCGACTGTTTCTTTCAACGCCAAGCTATCAGACATATTTGCGCCTCCCCCATCGTTTCTTCCTCATTATAGCACATGCGGGCGCCTTTATTTGGAAACGGGATCAGCCAGCTATTATTTGCACGTCAAGCGCAAAATCGCATCCAGCTTCAACTGGTCGCGCAATGTCCCTGCTATTTTCACCTGCTGCTTGGCCATGGTGTAGACCAGCTCGTCTCCGCCAAACAGCATCTCCATCTGCCGCTCGCCGCCCCTGACGATCAGATCGGCGGACTGCTCCTCCTCCCAGACGCCTGCCGAAATGCTGCCTTTTGATATCGTGAGTTGCCAGCGCGACTGCGTGTCGTCGACGACGATCCCGATCCGCTTTTCCCAGCCTGCTGTCATATAGTGCAAATGCGTTTTCTTTTGTAGGCGCTCGCCTACCTCGTAAAGCAGTCTGCCAATTCCGATCATAAAAATCCGTCCCCCTCTCTTCTCCCATTGGGTTCGTGGCTCGCTCAGTCGAATCCTTTGGCGAGGGATGAGAACCACTGTCGGGTCTTGTCAGGGCGGCCGACTTTTTCTCGACAGGCTTTTTCATCTGTTGCGCAAAAACGAAAAGAGCACCCGCGGCCGCAGATGCTCTTCTGATCCATCCGTTATTCATCAAATTCGTCTTTATCCAGTCGGACTTCCAGATGGTGACCATCCGGTGTCTCAAAATACAAATTGTAGCTCGTAGGCTGCGTGATCGGGCCACGGTAGCAAATGTTTTCCGCCTCGAGCTTGTCGACCAGATAGTCGAGCTCAGCGCGGCTCGTTACCGAGAAAGCGAGGTGATCGACCTGCCCTACGCCGCCTTTGCCTTCCGCCCCGTCGTGCGGATGGAGACCGATCCGTGTGTATGTGCCGATTTGAAAGTAGACAGGCGCTCCTTCCACCATATTCTCTTCCGGGATGGGGACTTCCAAAATGTCCTTAAAAAACCGAGCTACCTTCACGACATCGCTGCAATTCAATGCGATGTGGTGAACGCCTTTCAAATGAAACATTCACACTGCCTCCCACGTCAACTAAAGGTCATGCGCTTTTTTGCGACACCTGCTTGCGTTTATTGTACTGCTTCAGTCGCTCGCTTAACCGTTTTAAACGAATCATGAGTGCTTCGCGCCACTCTTCATCCTTTAACTCCTTGGCAATACCGAGCAAATCCAAGGAGATATCAATCTGCTGCTTCAAAACATCGGCGAAGCTGGCTGCTTCATCCGTCATGGTACAATTCTCAAACAACTCCGATGTATTGTCAACACTCACAAAATCGGCGAAATCGACTTCGGGCGCCTGATCCCCTTGAGCATATTCTACTAAAATTTCGTACTCTCCCTCAATACCGGGATGAACCTCAATTCTGTCACAAACAGGACAAAACATGATGGGGACATTGTGTACAAGCGTTTTATAATGACGGACTGAGCCTACGGAACCTACCATTCCTGCACCGCAACAAAAACTCATAAATAGTCTCCCTCCTTCTTCGCCAAACAGCGAAAGCGTTAGAAGCGTCTGGTCGAAACTCTCTGTCTGTATCCGCATTGTAACCCGTAATCCCTCTGCTGCTCTACCGCAAAAAGATACCAATCGGTTTATGGCAAAACAAATTGTCATACCATTGTACTCGATTTGCCTGCGTTTGAACACCGTTTTCTGATTAGTTTGAAGTTTTTGTCGGTACATGCCTAAAAATCGTGCAAAGAAGTTCGAATCACGCCGATAAAGAGAATAGTTAGTCAGCTAGTCACAATAAAAGGAGAGCGGTTTTATGTTTCGTTTTAAAAGTCTTCGCGCCCGGACACTTGCGATTACCCTTCCAGTCATTGTCCTTACCTTAGTACTTCTGATGAGCATGGCCTTCATGTTTTCCCACGCCCAGTTGAACAAGGAACTGACGGAGAAGATGAACTACCAGTTGGACGTGCTCGGCAGCAAAGTGGAGAAAGAACTGGAAGCACACAGCAAGGTGACGCTGAACATGGCGCGCGTCATCGAAATGAGCCCCATTACTTATTCGCTGGAGCAGTTGGATTCCCTGCTGAGCAAAACAGTTCTCGTCAACGAAACGTCTGTTGGCATGGGAATTTTCATGGAGCCTTACGCTTTTGATCCGAGCAAGCAGTTCGTTGCTACTTACGCTGCCAAAAAAGACGGCAAGGTGAGCATTACGTACGAGTACAGTACATCGTCCTATAACTATCCTGAGCAAGAGTGGTACAAGATCGGTGCGTCGACCCAAAAACCGACAAATTACTCACCGCCGTACTATGACGAGATTTCCAAAGTCTCCATGACGACAGTCGTAGCTCCGTTTTACTCCCCAGACAAAAAGCTTTTGGGTGTAGCGACAGACGACATCACGCTCACGGATATTCAAGCGATGGTCTCGGGTACAAAAGTAGGCGAGACGGGCTGGGCCTTTTTGCTGGATCAGAACGGCAAGTACTTGTCCCATCCCCAGTCGGACAAGCTGATGGTCCAATCCGTGCAAACCGACAGCAACGCGTCTCTCGCAGAGATCGGCCCCGCTCTTCTCGCTGAAAATGAAGGCATGACAACTTTTTCCGATGACAATGGCGTCAATCGCGTCTATTTCCAAAAAATCCCTGACACAAATTGGACTATCGCGCTCGTCATGCCGGAAAATGAATTTGCCAAGCCTCTGAACGCTCTGGCTTACCGGCTTCTCGCTGTCAGTCTGCTTGGGCTGTTGATCCTGATTGCCGTCATTTATTTTTTCAGCAAGTATTTGACCGGACAAATCAACAAGGCCAACCAGCTTTCGCAAGCTCTCTCCTCCGGCGATTTCACCGCTACGATGGACGTCAAGACAGCCGATGAAATGGGCGTCATGGCAAGCCGCTTCAATACGATGACCGCCACCTTGCGCGAAACGCTCAGCCAGGTCAGCTACAGCGCCCAGCAAGTCGCCGCTACTTCCGAACAACTGATGGCGAGCGCAGAGCAGACGAGCAAAGCGACGGAGCAAATTGCCCAGTCTGTGCAGGAGATCGCCTACGGAACAGAGCAGCAGGTGGACGCGACCAATCAGGGCAGCGATGTCATCAACGAAATCGCCCAGCATATTTCGTTGATGGAAAAAGGCATCGAGGAAGTCAGCTCCTCTACTCGCGATGCCAATCGCCAGGCTGCAGAAGGAAACCAGATGGCCGCGAAGACAGTGGAGCACATGACGGTAATTCACGGACAAATGGAGCAAACCGCAGCGGTGGTCAACGCACTTGGACAGCGCTCCCAGGAAATCGGCCAAATGATCGCGCTGATTACCTCGATTGCCAGCCAGACCAACCTGCTTGCCTTAAACGCAGCGATCGAAGCCGCCAGAGCCGGGGAGCAAGGACGAGGCTTTGCCGTTGTCGCTGACGAAGTGCGCAAGCTGGCGGAACAGTCCAGCTCGGCCGCCGAACAGGTGAGCAGCCTCGTCACGGACATTCAGCGCGATACCGAATCGGCCATCTCCGCCATGAGCCACGGCTCCATCATCCTCGGGGAAGGCATGACGCTGGTCACCGCGACCGGAACCGCCTTCGAGCAAATTTCCGACTCTACCGCCCACTTGCTTACCCGCACAGACGAAGTGTCGGCGGAAATGAAAAAAATCAGCCAGGAAATGCAAACGATCGTCGCAGCGATCGACCATATTTCGCAAATCGCCATCCAGTCCGCCGGCAATTCGCAAACCGTCGCAGCGGCAGCAGAAGAGCAAAACGCGTCGATGGAAGAAATTTCCGCAGCCGTGACCATGCTCGCGAAGATGGCAGAAGAGCTGAACGATACGGTGCGCTCGTTTAAGCTTAGGTAGTGGTTTGAGGTTTTGACGTTTTATCATAGAAAGGCTTCGCCAAGCTTTAGCGGCTCGGCGAAGCCTTTTTTCTTTTGTATCTGCCTTTAAGCGTCCACCTTGAACCCGCTTCCCTGAATCCTCCACTTTGGACGCGGTTTTCCTTTTTCCCCGCAGGCGGCCAGTCTCCGCTTCCTCGCTAGAGGCCCAAGTACCTGTAGCGTTTTCTCCTGTTTCCTCCCTCCACTGCGGCAACGGTCGACTGGCTTTTGCCAAAAAGCTAAAAAAGCCAGAGCAACAATGCCCCGGCTTTTTGTGTGTCTGCAAACTATTCTTTTACCATTGCCTCGTACTTGTCGGCATCCAGCAGCTTGTCCAGCTCGGCTGTGTCGGACAGCTCGACAGCGATCATCCAGGCCTGCTCATAAGGCGAAGAGTTCACCAGTTCTGGTGCGTCTTCCAGTTCGCCGTTTACTTCCACTACTTTGCCAGATACAGGAGCGTACAGCTCGGAAACGGTCTTTACCGATTCCACACTGCCAAATGGCTCATCCTGTTGAATTGTCGAGCCTACCTCTGGCAACTCGACAAACACGATGTCACCCAGCTCTGATTGAGCAAAAGCGGTGATTCCGATATACGCTTTGTTGCCTTCTACTCGCACCCACTCATGCTCTTCACTGTAACGTAGATTTTTCGGGAATTCCATCGTTTACATATCCTCCTATCGGGTACAATCCATTACACATACATAATTAGACGAACATTCTAGGATTCCTCTTCGCTCCACAAAATTCTGAACAGACGTTTTGGGGACCAGCTTGAAACCCTTTTCGCCTGCCAGAAAATGGCGCGCTGGAGCCTCTCGTCAAACAGGCCAAAAACAGAGACATGTCCATCCGGCAGCGCATCGACCTTTTCGTCGACGACCGCAAGCGAATACCTCAGGCCATGCTCCGCAATCGCCTGTTTCCTCACTTCAATATCTGTAGCTTTTTCCAAATCCGGCACAGGAATACATGTAACTTTCAAACCATTCGCCGACGCCGATTTGTCACACCGTCCCTCATTTGCCGGCCAGCCTGCGCCTATGCCCCTGTTTTTCTCGCCAAAATGCCTGACTCCGCAATCGAGCGAGCGGCCTGGCGCAATACTTCCGGGCTTTGCACGAGCGCAATCCGGACGTAGCCTTCCCCTTCGTCGCCAAAGGCGCTACCAGGAATGACGACCACCCCTGCCTCCTCCAATAGCGCAATGGCAAACTCGCGGGACGTCCAGCCAGTTGGCACGGGTGCCCAGACGAACATCGTCGCTTTCGGCGGCACAATGTCCCAGCCCGCCTCGGCCAGTGCTGCCAGCAAGACGTCGCGGCGCTCCTGATAGACAGGGCCGACGCTGCTCTTGCCGCCTGCTTCCCGGTCCATGCGCAAAGCCGCGACCGCCATCTGCTGGACAGGCAAAAAGACGCCGTAGTCGACATTCGACTTGACGATGGCCAGCGGCTTGATGATCTCGCTGTTGCCGACTACATACGCAATGCGGCAGCCTGCCATGTTAAAGCTCTTGGAAAACGAATTGAACTCGATCCCGACCTCTTTGGCTCCCGGCGCTTGCAGGAAGCTGGGCGGGCGATAGCCGTCAAAAGCCATCTCCGAATAAGCGAGGTCGTGCACGACGATGATGTCGTGACGCTTGGCGAATGCGACGACCTCTGCAAAAAAGTCGACGGTGGCCACAGCCGATACAGGATTGTTCGGATAGTTCAGAATCATGAACTTCGCACGAGCCGCGATCTCGTCCGGGATGTCTGCGAGCCTGGGCAAAAAGCCGTTTTCCGCGCGCAGCGGCATCCGGTAAGGCATCGCCCCGGCCAGATGCACGCTCCCCTCGTAAATCGGGTAGCCGGGGTCAGGCACGAGCACGATGTCGCCCGGATCGGTCCAGGCCAAAGCAAAGTGCGCGAGTCCATCCTGCGAGCCCATCAAGGAATGAACCTCGCCGTCTGGCGCAAGCTCCACGCCAAAGCGGTATTGATACCAGCGCGCCACTTCTTCGCGAAAAGCTCCGGTACCCTCGCTCAAGGCGTAGCCAAATGCGCCCGGCTGTCTGGCAGCAGCGAGCAATGTTTCGAGCAACTGGTCTTCAGGCGGTTGGTCCGGGCTGCCGATACTCAAGTCGTACACGGTCCTTTTCTTCGCGACTTCTTTTTTTCGCGCAGCCATCTCGGAAAAAATCGCGGCAGACAAGTTTTGCAGTCTTTTGGACGGTTGGCGCATTCCCTACTTGCCTCCCCACGCTTTTTCCAGCTCGTCTTCCTTGAAGCCCAGCGTCACTGTATCATCGCTCGCCAAGAGAGGGCGCTTGATGAGCTTTCCGTTGGAAGCGAGCAAGTCAAGCATTTCCTCGTCTGTCATCGTCGGCAGCTTGTCCTTTAACCCAAGCTCGCGGTATTGCACGCCGCTGACATTGAAAAACTTGCGCAGGTCAAGCCCGCTCGTCTGCCAAATCCGACGAAGCTCTTCCTTGGAAGGCGGCGCATCGACAATCGGCACTTCCTCGAAGCTCACCTTGTGGTCTGTCAGCCATTTTTTCGCTTTGCGGCATGTATCGCATTTGCTGTACAAATACGCTTTCATGGTCATGGTCGATTCCCTCGCTTTTCGTTATGTAGTCATTCTCTCTTGTAAAAGAATACCACACCGTCCTGGACAATGTTTGCCTGCTTGAAAAAAACGACAGCCCCACTTCAACGGCTGCCGTTTTTCGCGTTTTGCTCTGCTGTTAGTGGCCCGGGCTTTTGGACGGATCGGCTTTTGCGCCTTCCGTCTCGACGGCTTCGGCCCCGGGGTTCACCTGCCACATCTGGGCAAGCGGCGAATAAGGCACCCCTAGCTGCTTGTCGTTTTGCGCTTCTACCGCTTCCGCCAAAGTCCCCGTCAACGGCTGGGTGTACTCGATTTCTCCATCCACGAAAAAGCTCCCCCTTCAGCTTGGCCTGCTTTTTTAAGTGTGGGGAGTTTGCCTGAACTTATGCAGAGTGGCTTGCCTTGATCTCTACCTGGTAGCCGGCGTGCTTTCGCACCTGGAAAACGCCGTTCTCAAAAATCAGGTACTGCGCCTTGACGCCGATCAGCCGCCCGCCGAGCTGCTCCTCTTTGTCCAACGTTTTCGAGTTGATCTTGTCCAGCGACTCCAAAATCGGATATGTAATATCCACCCATTCGTCTTCCCTGTATTGGAAAGGTTTGAACGGTTCGGGAAAATGGCTGTACACCTCGTCGCGCATAGCAATCAGGTCGATTTCCTTGACGTCGCCCTTGAGCATTTTGCGCCAGTTGGTCTTGTCCGGCAAAAACTGGCTAAGATGGTACTCCAGTTCTCCCGCCATCCGGCGCGTCGGCACTTCCGCAATCGGAATCGCGCGAATCGCCCCCTGATCGACCCAGCGTTTGAGCTGGTTGTGCTTGCGCGTCAGTCCGACCTTGATGTCGCTGGAAACTGCCAGATAGACGTAGTGCGGGATCATGCAGTATTGCTCGCCGAAGCTCTCGTCCCGGCACGTCCCTTGGTCAAAATGACATTCGTGCGGCTTGACGATGCACAAGTCATTTTCCGGCAGTTTGGTAAAACAGGGGTAGCAGTACCCGCTGTTGAACGTTTTGTTCGTTTTGCGCCCGCAGGCGATGCAATTTTTTTGGCCCAGATAGGAAATGGTCAGTTCGCTGCCGAGCCATTCATTTAAAGGCAGACGGTCTTCGCCGATGTTCAAATAGTAGTCGACCGGCTTTTCTCTCCCGTGATAATCGTGGCTCAGACCGTGCAAAATACCGCGGAGTTCCACTTCATTCTCTCCTCTCCCATGTACAGTCCTCTCATTTTAACATATCGCCTGTGCGCACCGGGCGCTGTTTTCTTTTGGCAGCATGTTTTCCAGAGCGGAGGGTGAACCTAAACTATCTCAATCAAAAGGAGGGCGTCCGTCATGAGCCGCGTCGTGCTGTATGCTTTGTTGCTTGCCTGCCTGCTCGGCTACGGGATATCTCCTGTTACGGCCCGGGAACTGCTCCCCTCTTACGAACCGATTCACCGGATCGACACGAACAAAAAGGTAGTCGCCCTGACCTTTGACGACGGTCCGGATGCCACCTACACCCCGAAAATTTTGGAGGTGCTCCATAAAAACCGGGTGCCCGCCACCTTTTTCGTGCTCGGCTCCCAGGTGGACAAGCATCCAAAGGTGCTGCAATGGATTTACAAGGCCGGACACGAGATCGGCAATCACGGCTACCACCATTTTGACTTAAACAAGCTGACAGAGCACGAGGTGTACGAGGACATCAAGCAAGCAGAGCGCTCCATCCTGAGGACGACGGGCATTCTCGCCCAATACTACCGTCCCGCCGGGGGTGTCATGACCCACGACGTCATGAACGCCGTCCAGGCGAGCGGGTACGACATCATTCACTGGTCGGTCGATCCGCGAGACTGGTCGCTGGCGAGAACGGCGTCTGTCATTGCGAAAACCGTGAAAAGCAACGTGTCGTCCGGCGACATCATTTTGTTTCACGATGGCGGCCTGAACCAGAAGCAAACCGTGGCCGCCCTGCAGGAGCTAATCAGTGACCTGCGCTCGCAAGGCTACCGCTTTGTCACCGTATCGCAACTGCTCGATGAGGCCAAGTAATAGGCACCAACGCCTCGCTCTTTCGCGAAGCAACTGGTGCCTTGCCTTTTAGGCCAGAACTTTTCCGAGGAAAGAACGCAGCCGCTCGTGGCTGGTGTTGTCAAAAAGTTCCTCGGGGCTTCCTTCTGCCATAATCACGCCCTGATCCATGAAAATGATGCGGTCGCCGACTTCCCGCGCAAATCCCATCTCGTGCGTGACCACGACCATCGTCATCCCTTCCTTGGCCAAGTTTTTGATGACGGTCAGCACCTCACCCACCAGCTCCGGGTCGAGGGCGGAGGTCGGCTCGTCGAACAGCATGACTTTCGGGTTCATCGCCAGCGCGCGGGCAATCGCCACCCGCTGCATCTGGCCCCCGGACAACCGCTCCGGGTACACGTCGGCCTTGTCTTCCAGCCCGACCTTTTTCAGAAGCGCCAGACCCTGCTTGCGCGCTTCTTCTTGCGCGAGCTTTTTGACCTTGATCGGCGCCAGCATGACGTTTTCCAGAACCGTTTTATGCGGAAACAGGTTGAAGCGCTGGAACACCATCCCGACTTCTTCCCTGACCTTGTTGATATCTGTCTTGGGGTCTGACAAGTCATGCCCGTTAATGACGATCCTCCCGCCCGTCATTTGCTCCAGTTGGTTCAGACAGCGCAAAAAAGTACTTTTGCCCGAGCCCGACGGCCCGATGACACACACGACTTCCTTTTCCGCCACCTGTGTCGTAATTCCTTTCAACACCTGAAGCTCTCCGTAGCTTTTCGTCAAATCGGTCACTTGAATAATCATGGTCATCCCCCTAATTGCGGTAAATGCGTTTGCTGTAATCTATGTAACTATATTGTACCGCAATAGTTTGAAAATTGCACAAATAGTCTCTCGCCCAGTTTTTGCACTCCCTGTTTTTCCAAGCCCGGCCCGATGCGTAACTCTTCCCCTCGCGGCTCATGCTAAGGGGGAGGTGGTTTTCATGCAACGAAAAAAATGGGTGGCGCTCCTGATCGTGCTGGTCGTCTTTGTCGCGGGAATAACGGTAGAAGGCTTGGCCGGAAGCTACAAGGAGCTGGCCGACACCCCCGGATTCTCCTGGGAGGAAAACGTCGTGTACGGGTCAGGCAGCAACAAAATTGTGCAGTTGTTCGTAAACGGCGTCATTTCCGGGGAGCCGAGCGCTTCCGGGATGCCTTCGATGGCAGAACTGCTCGCCGAGCAACTGCGGCGAGTCGAGGAAGACGACATGGTCAAGGCACTCGTGCTCAGGATCGACAGCCCTGGCGGCGAGGTCGTCGCCACGGATGAGTTGCATACCCGGCTGATGCGGCTCAAGCAGTTGCGCGACATCCCGATCGTCGTCAGCATGGGCTCGACCGCTGCGTCGGGTGGCTACTACCTGGCAACGGCTGGCGATGCGATTTTTGCCAATCCGAATACATTGACCGGGAGTCTCGGCGTCATTTTTCAACTGTTTAATTACAACGAGGCCGCAGCCAAGCTGGGCGTCAAACAGTACGCGATCAAAAGCGGGCGCTACAAAGACATCGGCAGCCCGGCGCGCCCTTTGACCGATCCCGAGCGGCAAATTTTCCAGTCGCTGGTCAACGAGAGCTACCGAAAATTCGTCGATGTAATCGTCAAAGGCCGCAATCTCTCCCGCCAGCGCGTCTTAGAAATTGCCGATGGCCGCGTCTACTCCGGCGAGCAAGCCAAGCTGCTCGGACTGATCGACGGATTTGGCGATCTGGAAGAAGCGACCCGGCATGCACTCTCGCTCTCTGGCGAGCAGGAAGCGATGGTCGTGCGCTACAATGACCAGCTCTCCATCAGCAAGCTGTTGTTCAGCCTGAAGCAGCACTGGTCCAACCCTGATCCGCTCGGGCTTGCGCAGCTCGTGCAGCGCCAAAGCTCGCCGCGGCTCCTGTACCAATTCATCCCGTCGTTTTAAAAAGGAGTGAGAGGAATGAGCGACCTCATGGCAAGGCAAGAGCCGGACGGCTGGCAGGAGCCGCCTCGCGAGCACCACTTCGCAGGCTTTTGGATACGCGTAGCGGCCTCCCTGCTGGACTCCCTGTTTCTGGTCGGCGTCAGCCTGCTCGTGTTCAATCCGCTGCGGCGCGCCATGGGCGTATCCGGCGACTTTTTTTCGTTGATCGATCTGATGGAGGCGCTGTTCGGACTGTTGTACATGATCCTTCTGACCTGGTGGACGGGACAGACGTTGGGCAAGCTGATTACCGGAATCCGGGTCATTAGTGCCAGACAGTCCCGGGGCAACCTGTCGGGCGGCCAGGTCATCCTGCGCGAAGTGATTGGCAAGTTTTTGTCCACGCTGCCTTTTGGGCTCGGCTATTTGTGGGTGGCATGGAACCCGCAAAAGCAAGGCTGGCATGACTTGCTCGCGAAAACATACGTCGTCTACGACCGCAAAACGTGAAACCTCCGATCGTCTATTCGGAGGTTTTTCCTTTTTTCGTAACAGATTTGCTTCCTTTGACTCTGTTTTTGGCCCGTCTTTGCACTGATACTGGTAACAACCAAGGCAATTCCACTTCGAGGAGGTAGACATATGCACAAGAAAAAAGCAATCAGCATCCTCGCCTTAGGTCTTTCACTGGCTCTGCTCGGCCAGTTGTCACCCGTTTTTGGTGTGTCCGCCGCTCCTGTCGCAGCCGCAGAGCAAGCAGTCAAATCGGTGTCCACGTACGGCATCCAGCTCGGAATGAGCGCCGCTCAGGTCGAGCAAAAGCTGGGCAAGCCCGCACGCAAAGACCCGAGCCACACCGGAGTAGAATGGTGGATCTACAACAAAGATTTGAACAACTACATACAGGTGGGCATCCAAAACAGCAAAGTCGTCACGCTGTTTACGAACGGAGCGAAGATCAATATCGGGGGAATCACGATCGGTTCCACCACCAAAGCGTTGCAGGAGGCATGGGGAGCGCCACAGAACACTCTGGCTATTACTCCATCGCTGCGCATCCAGGACAATACGCTCAAACATCCGACTTATCTTCAAAACAATCAGGTCATCACCTTTTCCATCGATCAACTGGGCGGCAACAAAGTCGCAGGTGTCCGCATCTCCACGCCAGAGCACTTCGCCACGATCGCCATGGGCCTGATGTACCCGATTGTCTATACACAGTTGCCGGCACAGCCGAAGCTGACAGACGCCCAGATCAAGCAAGCCGCCATCGCTTATGAGAAAGAAAATTTCGACTTGCTGAACGTCGCTCGGCTGCGCGCCAAATTGCCTGTCCTGACCTGGGACGAGCAGGTCGCGGCTGTCGCCAGGGCGCACAGCAACGACATGGCGCAGCACAACTACTTCAGCCACACCTCGCCGACGACGGGAAGCCCGTTTGACCGCCTGAAAAAAGCAGGCATCCGCTACAGCTACGCGGGCGAAAACATCGCCTACGGCCAACTGGACGGCATTGAAGTCCACATGGGCTGGATGAACTCCTCCGGCCATCGGCAAAATCTTTTGAATCAAAACTTCAAACAGTTGGGCGTCGGTGTCGTCATCAAAGACGGCCGCCCGTTCTACACGCAAAACTTCGTCTCGAAGTAAGCGCTCGCGAAAAAAGACACGCCAGCACAATCGCTTGGCGTGTCTTTTGTTGCTCTAACGAAGACTTCTTGCCTCATCCACGGACAGAGTCGAAGTTACTGCTGCGCAGCCGCATTCGTAGCAGGAGTTGGCGGCGGAACCTGCCCCTCTTCGGAAAAAAACGGGATGATGACCAGACTGAGAACGAAAAACAAAATCCAGACGATCCCCCGCTTGAATATGCACGGAGTCAGCATCGGGTCAACCCCTTCCAAAAAAACAATTCTTCTATAGTAATACGCTTCCCTCCCCTGCGCCCGTTTATGCTTTTTTACGAAGAAAACTTACAGTTCAGCAAAAATGGTTGGGAAACCCCGGCAGCACAAAAAGCCATCCTCCACACATGCAGAGAATGGCTTCGTTTTTGGCATCCATCAGCCTTGTTTTTGCAATGGCAGCGGATAGCCCTCTGCCTGGGACTTGCTGTTTCGGGCAAACAGGCAGGCGGCGGCGAAGACCACGAGAAGCGCCCCCATCAGCCAAAACATCGTCCACGGCTCCCACAGCTCCATGAGCACGCCGTTGACGTTTGGCGCGAGAATGCTCGCGATCCCGAAGTTGATGCCCGCAATAATTCCCGCAGTCGGCACCATGGCGGCAGGCAAAATATCGGCCGAATAGGCCAGACCGAGCGAGTAAAACGATCCGACTGCCGCCCCGGCAAGCGCGAGCAGCAGCATCATCAGCCAGACGTTTTCCCCGGCCAGCGGGAACAGGAAAAAGGCAATCCCCCCGACAAGCGCACAGGCGAGCATCACTTGCCTGCGCCCGATCCGGTCGCTCAGCGTCCCGAGCGGCATTTGCAAAATAATGCTGCCGACTACAAACGACGGCAAAATCAGGGAAACCCACTCCAGCGACAAGCCTGTGCGCAACGCGTAGACCGGAAAGCTGCCGTTCAAAGACGTCTCCATGAACCCGTATAAAAAGGAAGGAATCAGCGACAGCCAGCCGATGCGCAGCACGGTGGCGTATTTGTTTTGTTTCTTTTCCGTTTGCTTGAGCTGTTCGGGATATTCGTTTTTAATCCGCGACAAAAGCACAAAAGCTACGGCGTACAAAAAAAGCAAGACGCCAAACGGCACCCACAGCCCGAGCGGCAACAAATTCAAGCCAAGCGGCCCGATGCTGAAGCCGACGCCATACGCCAGCCCGTACAGGGACAGGTCGCGTCCCCGCGTTTGCGGCGCGGCGATTTTCGTCACCCACATCTGGCTGGAGTAGTGCAGGCTGGAATCGCCAATCCCCATCAGCATGCGCAACACAAACCAGACAGCCAGGTGGCTGAACAGCGGGATGAGGGCAGTCGCAATCGTGAGCAGCAGCATTCCCCACAAAATCGTGGAACGGTAGCCGATCCGCCTCAGCGGAATTTCCAGCAAAGGCGAGACGAGCACCATCCCCACGTACAGAGCGGCGGCGTTCAGCCCGTTCATGACCGACGACACGCCCTGCTTTTCCAACAGCACAGCCAAAAGCGGAATGCTCAAGCCTTGGCTCAAGCCCGAGATGGCTACCACCAGGATCAACACCCAGAAGGTGTATCTCGACGAAGACATGGTGTTGAAGCTCCTTTCCCCTAAATCCTCTGTAAACCTCTATCCATTCACTTTAACAGAAAGACTCCCTTGTTGAAGCTGGTACATTTTTTGATACAGTCCATCCTGTGCCATCAGCTCGTCATGCGTTCCCCGCTCCACGATTTCCCCGCGGGACAATACGAGAATCTGGTCCGCGTGCTGGATCGTCGACAGCCGATGGGCAATGATAAACGTCGTCCGCCCGCGCGACAGGACGTGCAGCGCTTCCTGGATCGCCAGCTCGGTTTCGCTGTCGATGCTCGCCGTCGCTTCGTCGAGAATCAAAATCGCCGGATCGGCCACAAGCGCCCGGGCAAACGAAATGAGCTGCCGCTGTCCCGCAGACAACGTCATGCCGCGCTCGACAACCGGCTCGTCGTACCCTTGCGGCAGGCGCGTAATAAATTCGTCGGCCCGCACTGCCTTGGCGGCCTGCACGACTTTTTCATCGGAAATCGCATCGTTGTACATGCGAATGTTGAAGCCGATGCTGCCCGTAAACAAAAACGGGTCTTGCAGCACCAGCCCGATATGACTGCGCAGCGAGTGCGTGTCGATCTGGCGCATGTCTTTTCCGTCGATCAGGATGCGCCCTTTTGTCACCGGATAAAAGCCGAGCAAGAGGTTCATCAGCGAGCTTTTCCCTGATCCGGTATGGCCGACGAGCGCGATCGTCTGGCCCGGCTTCGCGGTGAACGAAACGTTTTTCAGCACGTACTCATCTTCGTTGTAAGCAAACGACACCTGGTCGAACACCACTTCCCCGCGCGGCCGCGCGATTGGCGTCCCCGCTGTTTGCGATTCGGCCGCCGTGTCCAAAATATCGAAGACGCGTGTGGCCGAGATCGTCGCCTGCTGCATTTGCGACAGGCGGTTCATAATCATGTTGATCGGCTCGAAAAAGCGACCCATGTAGTCTACGAAGGCAAACAGCGCCCCGAACGAAATGACGCTGTGAAACGACGCGGAGCCGTAGTACCAGATAATCAAGGTCAGGGCGATTTTCCAGATCAGGTCGACAGCGGGCCGCAGCAGGAGCGACTCCAGGTTGATTTCCTTCATCCGCACCTTGAAGTAGCTTTCGTTCACCTGCGCAAACTCTTTTTGCACGCCTTCCTCGCGGCGAAACGCCTGGACAATCGCCATGTTTTGAATCATCTCGTTGATCGTCGCGTTCATGTCGCCGAGCTTCGCCCGAATCACCGCGTAGTAGCGGGAGCTGTACTTTTGATAGACGTAGACCAAGAGCGCGAGCAGCGGCACAGTCAGACAGCAGAACAGGGCCAGTTGCGGCTGGAGCACGAACAGCGCGATCAAGATTCCGAGCAAATAAATGCCGTTTTGCACAAACGTAGCAAGCACGCTCACGTACAGCTCGCGAATCGCCTCGGTGTCGTTGCTCACGCGGGAGACGAGCGAGCCAACCGGCGTCTTGTCAAAAAAGGAGACCGGGAGCTTCTGCAAATGCACGAACAGCTTCATCCGCATCTGTTGAATGATGCGCTGGGCGATCGTTTGCAGCCACAAAATCTGAATGTAGTTGAAGCACGCCGACAGCAAAATCAGCGCTCCGTACCCTAACGACAGCCAGATGATCGGCTGCACGTCGTTTTGGTACATCGCCAAAACTTCTTCGCCCGTCAGCCGGATTCCTGTCGGAGCCGCACTCGTCCCCGCCGCATCGCCCGCCGTCACCGCAAAGCGCTCCCGGCCATTTTCCGGCTCGATGGGCGTGAACTGCTTCTCGCCGTTTTGCTCGATTTTTCCCTCGATCAAGTAATACGTCGTGCCTGCCGCAACTACGGTCGCTTCGCTCGCCTGGATGCTGCCGGGTGTCAAGCCCGCATCGGCCAGCGCATCCTCCCGTATATAGTAGCGATCGTTTATCGCAACCACCAGGTCCTCGGGCACCTGCGGCTTTTGTTCAAACTCGTACCAGGGCTTCTGGATGGCGAGGATGTGATTGTCGATCATCGCCTTGGCCAGAAATGGTCCCGCCAGCTCCGCACTCGTCCCGAGCAGAAGCAGGATCAGCGCTCCCCCTATTTGCTTTTGAAACGGCCGCGCAAATGCGGCCAGCCGCTTCCATACGTGTTCTTTCCCCACGAAACGCTCTCCCTCCCTCTTCACGGCTTAGCCGGCAACATCCCGCTCCATTTGCTGTCTGCGATACTGCTCCGCATACCAGCCGTTTTGCTGCATCAGCTCATCATGTGTTCCCCGCTCGACAATCCGGCCTTCGTCCAGCACGAGAATCAGCTCGGCGTGTTGCACGGCAGACAGGCGGTGAGCGGTAATAATCGTCGTTTTGGCGGCGCGCTCCTCGCGCAAATGACGCAAAATCGCCTCTTCCGTCCGGGCGTCGACCGCCGACAACGAATCGTCGAGAATGAGGATGCCTGCATCGAGCAGCAAAGCCCTGGCAATCGAAATCCGCTGCTTTTGCCCGCCGGAGAGGGTCACGCCCTTTTCGCCCACCATCGTTTGCAGGCCATCGCGGAACTGGGCCAGATCATTGCTCATTTCCGCCAGCTTGAGCGCGTGCAGTACCTCCGCCTCTGTCGCTTGCGGCCGGCCAAACGCTACATTTTCCGCAATCGTCCGCGAGAACAGTAAATGCTCCTGCGGCACATAGGCGATTTTTTCCCGCAGCGCTGCAAATGACAGTTTTTCAATCGGCACTCCGCCGACAAACAGCGACTGCTCCTTCAACTCGTATTGATGCAACAGGGCGCGGCACAGCGTCGACTTCCCGCTCCCCGTCCGCCCGACAATGCCCAGCGTCTCGCCTGCCCCGAGCGAAAAGGTGATGTCAGTGAGCGCAGGCTTTTCACTGCCCGGGTAGGCAAAAGAAAACTGGCGAGCTTCTACCGTATTCGGCGTCTCGGCCGTCACCGGGTGGGCGACTTCCTTCACATCCGGCTGTTCCACCAAAAGCTCGGAGAGGCGCTTGTGGGACGCTCCGCCGCGCTGCAGCACGTTGACTAGCCAGCCAAAGGCGAACATCGGCCAGATCAAAAGCCCGAGGTACAGGTTAAAAGCGACCAGATCGCCCAAAGAAATCGCGCTCGTAAAGACGAGGTATGTTCCATAGCCAAGCCCGATCAGGAAGCTGAAGCCGATAATGATCGCAATCGTCGGCTCGAACAGCGCGTCGATCCGCGATACGCTCACGTTGCGCTCCAGCGTTTTTTCACTGACCCGGCGATAGGCTTCAATGTCTTCCTTTTCCTGCACAAACGCACGCAGCACACGCACGCCGGAAACCGATTGCTGCACGTGGTCGTTCATCTCGCCAAACGCTTCCTGGGCGAGATAAAAGCGCTCGTGCAGCAGTCTGCCGTAGTAGGCGGTCGACCAGGCCAAAAAAGGCATCGGGATCAGCGCCGCCAACGTCAGCTTCCAATCGATGACCGTCACCATGACCCCGAGCGTCAACAGCGTCATGAACAGCGAATCGACCAGCGTGAGCACGCCTGTACTCGCCGTTTGCTCGATCGCCGGAATGTCGTTGGTCGCGACAGCCATCAGATCGCCGCTGCGCTTGCGATGGTAAAACGACGGCGTCATCCGCGTCAGGTGCGCAAACAGACGCTCGCGCAAAGTCCGCTCCAAAATCAGCGCACCGCCGTTGAGCAAGTGTCGCCAGGCAAAACGCATCGCGTACAGCCCGACACCAAGCGAGAGCAGGATCGCAACCGTCCTGGTCAAATCCTGCGTCGTCAAAGAGCTGTTGCGCATCGCATCGACCGTCTCTCCGATCAGACGAGGCGGCCAAAGCATCAGGACGTCGATGAGAAATAAAAACAAGATACCGATTGTGTACCGTTTCCAGTACGCGCGAAAAAACCACGATAGCTCCTTGAGTGTATGCAAGCAGATCCCCCTCCCATGATGTAGCCTTGTATGGAACTCAATTGCAGCCAGCGCTTTTCTCCTGGGCAACTGCACCTTTCCAGCGAATGGACAAACCCGGCTGCGCCAAACCAAACCATGGGCGAAACCGTAATTGTACTAATATATAAAAAAGGCGCGCGCATCACGCACCCCTTCTTGCTTCCTTCATCGTAATTTACTGAATTTTCTTTGTCAATCCAACTTTTTCAGCTACGTCTTGCCAGCCATTCTTCCTTCAACATGCTGTACACGGCATGGTCGACAAAATGGTCGTACAGAAACTCGTTGCGGCGCAGGATTCCTTCCAGTTGAAAGCCCAGCCGCTCCGGGATCGCTCTGCTCCTGTAATTTTCCGTCGCCGCCTGAATCGTGACCTTTTCCAGCCCCCACGAGCCGAAAATAAGCTGGTCCATGTACGCCGCCACTGCCCCGGTCATCAGTCCCTTGCCCTGGAACTGGGCGCCGAGCCAATAGCCGATCGCCGTTTTCTTGTTGATCCAGTCAATATTGTGCACGCCCAGCGTTCCGGCCAGCCGTCCGTTGTGCCAGATTCCGTAGTGAATGCCCTGATTGTCGTTATGCTGCTGGATCGTTCGCTGGATAAAATGGCTCGTATCCTCGACACGCTTCGTAAAATTCAGCCAAGGCAGCCATTCCTTCAGGTAGGGTCTGTTGGTGTCCGTGAGCCAGAACATTTCGGCGGCATCGGACAGCTCAAGCTGTTTGAGAAACGTCTCCTCATTAATCGGTATCCTTCTCATGCAAAAGCCCTCCTTATATTATGTAGATGCAGCGACTAAAGACTGGCAAACGACTGCTTACGCTCGATTATGCGACCGGAGCCATTGTTTGGCAAGCGGCAGGGACGCTTCTTGCGCAAAAAGCGCCCGCCAGCGAACTGGCAGACGCTCATGAGCGTGATTATTGTTTGCTTTTCGCAATCTCTTCCGGTTTGAAAATGCCCGTCTCGGTGACAATCGCCGTAATGTATTGGGCAGGCGTCACATCGAACGCCGGATTGTACACTTTGATGTCGTCAGGTGCTACCTGTTTGCCCAGGCCGTGCGTGATCTCCTCGGCCGGACGCTCCTCAATCGGAATGTCCGCGCCTGTCGGTGTTGCCAGGTCGACTGAGGACAGGGGAGCTGCCACGTAAAAAGGAATGCCGTGCGCCTTTGCCAAAACCGCTACCCCGTAGGTGCCGATCTTGTTGGCGACATCGCCGTTGGCCGCCACGCGGTCCGTTCCGACGACGACCGCCTGCACTTTGCCCTGCGACATCACCATCGCCGCCATGTTGTCGCAGATCAGCGTGACGTCGATGCCCGCCTGCTGCAATTCATACGCGGTCAGGCGAGCGCCTTGCAAGACGGGACGCGTCTCGTCTGCATATACTTTCAGATTCCAGCCGCGTTCCTTGGCCAAATAAAAGGGAGCCGTAGCCGTTCCGTACGCTGCCGTCGCCAGCGCCCCCGGATTACAGTGCGTGAGAACGCCCATGCCGTCTTGCAGCAGCGTGAGCAGATGCTCTCCGATCGTCCGGCACACCTCGGCGTCTTCCTTTTGAATCGCCAGCGCTTCGTCAAGCACAGCGGCTTTCAGCTCTGCGATTGGCAGGGCAGCGTCTTTTTTCACGCGCGCCTTGATCCGGTCGAGCGCCCAGAACAGGTTGACAGCGGTAGGGCGGGATGTGCCCAGGTAGTCTGCCTGGCGGTTCAACTCCTGCCAAAACGCTTCGTACGTCTGTGCCTCGCTGCCGCGAATCCCCAGGTACAATCCATATGCTGCGGCCATGCCGATTGCCGGCGCGCCGCGCACTTCCAGGCGGCGAATGGAGCCCCATACTTCTTCTGCGGTCGTCAGCCGCAAGTAAATCGTCTCTACTGGCAAACGCGTCTGGTCAAGCAAGACGAGCGCGTCGTCTTCCCACTTGACTGGCGTTGTTTGTGTACTGGTTGTCATACTGTCGTTGCCTCCTGATAGTAGCGTGCGGTTACCTGGCGGACGATGTCCGTGATGTCTGTCGATTCGTCGACGTTGCTGCGGCCGAGAATCAGCGCTTCTCCGATCGCCAGCGCCAGTCGCTCGGCTTCTGCCCGTTTTTCATCGTCTGCGATGGTGTTCAGATCAGCCACTCCCGCAAGCCCGATCACGCGGCGCAAAATTTTGCAGCCGGCATAGCCCGCCGTGTCCTGAATCAGTCGCTTCACGTAGCTTTGCCACAAACCTTCGACGTGAGCGCTGCGCTCTTTTGCCTGTTTGTGCCAGAGCTGAACGAACTGGGAAACGAATTCGTTCCAGACATCTTCCACCGTTTCCAGTAAGTATTCGCGGTACGAGTCGCGTTCTCCTGGGTCTTCTTGCAATCCGTGTTGACCTGCGTAGTTGAGCAGCAGGTTGGCGATGACCGCGCCGATGTCAAAGCCGATTGGCCCGTAGTAGGCAAATTCCGGGTCGATCGCTTTCAGGCTCGTCTCGGTGATGAAAATGCTGCCCGTGTGCAAGTCGCCGTGCAGCAGCGCTTCTGCGCGCGTGAGGAAGTCGTATTTCAGCTTGGCGATCTCCAGCTTGAGCGGCTTGTTGTTCCAGATCGCTTCCACTTCCCGGCGAATCAGCGGGTTGAAGTCGTTGGTCGGCGCATTTTCGTACGGATCGGTAAAGACGAGATCTTCTGTGATTTTGCACAATTCCGGATTTATGAATGTTCCGACGAGCGCTTTTTTGTCGTACGGATGCGCGCCCAAATCCGATGTGTAGAACAAGGTGTGCGCGAGAAAACGGCCGATCTGCTTCGGAAAAAGCGGATAGCGCTTGCCCTCAATCAAGCCTTTGCGCATGATGATGTGGTCGCCTACGTTTTCCATCACCGTCAGGGCCAGCTCCTGATCGAAGTGGTACACTTCCGGCACCAGGTCCGGTACGTATTTGTGCTGGATGCGAAGCGCTTCGCTCTCGATCCGGGCGCGGTCGATGGTCAGCGGCCACGACTCGCCCACGACTCTCGCAAACGGCAGCGCCTGCTTCACGATCACTTTTTTTCCGGTAGCCGACTCCTGAATATCGAACACCAGATTCAGGTTCCCGTCCCCGATTTCGCGGCTGGTCAACTCGGCCCCCTCTGTAAACAGACCCGGCAAGCCTTTTACGTACTCTACTGCTTCCTGTTCAGTCAATGCGCGGTATGCCATGATTGATTACTCCCCTCGTTAAGTAGTTTCTCTCTATCTGTAGCGGACTGGTCATATCCCCCAGCCTTGCGGTCAAACGGTGTCATGCGGCAATCGGCGTTCGTGCTGTGACATACAAAAAGACCTCTTTTCCGAAGAAAAGAGGTCGCTGTCGTCACGTACAAATAACGTGTCATGTCCCCCTTATCTTCCAGACCACTTTTGTTTCTGCAGGAATTAGCACCGTGCACGTCGCTTTTTGCTTCAATCGCTGCTCGCGTTGAAATCGCGTCGTGTCGGTTGCCGGGTATCATCGGGCCAGTCCCTCCACCTTCTCTGGATAAGGTATCCAAACGTATGCGGTTTTGATTTAGTTTGAATCATACAACCTGCGGTTCCACGATGTCAACACTCTTTTTTTGCAAAAACGGCTCGCCTTCTACCAGCTATTCTGCGTCCCCGAGGCGGCGGGGCGCTCCCAGTTCCACCAGTCGATTTTGCCGACAAACGCGGCGGTAATCGACTTTTCCTCCTTGAGCCTGAGCAGCTCCTTCGTCGGCCCGGTCAGGACGGCGCCGTAGATGCGCACGCCTTTTTCCTGCAAATAGCGATAGCGCTCCTCGAGTTGCGGATTGCCGCCCGAAAGCAGCGCGTAGCCCATGTCGCGCGCCAAGCTTTTTTGCTCGGTCAAATACTTCATCTCGCCCATGAAGGCGGCCATTCGCCGCTCGCCTTCTCCGTTCACCTGAATCGGCGCGGTTCCGTAATCCAGCTCCCGCTCGGCAAAGCCCCAGACCTCCCCCGGGCCGAGTAGCAGATTGCCGGCTTCCCCGTCAACTTGTTTCACCTCCACGCCAGTGTCGACGGCAAACCAGACCGTCTCCTGGTTGTAGCTGCTGACATGGCGGGAAACCAGCTCGACATACTGCTCATACGTCAGGAAGCTGTCAAACGAGATCGCCAGTTGGGAAACCGTTCCTTCCGGCAGCTTTTCCAGCGTCGTCCAGGCAGGCGTGCGCAAAAAGGACGTGTCTTCTTCCGGTTCTCCGGCCGATAGCGGATAGCGGAAAAACAGCTTTTGCTCCCTGACGCCCCCTGTCCACTCCGGTCTGGCGCTCACGTTCCACAGCACATTCGTGCTCCGAAAGCGGCCAGCGCTTTTGGCCTCCTTGCCAACCTGCTCTCGCAGCTCCATGTCGATGCTGCCGTACAACAGCCCCACCTGCGAGCCGCTGCTGCCCACGCTCACGCCAGGCTGGGTAAAATTGACCATGTCCCGTGCCACCCGGAACAAATCGTCATGCATCAGCGTCCCCACCCAGCCGTTTACGAACAGCAAGAGCACACCCGCGAGGCAAGGAATCGCGAAGGCATAGAAGGAGGTCGTCAGCCTGTTTTTCCACTTTCCCCGGCGGACGATCGCCCGTTGTCTTGCTTCCGAAAGCCCTGGCGCAGCCTCCTGCTTGCCGTCTGTCCCTTGTTCTTCCCCGAGCAATAGCCGTTCCAGCCGCTTCCCGTACTCTTCGTCGTCTGCCAGTTCCTCGCCCAGCCGTTTCGCTTCCTCGCCCGTCAAATCCCCTCTCAGGTAAGCAAGCAGTTTTTGCTCGCGGTCATCCCCGTTTTGGTTCGTCATAGCCCTTCCTCCTTCCACAGTTGCCGCATCTTTTGCCGTCCCCGAAACAGGGAGCGCTTGACATCCGCCAGTTCGATTCCCAGCACCTCCGCCATTTCCGCGTAGGAAAACTGCATCGCCGACAGCAAAATCACCTGTCGCTGCTTTTCCGGCAGCCGCTCCAAACAGGCGGATGCAGCCTCCCACAACTCCTGGTTCACGAGCTGGTCAGCGGGATCGACGGCGGAAGCATCCAGTCGTTCCGGCACGCTCCCGACGTAATCGACTGGCCGCCGCTTCTGTTTGCGATGCCAGTCCACGAAGGCGTGGTATGCTACCTTGAACAGCCACGGCCGCACTTTTTCCCCGTGATAGTCATCCAGGGAGGCATACGCGCGAAAAAAAGTCTCCTGCGTCAAGTCTTCCGCCTGCCTCCGATCGCGTGTGAGCCGGAAAAGATAGCGGTATATATCGTTTACGTGCAACTGGTACACGTCCTCCAAGCCTACTTTCCCAATGCCTCCACACCCTTTCATCCGATACCACGCACGCTGAGTAAAAAAGTTTCACTTGCTGCCTCCTTTTCCCTGTGAGCAGATGCACATTCTCGGAAAAACAAAGATTGACTAGCGGAACGAGAAGGCATATCATGGGTGTATCGCACACGGATAGATGACGTGTGAACCACATAAACTCTTATCGCGAGCTGGCTGAGGGACTGGCCCTATGATGCCCGGCAACCGGCGCTATTTTTTTGCGTTCGACAAAAATAGCGAAACGGTGCTAATTCCAACGGATAAGAGTCGGAGCTGTTTGTTCCGGCTACTGACCCGAGAGATGAGAGGAGACGAGACGTTTTCATAGTCGACAACCGCCTCCCCGCTCAAGTGGGGAGGCTTTTTTGCATGATTACATGTTTCGAAACGACCACGACAGCTTTTCAAGCTGCCAAGGAGGACTAGCATGAGTGAGCAACGCATCCTCGTCACCTATTTGACACAAGCCAAAGACTTGAACAAAAAAGCCGCTGCCATCGCAGTCGGCATGACGGTCGGCTCCTGGACGGACTTGCCCGCTGCCAAGCAAGCGGAGCTGGCGCCGTACCTAGGCGAAGCCGTCAGCGCCACTCCGCTGGAAACATTGGAAAACGGGGATGTGCGCGGGCTGATTACCGTCAGCTACCCGACCCGCAACTTCACCAGCGACATTCCTTCGCTCTTGACCGGAATTTTCGGCAAGCTCTCGATGGACGGAAAAATCAAGCTGGTCGACATCGCTTTTCCCGACTCGTTCCTCCAGGCTTTTCCCGGACCGAAGTTCGGCATAGACGGACTGCGCGGACGACTGGACGCCCAAAACCGTCCGCTCCTGATGAGCATTTTCAAATCTTGCCTCGGCCTGCCGTTCGACGATCTGAAAACGCAATTTAAAGCACAGGCGCAGGGCGGCGTCGATTTGGTCAAAGATGACGAAATTTTCTTCGCGGACGACCGCGCACCGTTTTTGGAGCGCATCCAGGCGTTCAAACAGATCGCCCTGGAGACCGAAGCCGAGACAGGCAAGCCTGTCCTCTACGCCGCCAACCTGACCGGGCCGATCAACGAGCTGAACGAAAAGGCAAAACGCGCGGTCGAAGCGGGCGCCGACTGCCTGCTGTTCAACGTGCTGGCCTTCGGCTTCGATGCCCTGCACCGCCTGGCAGCCGATCCGGATGTCAACGTCCCGATCATGGCGCACCCGGCGCTCGCAGGCGCGTACTATCCGTCGCCTGACTACGGCATCGCCACGCCGCTTCTGCTCGGCACCTTGATGCGGATCGCCGGAGCAGACCTGGTGCTGTTCCCGTCTCCGTACGGCAACGTGGCGCTGGACAAGACAGAAGCGCTGCAACTCGCCCACAACTTGACGACGCCGCTGGAGGGCGTGCGCCGCTCGTTCCCGGTTCCGTCCGCAGGCATTCATCCCGGACTCGTGCCGCAGTTGTATCAGGACTTCGGTCTCGACCAAATCGTCAACGCGGGCGGCGGCATTCACGGCCACCCCGGCGGCGCGACGGCCGGAGCGAAAGCTTTTGTCGACGCAATCGCTGCCGTCACTGCCGGGCGCAGCCTGGAAGAAGCCGCTGCCGGATCGCCTGAGCTTGCCATCGCCCTGGAAAAGTGGGGTGGCGCACGATGAGCAAAAAGCTCGTGCTGTTCTGCGATTTCGACGGAACGATTACGGAAAAAGACAACATCGTCGCGATTGTGAAAAAGTTCGCTCCCCCCGAATGGGAAGCACTCACCAAACAAATTCTTTCGCAACAAATAAGCGTACAGGAAGGCGTCGGCAAGCTGTTTCAGTTGCTCCCTTCTTCCTTGCGCCAGGATATTGTAGACTACATCGTCCAGGAGGCTACGATTCGCCCCGGCTTCGCTGACTTCGTCCGCTTTTGCCGCGAGGAAGGCATCGAGCTTTTGATTACGAGCGGCGGCATCGACTTTTTCGTCCAGCCGATTCTCGCTCCGTTTGACCTTAGCGGTGTCCCGATCTACTGCAACGGCAGCGACTTCTCCGGCGAGAACATCACGATCACGTGGCCGCACTCCTGCGACGAGCAATGCACAAACGGCTGCGGCATGTGCAAGACGACCATCATTCGCCGCTACGACCCTGCCACTCACTATCGCGTCGTCATTGGCGATTCGATCACGGACCTGGCTGGCGCAAAGATCGCCGACTACGTCATCGCCCGCTCCTTCCTCGCCGAGAAGGCACAGGAGCTTGCGCTGCCGCACAGCACATTCGCGACCTTCCACGACGTGATTGGCACGCTGACCGAACTGAAACAGGAGGTTGTCTAATCCATGACCGCAACACTCGAACAACGTCTGGACGCTTTTCGCCGTCTGGACGACGCCAAGCTGACATTTGCCCGCCGGGACTGGTTTCCCGGTACCAGCGGCAATCTCTCGATCAAAATCCAGAACGAGCCGCTGCAATTTGCCGTAACCGCAAGCGGCAAAGACAAGACCAAGCTGTCGCCGGAAGACTACCTCGTAGTCGATCGAGATTCCCGCCCTGTAGACGCGACTTCGCTCAAGCCGTCCGCAGAGACGTTGATCCACGCCGTCGTCTATCAAAAGTTCCCGCAGGCAGGTGCCTGCTTCCACGTCCATACCGTCTGGAACAACCTCATCTCCGAGCTGTACTTCGGCCAGCGCGCCTTCTCCATCCAGGGGCAAGAGCTGATTAAAGGCTTGGGCATTTGGGAGGAAAACGCGCGTATCACTGTTCCGATTGTTGAGAACTTTGCCGATATTCCGACCCTGGCCGCCGCGATTGAAAAAGTCATCACCCCGGAAATTCCGGGCGTGCTCATCCGCAACCACGGCATTTACGCATGGGGCGGCAACGACTTTGAAGCGAAGCGCCACCTGGAAGCATTTGAATTTCTGTTCGAGTACCACGCCCGCTGGCTGCAACTGCGCCAAGCCGTCGTGTCCACTACAACCAATTAACCAAGGAGGCAAACAAGATGGCACAAATTCGTTTCCACGACACTAACGAGTACATTTCCGCACCGGAGGAAGTCATTTCCTTCCTGGACAGCCAAGAGATCATTTACGAAAAATGGGGCGTAGACCGCCTCGATCCCAAGCACCGCGACAACTACAGCCCGACAGAGGAAGAAAAACAGGAGATTCTCGCCGCCTTCAAGCCGGAGATCGACGCGATCAGCGAGCGCCGCGGCTACCTGACTGCCGACATCATCGTCCTCTCTGACAAAACCCCTAACCTCGATGAGCTGCTCGTGAAATTCAAGAACGAGCATCATCACACCGACGACGAGTGCCGCTTCTGCGTAGACGGCCACGGCATTTTCGCGATCAAGGGCAAAGACGGGCGCTACTTCGACGTCGAGCTTGAGCCAGGCGACCTGATCTCCGTACCGCCGAACTTCCGCCACTACTTCACCTTGATGGACGACCGCAAAATCAAGGCAATCCGCCTGTTCGTCACTCCTGCAGGCTGGGAGGCTATCTACTGATACGTATCGCAAAAACAAACAAGCACCTTGGACCATAGCCTTGGCGACAAGGTGCTTTTCCTTTTTCCTGCTATTTACTCACTTAATGACGCCATTGCCTATAATCGACACCTCCGGCACAATACGGACATCGGCTCTGGCAAATGCCGCCGGCCAATCTTCCTGTACCTTTTTCCACTCCTCGTACTCATAGGCACGGGCGTACACGCCAAAGCCAAACGGGTCTGTTCCACTCTCCTGGCACTTTGTGACCAGATTTGCGAACTCTTTGCGCAGTTCCTCGCTAATCATTTGCTCCATTTTCCTGTAGTCTTGTTCCATGTCGAACAAAAACAGCCTTTCGGTGATGGAAATGCGAATTTTCATTTTTACGTCGAATTGAAACCGATTGTTACGGTAGCTTGTTTTCACGGAGCGATTGACGCCATTCACCAAAAAACTGAGCCGATCCCTCGCTATGTGATTGCTGCCACCGTTTACGGGAAGCGGAAGCGTCAAGGATGTCTCTCCCTGCTTTTGATGACGGAGCATCTGCAACAGCATCGTATCTCTTGGCTCGAGCAGCGTAGCGTACTTGCCGCCCTTGTTTAGCAGTGCCGTCCCCAATACTTTAACAGAGCGTCCTGAATTGATTTCAGCGAGTAACGGTGTGCCTCCTTTTTCAAACATTTGTCGATGAAATTCCTGTAACCTTGTTGTTACTGTCAAATTCCTTTGGCTTGCCTTATCGAGCAGCCTGGTTAGGTGAAGCGGAAGCCGCGGCTTATCCGTCGGATTAAAATTGAACAGCTCCTTGACCGGCCCGTCGCAAACGATCACTCGCGCATTCACCGTAAATCGCGCATCGCGAAACATCACATCCATAATGGGAAACCAATCGGGATGTTCCAACAGTTTTTTCCCGATAACGAACACCTGTATTTTGCCTGATAACGAAAGGCCCGTCACCAGCCCGTCAAACCGTCCTCTTGCCTGACGGAGCGATTCTATCTTGACTCCGTACTCCTCTTCCTTATCCTTGGCTTCCTTGCTGAACACCGGACTCGATAAATAGACGAGAAGCTGATCTTTTTCATTCAGATCTATCCCTGTCATCAGGGTGATCGTCGCGTCTTCCAGATCAATCCGATCCACACACCCCGTCAGCAGGGAGACTACACACAAAATCAATAGAACGTGTACGTATCTTTTTATAACCTTCACTCCTTCACTGACCTACGCAGCAGCCAGATCGGCACAAAAGCCAGAACGGGCAGCGCGTATCCGAATAGCAAACCGCCAGTGCTCCACCACTGCTTCCATTTGAGTAAATCCATGAACGTAGGCGTATACAGCCAAAGCAGTAAAATAACCAACAGCAAAGCGATGCCTAAATGCTTGCGATGATCTGCTGCACCGAACAATTGACTTGACGAGAAGACTGAAAAATACAGATAAGGGAAGCTGGTTGTAGACAAGTAAAATAAATAGAAAGCGAGAAAGATAATATCCATTCGTTCCAAAAATCGATACTCAATCACCTTCCATAAATTCAATGTTGGCCACGTATATTGTAGAATTTCATCGGGGTTGAAAAACACGAAACTGAACAAGGTGATGTTCATAAAAATCAGCATGGACAACGTATTGGCCACAACGATACCAAGGACTGCATACTGCTTTTTCTGCAAAAAAGATAGAGAAAAAAAGCCAGTTCAAATCCTAAAAAAGACAGAACCGTTGATTTTATTCCCGCCAGAATCGGCCACCACCCTTCCTTGAAAACAGGGAGCAAATAAAGCCAGTTCGTTTTCGGCAAGACAGTGACCAAGACGATCGGCATCCACAGCGTCAGATAAAAGATCAGCTCGGCATACCGTCCAAGCACCCGCAAGCCGCCTTGGAGAACCATATAAGCCGGAATGGCCAGCAAAATAACTACCATGTAAATCGGTGTCTGACTAAGAATCCACGTATTGACGATGGCCGCAGTGTTGGCCATGACAGTGAAAGAGGCAAAACCGCAATAGACGGCGATTCCTGCAACACAGACTTTCCCCAGCCATTTACCCAAAAACAACGGCTGCAGATCCACAATCGTTTTGCCGGGATAGCGCTTCATGATGCCGATGATGACCAGGCTGACCGCCATAGCCGCGAACCAACCAATCAAAATTGAGAGCCATCCGTCCGTCCCTGCCACCTCGGCCAGCTCTCGCGGCATGGACAACACCCCGATCCCTACCTGCGCACCGTGAATCAAATAAATGTACTGGAAGACCGTCAGTTCATTGAAGGCATATTTTTTCATTCGCCATCTCCCCTTGGACGATTATCTCCCTGCCTTCTCGCTTGAATGGCCCTCGTACTGACTGGCCGATCCCGCATCGTCCAAAACGGCAAGCGGACAAAGAAATCTTTCCAGTCGCTGAAACGAGCGGGCGCGAGCGGACTTCCGTAGGGAACGCCAAGCGATTCCAACTGGATCAGATGGGCAATGAGGCCCATCAGCCCGACGATAATCCCGACGATACCGAACAAAGCAGCCAGCACCATCATGAGAAACCGGAGCAGTCTAACCGCAGACCCCATATCGTAATTCGGGATGATAAAGGAGGAGATCGCTGTAAACGCGACCACAATCACCATGATGTTGCTGACAATCCCCGCCTGAACTACTGCCTGTCCAATGACGATCCCCCCCACGATGCCTACCGTCTGTCCGATGGGCGTTGGCAGCCTGACCCCTGCTTCCCGCAGCATTTCCATAGTCAGCTCCATAAGCATCGCTTCGAGTAAAGGCGGAAAAGGCACTCTCTCTCGACTCTCCGACCGATAAAATCAAGTCGAGCGGAATCACCTCGTAGTTAAACGAGATCAGGGCGATGTAGAGAGCCGGAAGAAAGGTCGCGATGATAAAAGCCAGCCCCCGCAACAGACGAATAAACGACGAAACAAGCCAGCGCGTGCTGTAATCGTCCACGTTTTGAAAAAAGGAGGAAAAGGTGGCAGGGCCAATCAAGACGCTGGGAGAACGGTCTACCACGACGGCGATCTTGCCTTGCAAAATGTGCGAGGCCACCGAATCGGGCCGCTCCGTCATCATCAACTGCGGAAAAGGGGAAAACGGATTGTCCTCAATCAACTCTGCCAGCTCGCCTGTATTGAGAATCGAGTCGATCTTGATCTGCTTGATCCGGTCCTCCATTTCTTGCAAAACCTCCGGATGTGCGACATCTTGCAAAAATAGGATCGACACCCGGGTAGCTCCCCTGTCCCCTATCCAAAATTCCTTGATTTTCAACTCCCGATTAGGCAAGTAGCGGCGAATCAGGGCGATATTTTGCATCCCTGTCTCCACAAACCCCTGGTGGGCGCCCTTCAAAGACGCTTCCAGTTGCGGGTCCTCAATCGCCCGCTGCGGCCAGCCGTGCGTATCGAGAACGAACGCCTCGTTGCGCCCTTCTACAAACATGATACAGCTGCCGTCGAAAATCTCCTTTTCAACGGTGCGAAAATCGCGGGCAATCGAGACATCTCCTACCGACAGCAGGTCGAGAATTCCCGCTTTTCCCCGATCCCGCTGAGCCAGCATCGGCCGCAGCACATTGTTGTTGATGGAGTTTTTTTCCACAAGCCCAGTTAAATACACGATCGCTGCCGAACCTTCGAGCATACTGCTTTCAAACGTGCGAATCACCAGGTCAGGTGTCAGCGTGAATATGCGCTCCAGTTCGCTAATATTTTCGCCCAGGCTGTCGCTTATCGGGTGGGCATGGGACGGCTGAATTCTGTCTTTTGCCGACACCCGTTTCCTTCTCAGCCATCCTCTCATCGTCATCTCGAACCGTTCCCCATCCTCTGCTCAGTATGTTCTCTTAGCTTTCGTGGCAGCTTCCAAAAATATGCATGCAACCTTCGAAGGCACGCCTGTCCTGTCGCATAAATCGAGACGACCTGCAAATACTGACAAAAGAACTGGAACAGTCTGGCGGGAGAACTATGAAAAACGGACTAGCTTTTACTCAAATCGTAGCAATACTGATGCTGGCCAACGGCTTGATGAACCATGTCATCGTCATCCCCATGATGCTCGACTCCGCCAAGAGAGATTCGTGGATTTCCGTCCTTTTTGCCGGGGCTCTCTACCTGATCTGGACGTGCTTTCTTTACTTTATCTATCTGAGAACCGGGCGCGAACACCTTTTTGTTCGGTTGCAGAACCGATACGGCTTCTTCGTTTCCCGCCTGTTGGCGCCACTGACCTCTCTATTGCTTTATTATCGGGAAGATGACCATGACAGACACGGTCACCTGGATCAACCTGTCTTTTGCTCCCCAGACTCCGCTGACGGTTCACACTGTCCTCTTCGCCGCTTTGTGTCTCGTCAACGCTCTGTTCGGGATACGCTCCATTGCAATGACGTCGACGGTGTTGTTGCCAGTCGTCGTAGAGTTTTTCGTGATGTCCACGAATTTTCAGAACAAAGACTACCGCCTGCTTCTGCCGATCATGGAAAACGGGATGGCCCCGGTGCTCAAAGGCATGATGTACGCGGGAAGCGGCTTTGTGGAACTGCTCCTGTTTTTGTTTCTGAAGCATCATCTGAAAAGCAAAGTGCCTTACTATCAGTTTTTCTCGCTGGCGATGTCGCTGATTGACTTGACCTTGGGGCCGAACGATTGGCGCGATCGTCGAATTTGGCCCGGCGGAAGCCGCCAAGCTGCGCTACCCGGCCTATGAAGAGTGGCGGCTAGCCAATATCGGCATTTATATCGAGCATCTCGATTTTTTGAGCATTTACCAATGGTTCAGCGGGGCTTTCACCCGAATCGCGCTCGCCCATCTGCTGATCGTGGAAATCTGGATGATACCTGGCGGGCGAAAACGGATCTGGTGGCTGACCGGACTCTTTTTCCTTTCGTCGACGCTCTCGCTCCTGCCGCTCAGCGCCATCCAGTTTTACAGCTTGCTGGCCGCGCTCCGAGCTGCTCGGCTTGCGCTGGATGGACAAGCATGTAGTCCGTACGCTTTTGGAGGTAAAAAAGACAAACAGACGCTCGCCATGCTCGTGCTCGAAAAGCCAAAAGCAGCCATACGTCCGGTGCTCCCCGGCGAGAACGTCGTTTTTCAGGTGGATGTCGACATCTCCGGCTTTATTACCCAGCTTTTCCGCCAAGGCCCTGTGCGGGAAATCGAAATCGAAACGGAAGCAGCCAAAAAAATCGAGGAAGAGATTCGCGGACTGTTTGAAAAAGGGCTGAAGCTGGGCGCAGACACTCTCCAGCTCGGGCACACGCTCTATCGCAAGCACCCGCATGAGTGGCACAGACTGCAAAAATACAGCGCGCTCCCGCTTCGCCCCGACATGCTGGAGTCGGTAAACGTGCAGGTGCACATCAACGACGGCGGTATTTCCAAAGTGAAGCAAAAGCCTTGAGCCAAGCTTTTTGGCTGCGGGCAAAAGAAAAAGGAGCAAAGAATGACTCTTCGCTCCTTTTTTCTGTATGCGTGTCTGTGCGGTTTACACCACGTATCCGCCTGCTTCGATGACGCGATCGGCAATCGACCGTTTCAGCGCAACCGTATTGATCGGCGTACGGCGTGTCAGCTTTTTCAGGATCGAGAGGCGCAGGCGCAGCTCATCTCCTTCTTCCATGGCAGCGAGCGCTTCCTTCGCCCACGCTTCGATGCGATCAAACGCTTCATGCACATAGACCGCTGTCAACTCCAGCTTTTGCTGCTCCGCTTCCAGTCCGTTGGCCGCAATCGCTTTTTCCGTGCGCTTCACGATGCTGTCCATTGCGTACAGCTCGATCAGCATGTCGGCAGCGAACGCCAGCAGCTCCTGCTCCTTGGAAATCGCTTGCTGGTACTTCATCAGCGCGGAGCCTGCCACCATCAGGATGATTTTGCGCGTCATGCTGAGCAGGTGCTTCTCCACCGCGAGCGGCGCTTCCTCGATCTCCTCCGGGTAATAGCTCATCAGCTCGGCTTGCAGGCTGGTCGCTGCTTGCAGAAGCGGCAGCTCGCCCTTCATCGCCTTTTTCACCAACGTGTCCGGGATGAGCAGTCGGTTGATCTCGTTCGTGCCTTCAAAAATCCGGTTGATCCGCGAGTCGCGGTACATGTTTTCGATCTCGTACTCGGACATGAAGCCGTATCCGCCGTGGATTTGCACGCCTTCGTCCACGCAGTAGTCCAAAACTTCCGTAGCAAACACTTTGTTGATCGAGCATTCGATGGCGTAGTCGGCAATCGCCTTCGCGACTTCTGCGCCGTCATCCGCTTTTTCGCCCAGGCGGCCGAGCGCGGTGTCGAACAGGCCGACTGTCCGATAGACGGAGCTTTCTGCGGCGTACGCTTTGATCGCCATGTTCGCCAGTTTGTTTTTAATCAAAGTGAAATTGGCGATTGGCGTTTTAAACTGCTTCCGCTCCTTCGCGTAGTTCGTCGCCAGCTCCAGCGCTTTTTTCGCGGAGCCGACTGCGCCGACTGCCAGCTTGTAACGGCCTACGTTCAGGATGTTAAAGGCGATGACGTGGCCTCTGCCCGGCTCGCCCAACAAGTTTTCCACAGGCACGGGCACATCCTGCAAAATGACGGTGCGAGTCGAGGAGCACTTGATGCCCATTTTCTTCTCTTCCGGTCCAAACGATACGCCAGGGAAGGTGCGCTCGACGATGAAGGCCGTGAATTTTTCCCCGTCGATTTTCGCATAGACGATAAACACGTCAGCAAAGCCTGCGTTCGTGATCCATTGCTTCTCTCCGTTGAGGATGTAATGCTTGCCGTCAGCAGAGAGAGTCGCTGTCGTTTTGGCTCCCAGCGCGTCGGAGCCGGAGCCTGGCTCTGTCAGGCAATAGGCCGCGATCCGTTTTCCGGACGCCAGATCAGGCAGATAGCGCTGCTTCTGATCTTCGTTTCCAAAGTACACGATCGGCAGCGAGCCGATGCCCACATGTGCGCCATAGCTCAGCGCGAAGCCGCGCGCAAGCGAAAACTTTTCGGTGACCAAAGCCGTGCTGACTTTATCCAGGCCAAGTCCTTCGTACTTCTCCGGCACATCGCCAGCCAACAGGCCAAGCTCCCCTGCTTCCTTCAGCAGACGGACGGAAATGTCGAAGTTGTGCTGCTCCAATTCTTCCAGATGCGGACGAACTTCGTTGACGACAAAGTCCTCCGTCGTTTTCGCGATCATTTTTTGCTCCTCGCTGTACTCCTCCGGCACGAACACGTCGTCTGCCGAACCTGCGTCAATCAAAAAGCTTCCACCACGGATCAATTCTTTCGTATCTGCCATGCTATCCCTCTCCTTTTATGAAAATGGACGTACGTGCTAGATCATTTCAAAAACGCCTGCGGCTCCCATGCCTCCGCCGATACACATAGTGACGACGCCGTACTTGCCGCCTCTGCGCTTCATTTCATTCAAGAGCGAGACGGTCAGCTTCGCGCCGCTGCAACCGAGTGGATGGCCCAAGGCGATAGCGCCGCCGTTGACGTTTACTTTTTCCGGGTCCAGGCCAAGCTCTCGAATGACCGCAATCGACTGGGACGCGAATGCTTCGTTCAGCTCGAACAAATCGACGTCGTCCAGGCTGATCCCCGCCAGCTTCAACGCTTTCGGGATCGCGACGACCGGACCGATCCCCATGACATCCGGGTCCACCCCGCCAACGGTAAAGGAGCGGAACTTCGCGATAGGCGAAACGCCCAGCTCTGCCGCTTTGTCGGCTGACATGACGATCACCGCTGCCGCGCCATCGCTCGTTTGCGAGGAGTTCCCGGCCGTTACGCTGCCCTGCACGTGGAAGACCGGCTTCAGCTTGGCGAGCGCCTCCAGCGTCGTATCTGGGCGCGCGCCTTCGTCCTTGTCAAAAATGCGCTCGCGGATATGCACCTTTCCGGCTTCGTCTACCGTGTACTGCTTCACCGTCAGCGGCACGATTTCGTCCTGGAACTTGCCCGAGCTGATCGCCGCAACCGCGCGCTGATGGCTGCGGAGCGCAAACGCATCCTGGTCTTCGCGGGTCACATGGTAGCGCCGCGCCACTTCCTCCGCCGTATGCCCCATGCTCATGTACGCCTCAGGCTTCGTCTCCACCAGTGTCGGATTGAGCGCGACCTTGTGGCCGAGCATCGGCACGAGGCTCATGCTCTCCACTCCGCCTGCCACGACCACGTCCGAGCTGCCGACCATAATCTGTTGCGCGGCATAGGCAATCGTCTGCAAGCCGGAGGAGCAAAAACGGTTGATCGTAATGCCCGCGACATTTGTCGGCAGTCCGGCGCGCAGTCCGATCAGCCGCGCCATATTCATGCCCTGCTCTGCTTCCGGCACCGCCGTCCCCATGATGACGTCCTCGATATCCGCCGGGTCCAGTTGCGGAACGCGGCGGAGCAAATCCGCTACGACGGCTGCCCCCATGTCGACGGGATGTACGTCTTTGAGACTTCCTTTTTTCGCTCGGCCGACCGCAGTCCGGGCCCCTGCGACAATTACTGCTTCTCTCATCGTTTTACCCTCCTTCTCCCTAGTTGCGCAAAGGCTTGTTTTTGGTCAGCATGTGCTGCATCCGCTGCTGAGTCTTAGGCGTCTTAATCAGCGAGAGGAACGCTTGCTTTTCCAGCTCCAAAATGTAGCTCTCGGTCACTTCCGTACCCGCCGGCACGTTGCCGCCAGACATGACATAGGCGATTTTGGACGCGATCAGCTCGTCGTGCTCGGAAATGTACCCGCTCTTCTTCATCGCATAGATGTTTTGGCGCAGGTTGGCGTAGCCCGTCTCTCCGATTACGCGGATTTTGCGCGGCTTGGGCGGCGTATAGCCTTCTTTGTCCATCGCGAGCACGAGCTGCTTCGCATCGTACAACAGATGGTCAGAGTTGATGCTGATCCGGTCAGTCGGCCGCAAGTAGCCGAGGTTGATCGCTTCCTGTCCGCTAGTCGAAACTTTTGCCATCGCAATCGTTTCAAAAGCTCTGGCGACAAACGGGAACGGGTCGACTGGCACGCTGCCGCCCTCCGGCACGTTTTCCATGGCGCGGAACAGCATTTCCTTCGTGCCGCCGCCGCCTGGCAAAAGCCCGACGCCGACCTCGACGAGTCCAAGGTACGTTTCCGCTGCTACCTGTACGCGGTCAGCCAGGTACGTGACCTCGACGCCGCCGCCGAGCGTCATGCCGAACGGTGCCGCCACGACCGGGCGGTGCATGTAGCGAATCGCTCTGGCCGCTTTATGGAAATTGCTGACGAGCATGTCGAGCTCCAGCCAGTTTTCATCTTGCGCTTCCATCAGCGCCATCGCGAGGTTCATCCCGACGCAGAAGTTTTTGCCCTGGTTGCCGATCACCAGTCCGGCGAAGTTTTTCTGCACTTCTTCTGCCGCCTGGTTCGCCATCTGCAATACATCCAGTCCGAGCGCGTTGTGCGGCGAAGTGAACTCCAGACACGCGACGCCATCGCCCAGGTCGATCAGGGCAGCGCCCGCGTTTTTCTTAATCAACTTGCCTTGCTCCTTGAGCGCGGCGAGGTTGATGTTTTCCTTGTTTTCCTCGATGCCTTTGTAGACGCCGCCGATCGCAAACGCCTGGCGCTTGCCTTCTGCCTTTTGGTAGAAGGAGGTTTTGCCGCTCGCGAGCAGCTCCTCGACCAGCGCGGGAATCTGCTCGTTTTCCTCGCGCATCCGCGCCACTGATTTTTCCACGCCGATGGCATCCCACGTCTCGAACGGCCCCAGCTCCCAGCCGAAGCCCCACTTCATCGCCTGATCGACTGCAACGATGTCGTCGGCGATCTCGTAAGCCTTTTCAGCGGAATACAGCAGCACTTTTTTGAAAACGCTCCAGACAAACTCGCTGCCCTTGTCCTTGCCGTATGCGAGCGCCCGCAGCTTTTCCGGCAATGTTTTCGCCGTCTTGGCCGCGTCCAGCGACGGGAACTTCGGCTTCACGCTCGGGCGGTATTCCAATGTGTTGATGTCCAGCGCCAAAATTTCTTTGCCCTGCGCCGACTTCACCTGTTTGAAAAAGCCTTGCCCTGCCTTTTGTCCGATCCAGCGCTTCTCGACCATTTGCAAAACGAAATCCGGAACCTCAAAGACAGCGCGCTCCGCTTCGTCCGTGCTCTTGTTGCGGACGTTTCCTGCGACATGCACATACGTGTCCAGCCCGACGACATCGAGTGTGCGGAACGTCGCGCTCTTCGGACGGCCGATTACCGGGCCTGTCAGCGCATCGACTTCATCTACCCCGAGGCCAAGACACACCATCTCGTGGATCGAAACCTGCAATCCGTATGTACCGATGCGGTTGGCGATGAAGTTTGGCGTGTCCTTGCAGACGACCATTCCTTTTCCGAGCACATGCTCCCCGAACTGCTTCATGAAAGCGACGATAGCCGGGTCGGTATCGCGTCCGGGAATCAGCTCCAGCAGCTTCAAATAGCGCGGCGGGTTGAAAAAGTGCGTGCCGAGAAAATGTTTGCGGAAATCGTCAGAGCGGCCTTCTGCCATCTCGTTGATAGAAACGCCGGACGTATTGGAAGAGACGATCGTCCCTGGCTTGCGGTGTGCTTCTACTTGCGCGAACACACTTTTCTTCACTTCGAGGTTCTCCACGACGACCTCGATGATCCAGTCGACTTCGGCGAGCAGCGGCAAATGGTCTTCGAAGTTGCCTACCGTTATCAGCTCGATGTTCTTTTTATCGTAGAGCGGAGCTGGCTTTTCCTTGAGCAGCCTGTCTTTGCCCGCCTGTGCAATGCGGTTTTTCACTGCCGGATCAGCCAGTGTCAGTCCTTTTTTACTCTCGTCCGCCGTCAGTTCGCGCGGTACGATGTCCAGCAAATAAGTAGGGATTCCGACGTTGGCGAGATGTGCGGCAATCCCGGCGCCCATGACGCCAGAGCCGAGAACCGCCGCTTTGCGAATTTTGCGTTCCATCTTCAAATCCTCCTTTAGAGAACCTCTGTCGAGGCATAATCACAATGGCTGCCAACCTTGCTCAACTTTTCAGATTAGTAGATCATTTCCATAAGTTCTACTATTCTTAACCATATTCCTGTATGCCAAGGCTCATGCTCTTGTTGAATGAATGCTCATTCAGTTGGTGGGCCAAAAAATACATCCCACGTGTTGGCTATGTTACCCGCCCTGAGATGTTTTGGCTGACCCCCTACTGAGTCACCGTTCAGTTTTATTGTAATCGAAAATTCTGTCATTTGCAATCGTCACTTGTCGATGTTTCTTCCTCTTTTCCATTTCAAAACAAAGAGGAGCATCCTGCAACAGATGCTCCCCATAGTGCTTGCCTATTTTTCCGAATAAAGAACGGCTGTGATTTTGCGCCCATAAGCATTCGACGCATCCTGCTCCAGCTTGTATTCGACCTGGAAGTCTCCGTTTACCGGGTCGCGATAGTGGCCGATCAGCCAAAGAATTTTCGGGTCATTCATGTCTGTCTTGCTTGTAATCGTCACCGGGCCGTTGTACTTCGGCACTTGCGGAAGCGTTGTCATCGCTTTTAACGGTTCGGGAGCGAACACGGCGGCCAAGCGGGCCTGCTGCTTTTTCTCCAGCGCGAGAGTAGCGGAGCGCAAGTACAGTTGGGCGATATTTTGCTGCTGCGCCACCGTGCTGCGGAACTGGGCTGCCATATCGGTGCGGTAATAATCGAGCAGTCGCTTCATGACGACGGCATATTCCGCGCGGGTCATGATTTTCTCGGGTGAAAACGTCTTTTCGGTCAAAAACAACTGAAACTCGCGAATAGCCAGCGGGTATGGAGAGTATGTATCGCGGTAGAACCGATCCTGCTTCCACTCGTAAAAGCTGTTGAAGTACGTCACCGCGTCTTGCGGCTTCAAATTGGCCGTTCTGAATTTTTGCGGCGCCAGCACGTGGAACAACAGCAGGCTCGCCTCTTCTCGGGTCAACGGCCGCTGCATGGCTTCGCTGGACAGCCACCAGTCAGGATTTTCTTTTTGCTGTTTTTTGAGCAGTTGCCCGCTTTCGGCCAGGTACAAGTAATAGAGCATTCTGTCGCCCGGATCGTAGCTGGACAGCGCATTCGTTTCTACTTGCCAGATCGCTTTCATGTTGACCAACAGTTGTTCTACTTCCCCCCGAAGCAGAAAGCGGTAGTCCAGGTTGCTTTTTCGCTGCGGCAGCTCAAGCGAGCCGTAGGCCGTCTCAAATACGCGGTTGAGCAGAGCCAGCGCTTCGCCGCGCGTAATCGGCTTGTTCGGATAAAACGCGTGGCTGCTGTTTCGCTTTACAATCCCCAGGCTCGCCAGTTCTTCAATTTGTTGCTCTGCCCAGTGTCCTTCGGTGTCATCGAAAACACCTGCAGCATGTGCACCGCCCGTCCATGCAGTTTGCACGAGCAGCAATGCCATGAGAAAACAGAGAGCAAAACGCTTCATCATGTTATACGCATACTCCTTTCTCCTTTGCCAGAATCTTTACCCCTTTTTCTATGTAGTTCTCCCTGCCGTTTCTGTGGCAGAAAGGTCCAGGACTCGACGAGCGTCCCGGACAACAACGATCCCCCTTTCATGTATCGGGATGGATCGCGCACTTCTTTATACCCTCTTTTCACAAAATGTTCCTAATTGGCGTTGACCATGTGAAAAAAGCCGCACTCCAGCACGGGGAGAACGGCTTTTCAGCAGCCAAACGTTATGCTCACTCTTCGATCTTTTCCAGCCACCCTGGTCCTTTGGCAACAAGCAATCGGTAAATCCCGAAGTCCAGAAGGGCAAAAAGAGCGAAAAGTCCCAGAGCCGTTGCAAACAGAGAAGTCCCCGCAAAACTAATAGCCACGACAACCAGTCCTCCCGCCACCAGGCCGACGAGAAGCGAGAACAGCGGATTGAGATTCTGCTTCACCGCTTCCTGCTCTGAGCTCCATCCCAGCTTGGGCAGGTGCAGGTCGACCATGATGCCGACCAGGTTGATGAAGATCACGCCCGGAATCCCGCACAGGATCGCCCAGACGATGAACTCCCCGGACAGCGCCAGAAGCCAGACAGCTTCGGCCAGCAGCAACAACATGCTGATCGTGCTGAGGATGATACCCGGCATGACTTTTGCCAGCAAAAGGTGCTGGGGCAAAATCGGCAATGTCTTGTTGTAAAAGAACCCTTGTCCATCCCTGGAAATCGCCGTAACCGAAGTGCTGTTGAGAGCACCCAGCATCACAAAAGCGGCGAAGGCAATCGCCAGGCTGATGGCTCCGGCGTGCTCGCCCTGTAGCGTCGCTTGCAGGCGCGCGAGCATCTCTCCGCTATCCCGGCGGGCGAGCAAAGGCAGCAAGCCCAGGATCGGCACGAGAATGCCGGAGAGCGTGCAGTTCAGGAAAAAGGCAGGCGTCCGCCAGAGCATTTTCCATTCTTTCCAGAAGTAGGACAAGAGTCTTGAGCGCTGCTTCACGAGCTTTTGAAAAGCCGCATCTCCGACCGTTTTTCGTTTGGCCACAGCGTCGCTGATCCCCATGACCCCAGCGAAGTACAAGCTGTTTCCGACCACAAGAAAGACGATCAGACTGGCAACCGCCACCAGGAAAAAGACTGCCAGATAGCCGAGCGATTCCAGCGTGCCGCTGTCTTGCAAGGCGAGTGCCGCGAGCCTGCCCGCAGGGAAAAACTGCGTCACCAGGTTCAACAACGCGTTCTCCTGGCTGGCAATCAGCTCCTGCAGTTGTTCTATGCTGTCTACCCCGCCGCTCGTCTGGCGCTGCACGACCATTTGAAACCCGACTGCCAGACAAATCGCAAACAGGCCGCTGATTAAGCGGAAGCGCTCCTTGCTTTTGCCCACGTTCGTAAAGCGCATGAACAGCATGACCACAACTGCCGCCATCACAAGCGGAACGATGGGCACGAGCAAAAAAATGAGGACGGCAAACAGGTAGTACAGAAAGCCTCCCCCGCTCTTCACTCCGTATGTTACCAGAAGCGGTCCCAGCAAGACCAGTGCCGTAAGATACTCATAGCAGAGCGCGACAATGAATTTGGCCCCAAGAATGTGCATCGGCCGAAGCGGCAACGGCAACAGTTGCTCGACATCCTGCGAGTAGTAAAACACGCTCAGGACGTACAAAATCCCGAAGACGAAAATCGCCACCGAAACCACCGTCACTCCCAGTCCGAGCAACGCCGCTTCCTGTCCGAGCAGCGCCAGCCCGTCGTACATCGCGGAAATAAAGACGACAGCCCCGAGCATCATCGGAATCAGTCCGATCAAAATCGCCAAGACAAGCAGCAGTTTCTTCCAGCCGCTTCCTTTTTTCGCCCCCCAGGTCGAGCCCGCATTTTTAAGCAGCACTTTGGATAACAGCAGGACTTTATTCATGCTTCGTCAGCTCCAGGAACAGGCTCTCCAGCGAAACATCTGACTGAAAATGCTGCTGCATCTCTTTGAAGGTACCGCAAAACAAAATTTTCCCTTTGTTGATGATCGCGACACGGTCACAGAGCTTTTCCGCCACTTCCAGCACGTGGGTCGAAAAAAATACGGTGCGCCCGCTGTCGGCATGCTCCCGCATCATCTCTTTCAGCGTAAACGACGACTTGGGGTCCAGCCCGGTCAACGGCTCGTCGAGAATCCACACCTCGGGGTTGTGCACAAGCACGCCCATAATCATGATTTTTTGCCGCATCCCGTGCGAGTAGCTCTGAATCGGGTCGCCGAGCGCGTTCGTCATTTCAAAGCGGTTCGCCAGTTCCAGAATCCGCTTCCCGCGCACGTCTTTTGGCACATCGTACATATCGGCCATGAAGCTGACGTACTCCAGCCCTTTCAGCCGCAAAAACTGGTCCGGGCTGTCCGGTACATAGCCAAACTGCTGCTTGGCTTCAAGCGGCTGGGAAGCGATGTTTTTTCCGTTAATCGTAATTTCGCCCTGGTCCGGGCGGATCACTCCGGTCACCATCTTGATCGTCGTCGTCTTCCCTGCTCCATTGGGGCCGAGGAAGCCGAATATTTCCCCCTTCGGCACTGTCAGATTTAGCTGATCGACCGCTTTGTTTGTCCCGTTGTAGCTTTTCGTCACATTCACCAGCTCGATCATGTCCGTCCCTCCTTCTATCTGTTTTACTTTTCCCATTTCCAACAGATTCCACTTTATGCTATACGCCCAACGGCAGGAGAAAGTTGCGGATACGAAAAAAGCCGTCGGTTTCCCAACGGCTTATCATGTATTCTGCCCAGCGTAAGGCCGGCTTCAACATCCGGGTATTCTTTACTCTTGCGGTACAAAGCTGCCATCGCGCAGCATCGTCAGCTCGCCCATGATGAACGCCAACTCTTCGGATTCACCCAGCTTGCCGCTCTCCGCCAGCGCTTCCAGGCGGCGGAGCAGGATGTTTGCGAAATCGGCAATTTGTACAGGCTGCGCTTCCATATCCGCGTCATCGAGCACATTGTAGCTGGTCAGCGCTTCCAGGTGAGTCACGATGCGAAAGCCGCCGATCTCGCCCAAAAATTCTTGCTGGTTGATTTTCGATTTTTCCAGCTTTTGCAGCATGGACATCACATCGTTTGCTACCACGCTGGGAAAAGCAACCTGGTAAAAGTTGCGGTTTTTCGCCTCAATGGTCTTGATAATCAAAATATCAATGCCGTCTAGCTTCTTTGCCTTTTTTCCAAATCCAAACATGTATTTTCCACCTCAATCGTTCGATCTGCACAACTCTCTCCATGATAGACATAATCCCGTTGTCAGACAACCCCTATCCTGTTTCCTTTTTCCGTGATCCCGCCCTGTTTTTCAACTGGCATCTTTTCACATGGTTATTTATTTCTTTTGCCACACACGCTAACAGGTAACAACGGCTTTTCAAGTGAGGTGCGCTATGAAAACCAACTGGAAAAAATGGATGATTTTTCTGTCCCTCTCCCTGATCGTTACAGGCTGTGCCCTTCCCGCCAAGGAAGAGAGCAAAAGCAAGACGAAAGCCCAGAGCAAGCCCGTGAAGCTGTCTGCCATGCAGAAGCTCGGCGACAACAAAATGGATGTCGTCCTGTTCCTCAACCGTGCCGAACATCTGCTGGAGGAAGTGTACTTCGCCGCGCTCGACAACGCCAAAGGCAAAACCGTCTACGAGGACGGGCTGGCGTTCCGCGAGCTGCCGAAGCAATTTGACAGCAAGGACAAAATCGTCAAGTACTTCGGCCGTTTCTGGAGCACGCCGCTCGCGCTGGCGATGTACGACAAGCTGACGACGAAGCTGGTCAAGGAAAAGCTGTACATTGCGATTCCGCGCGTCGACTATCCGGTCCTGATCTCCGTCCGCAATACGACGGTCGCCAAAGCAAACGGCGAGCTGAACGTAACGGTCCAGGACGCGACCGACTCGTCTTTTGCCTCCGACCGCACGCTGCACTACCGCCTCGTTCGCGATCAGAAGACGAAGCGGTTCGAGATCAAAACAAGATCGGGCACGTACGGCAGCGAACAATTTCAATAAACCCTCTTGACATTTCTTATAGGCCCGGCGAATAATAGTGAATTAACAAGCGCATAGCGAGCGGCAATGACGGGGAACAGTAAAACCGCCCTTCAGGTCCAGAGAGCGAAATCCAACGGCTGAGAGGTTTCGTCCATGAATCGGTTTGAACCCACCCCAGAGCATCCAGGGAAGACCTGGACGGGTTTCTTTCACCTGTTATCAAAGAAAGAGAGCTGGATGTTTGCGACTTGACGGGTATCTTCTGTCGGCAGACGTCAATTAAGGTGGTACCGCGTAAGGCTAACATGCCCTTTCGTCCTTATCAAAGAGACGATTGGGCTTTTTTTATTGCTTTTTCACATGGATACAAGTAAGTGCTAGGAGGTCAAAGTATGAAGAAGGGAAAAATGCGTTTGGTTGTCAAAGTGGGCAGCAGTTCGATTGCCGCGGCAGGCGGTGGCGTGGACCCGGCGAAAATGTCCTTGCTCGTCTCCGCTGTCAGCAAGCTGCGCGAGGCAGGGCACCAGGTCGTGCTCGTTTCCTCGGGCGCGGTCGCGAGCGGCTATCAACGTCTTGGCTACCAGCAGCGCCCCCGCTCTCTCGCTGCCAAGCAGGCCGCCGCAGCCATCGGGCAAAGCCTGCTGATGCAGACGTACACGCAAATGTTCGCGGCCCATCACTTCAGCGTGGCGCAAATTTTGCTGACGCGGGGAGACTTCTCCGATCGCGAGCGTTACCAGCACGCTTTTCAAACGTTGTCGCTGCTTTTGGACAAAAACATTTTGCCGATCATCAACGAAAATGACACGGTATCTGTGGCGGAGCTGACCTTTGGCGACAACGACATGCTCGGCGCGCTGGTGGCCGGACTGGTCCACGCTGATTTGTACATGATTCTCACCGATACGAACGGACTGTACGACAAAGACCCGCGCCACCATCCGGACGCCCGGCGAATCGGCTCGCTTGAGCAGGTGACAGAGGAAATCGAGGCGTTGGCAGGAGGCGCGTCACAGCTCGGCACGGGCGGAATGCGCTCGAAGCTGATCGCCGCGAAAACGGCGCAAGGCTTGGGAATCCCGAGCTTTATCGGAAAATTGGCGCAATCGGCTGATCTTATCAAGGTGCTTGCGGGCAACGGCGATGGCACCTACGTCGGCTACCGTCCCGAATCCCCTGCAACAGCCGGCGTTTCCACGCGCAAGCAATGGATCGCGCTCCACTCCCCTGTTCGCGGCACGATCACGGTCGACAGCGGGGCGGCGGAAGCGATTTTGGAAAAAAGCCGCAGCCTGCTTCTGGCGGGCGTACGCGATGTCTCGGGGATGTTCGAGGAAGGCGAGGTTATCGAGGTGTATTGCGAAGGCGCTCTGATCGGCCGGGGCGTCAGCAGGTACGGCGCTGCCCAGCTCCTGGATTCGCTCTCACCTTCTGGCTTGACGCGACGCAGCGGTACCGTAATCCACCGCGATGAATGGACCCCGGCACGCTCGAAAACGTTTTGAAACCGAAAGAGAGAAAAGGAGATGGGGAGACAATGGAAAGCTTGAAAGAAAAAGTGTATGCACAACTCTCGCTGGCTAAACAGGCTTCACGGCAAATGGCGCTCTTGACCCGTACAGAAAAAGACAGGGCATTGGCTGCCATCGGCGAAAAGCTGCTGGCCGACGAAAAAACCATCCTGGCGGCAAACGAGCTGGATATCGCCAAGGCGGAAGTTGACGGACAGCCCGCCTCTTACCTCGACCGCCTGCGCCTGACACCTGCGCGTGTACACGATCTCGTGGAAAGCCTGGCTTCCTTGGCCGCTCTCGATGATCCTGTCGGACAAAAAATGGATTCCTGGACGCAGCCGAATGGTCTCGTCATCGAACAGATTCGCGTCCCGCTTGGCGTCATCGGCATGGTGTACGAAGCTCGGCCGAATGTCACCGTCGATGCGGCGGCGATTGCGCTGAAAACCGGCAATGCGATCGTCCTGCGCGGCAGCCACAGCGCCGTCAACAGCAACGTCGCGTTGGCCCGCTCGATTCGCGAGGCGCTGGCAGCGACAGAACTACCCGAAGCCGCTGTGCAATACCTGCCTTTTGCCGAGCATGCTTCTGTCGACCTGTTATGTACCGCAAACGGACTGGTCGACGTCATCATCCCGCGCGGCGGAGCAGGTCTGATCCAGCGCGTGCTGCAACTGTCCAGCGTGCCTGTGCTGGAAACGGGAGTAGGCAACTGCCACATCTATATCGATCAGGCGGCCCGCTACGACATGGCAGAAGCAATCGCCGTCAACGCGAAAACAAGCCGCCCCGCGGTCTGCAACGCAGCCGAAACGCTGCTCCTCCACCGCAACTGGCCGCACGACTACCAGCGGGCGCTGCTGCAAAAGCTGCTCGATCAAGGAGTCGAACTGCGCGTCTGCGCCAAAACGCGAGAGGCGCACCATGAGCTCGCTTCTCTCCTCCGCGAAGCCCAGGCGGCGGACTGGGATACGGAATACTCCGCTCTCATCCTGGCTGTCCGCACAGTCGACAGTCTGGCCGAAGCGATTGAGCATATAACCGCGCACAGCTCAGGCCACTCCGAAGCGATCGTGACGGAAGACGACGCCGCAGCGAATCAATTTTTGGCCGCTGTCGACGCAACTGCTGTCTATCACAACGCCTCTACCCGCTTTACCGACGGCGGAGAGTTCGGCTTTGGCGCCGAGATCGGGATCAGCACGCAAAAGCTGCACGCCCGCGGGCCGATGGGCTTGCCCGCACTCACTTCCTACAAGTACGTCGTACGTGGAACGGGACAAATCCGCTAGTCCAAAGGGAGGAAACAGCGATGAGCAACCAAACAGCCAGTATAACAACCGGACAAATCGGCTTTCTCGGCGCAGGCTCCATCGTGGAAGCGATGCTTTCGGGGATTTTGAAAAAAGGCTTGACCGCAGCAGACCGCATCTTCGTCACCAACCGCAACAACGCGGTGCGCCTGGAGCAGTTGACGGACGCATACGGGGTCAACGCCACCACGGATAAACTGGCGGTGGCGCGGGCATCTGACATTTTGATTTTGGCGATCAAGCCAAAGGACGCGGGGGAAGCGCTACTCGAACTGCGCGGAACCATCTCTCCGAACCAACTGATTATTTCCGTCATCGCAGGCGTTCCTACCAGCCTGATCGGCGAATGGCTGGGGGTAGACTGCCCGATCATTCGCACGATGCCGAACACGTCATCCGCTGTCGGGCTGTCTGCGACAGGACTGAGTGCCAATGCGTTTGTGCGTCCCGAGCAGCTTGCACTCGCCACGCGCCTGTTTGAAGCGATTGGCACCGTGCACGAAGTCGCAGAAGAAGAGCTCGATATTATCACAGGGCTGTCCGGCAGCGGCCCGGCCTATATTTATTATTTGGTCGAAGCGATGATGGGAGCAGGCGCGACAGCCGGGCTGGATCGGGAAATGGCCCGTCAGCTCACTCTCCAGACGGTGATCGGCGCGGCCCATATGCTGCTGGAGACGCGCGCAGAGCCTGCCCTGCTGCGCAGGCAAGTCACCAGCCCTGGCGGAACTACGCAGGCCGGGCTGGAAGTGTTGGAGTCGTATCGGTTCCAGGAGGCGGTAACAGCAGCCATCCTGCGGGCGACAGAGCGCGCCAGGGAAATGGGCGCGCAGTATCGGTAAGTATCGGTAAGAGCTTTTCGCAAAGATGGTTGCTTCGTGAGCCGCCTGTGCGTTACCATGTTGAAACAAAGCATGTCCGGGCGCGCACGCAAGCAGGCGCACCGTTGCCCTATTTTTTGCGAGAAGCTTAACGAGGGAGGTATCCGATGGAAATCTACGCCTTGTACGGCACCAGTGGTACAGGAAAAAGCTCCAGTGCACTAGAACTCGCCCACCGCATGAATATCGACGCCATTATTGACGACGGCATCCTGATCTACCAGGGTCGCAAGGTGGCTGGTACCTCCGCCAAGTACGAAAAGACAAAAATCCAGGCGGTCAAGCGGGCGATTTTTCACTACGACGAGCACGCAGAGGAAGTGCGGCGCAGCCTGGAGCAGATTCAGCCGGGACGCTTGCTGATTCTCGGCACGTCGCAGCGCATGATTACACGGATTGTCGAGGCGCTGCACCTTCCTGCTTCTATTGAATACATTCCCATCGAGTCCATCAAGCCGCCGCAGGAAATCGAGGCGGCGCGCTACGTGCGGGAGACGATGGGCAGGCACGTCATCCCGATCCCGCGGGTCGAGGTTGAAAAAGACTATTTGCAGCGGCTGATTGCTTCTGCCACCCGCATTTTCAGCTCGAAAAAGGAAGTCATCGGCGAATCGACCGTGGTTCACCCGCCTTTTTCCGGCGGCCGCATCCTGATTCATCCCCAAGTGCTGCGCAAAATTACGCTGGCTGCTTGCAGCCGTTACGAAGAAGTCAGCCAGGTCGTCAAAGTTGCCTTTTCCTTCGACGATTTGCCTCGCCTGCAGATCACGCTGGCCCTCAAGCTGCCTTTTTTGGCGGATATGACCCGATTGATCCGGGACATTCAGGAAGATTTGCACAAGGAAGCCAGCTTTTGCCTCAACATCGCCCCGGCCAGCATCGACATTCAGGTCGCCTCGCTGGAGCTCGCCTCTGCAAAATAGCGGAACCGGTCCTTTCTCGGATCGGTTCTTTTTTTGGCGGAAAGAGGCAGGGTTACTTGCTGTCTTGTTGCCCATCCTATACGTGTATCACACATGAAAGGAGCAATCAGATGCCATCCATCATGTCTTCCACGCCTTTTCAACAAGCGCCGATTCCCGAGCCGCCCAAAGTCATCACGACCAAAGACTTGAGCTACCTGAAAGATGCGTTGTCCTGGGAGCTGCTCGCCTTTAAAAAGCTGCATTTCTTTGCCCAGCAAGCCACAGACCCGGACGTGAAGCAATGTCTGGAGAAAACGGGCCGCATGCACCAGCAGCACTACGAAAAGCTGCTCTCCCACCTGCAAAACAACAACACAGCCGTCATGGCGACCTTGCCGCAGACCCAATCCCAACAACAGCAACAACAGATGCAGTAAGGGAGGAGAACAAGGATGCCAAACCAAAACCAGATCGCAAACCCGCAATCCGGACAGTTGCCGCAAATCAAAGGGCCGCAAATGAATGACCGCGATTTTCTCAACGATTGTCTGGCGACCTGCAAATACGTCACCGACAGCCTGAACGTCGCGGTGCGCGAGATGAGCCACCAGCAACTGTACAGCGACATGCTGCAACTGTTGAACGAGACGCACCAGTCGGCGCGCGATACGTTCAACCTCATGTTCCAAAAAGGCTGGTACAAGCTCGAAGCGGAGGAACAGCAAAAGCTGCAGCAAGCTTACCAGCAGTTCTCCGGCTACTCCAGTCAGTTTCCGTATCATTAATTTTGCTGTTTTTTCTTCCAGCATGGCTGACGCAGCCTTGGTCCGACATTCGTTCGGGCCGGGGCTGCTTGTTGTGCTTGCGGCGTTTTCTTCTGAAGGTCTTTTTACTCCTTTTTCCAGATTGTATAATTTGTTGGAGAAGGGGTGATCCAGATGAAAGACGGTTTTCTGTTTTGGCTCTCTCTGCTTTGTGGCTTGCTCGCTTCTGCAGGTTCCCTGGTTCTGTGGTACGTTTTGCTGTCCGAAAAGTCCTCCGTCTCTGCGCTGACGTCTCTTTGCCTCGTGCTCCCGGCGTTGCTCGGCTTGCTTGCTTCCTTTGTAAAGCCGCCCGTTATTTTGCTTTCTTTTATCGTCTCCTTTCCGCTCAGCCTGTACTTGTCCATGAATGCAGACAAATTTTCCTTCTTTCTCATTGCCTCCTTGCTGTATTTGCTGTCCGCCGTGTTGAAAGGGAGGACGGCAAAAGCACGCTGGAATCCTTGAGCGACTTTCGGCTTTGCGCTTTCAGCAAGCAGCCTCCACCTGTTTTCAGCCATTGGCCCGCAAAAGCTGGGCGACAGTGAACAGCGCCCGCTCCAACTCGTCGTCTGCCGCATACGCATACGACAAGCGCAGATGTTGGCTGTCCGTCTGGTCGTACACGAAACCGGGATTGAGCAGGACGCCTTCTGCCAGCGCCTGCGTAAACAGCTTGCGCATCGACACGGGCTGGCGCAGACGCAGCCAGATGTAAAAGCCGCCCTGCGGCATCTGCCAGTCGGCCAAGTCGGAAAACCAACGTTCGAGAAGCTCGCCCATCCGCCCTCTTCTCTCCTTGAGCGCCGTGCGGATTCGTTCGAGGTGACGTTGATAGCGCCCGCTCGTCAGCCATTCTGTCGCCGCCCATTGCGAGAGGGCGCTGGACCCGTAGTCAATCTGCATTTTCACATCGGCCAGCCGTTCAATCACAGGCTGCGGCCCTACGATCCAGCCGATTCGCAGGCCCGGGCTAAGCGTTTTCGACAAGCTGCCAAGGTAGAGCACCAACCCGCTCTGATCGCTCGCCTTGAGCGGCGCTGGCCCCGGCTCGTCCAGCCACAGCTCGCCGTACACATCGTCCTCCAGGACAGGCAGCCGCTCCTGTTCGCATACGGCCATGAGCTGCCGCTTGCGCTGTTCGCTCATCAAAATCCCGGTCGGATTGTGAAAAGCCGGGATCGTATAGAGCAGCGCTCCGTTATGAAGCTGCTTCTGCCGGACGACAGAGGCAGGCGCTATCCCTTCCCCATCCATTGCTACGCCAGCCAGCCTCATCCCTGACGACTGGAATAACGGCAGCGAAAACAAGTACGAGGGCTGCTCCAGCAAAATCGTCGAGCCACGGTGCAAAATCCCGAGCGAGATCAACTGCAAAGCCTGCAACGCACCGGATACAACCAAAATGGACGCCGGGGAAGCTTCGACCCCTCGCGTGCGCAGGTGAGCGCTGATCGCCTCGCGCAGCGGCAAAAGCCCCTTCGGCTCGGAGTAGCCGAGCTGAATCATTTTTCCCCGCAGGTCGCCAAGCACTTCCTCCATCTCCGCCGTCGGGATCAGCGCGGGCGAAAGCTCTCCTGTACCCAGGCGGATGAAGCGCGGGTTTGGCTCATAACGGTTAATGTCCTGGATCGTCGGCGAATTGGGCAGGTGCGTGCCCGCCCGCACATAGCCCAGCCAATCCGGCGGCGGTGTGGTCGTCAACAGCGACCATGTGTTGTTGCAGATGACCGAACCGCTCCCGACCGTCGATTCGATCAGCCCTTCCGCTTTCAGCTCCTCCAATGCAGTCACAACCGTGCTGCGGTTCACCTCGAAGGCAGCAGCCAATGCGCGCTGTGTAGGCAGCTTGCTGTTGACCGGCCACTCCCCTCCGGCAATTTTTCCTTTGATGTACGCGACAATTTGCGCGTAAACAGGCATGTCACCGGATTTGTCCGGCTTCCAGTCAATCGTCAGCATCCGTTCCCCTCTCCTTTGCTCTATTGTACAAATTGGTTGGTCCAGGAGTAAACCAATTGGCTGGAGACATTCTGCCCTTCCTCATGAATAATGTCCATAGCGCCATTATTTTGTTTGCTTCTATCGTAAAAGGAGGAAGGAATTGTGCTGGAAGCCATTTTGCACGGGTTTGTGCTCGCCTTCGGGCTGATTTTGCCGCTGGGTGCGCAAAACGTGTTTGTATTCAACCAAGGGGCCGCACAGCCTACGCTGTGGAGAGCTGCTCCCGTCGTCCTGACGGCAGCCGCCTGTGATGCGCTCCTGATTTTGCTCGCCGTCCTCGGCGTTTCGCTGGTCGTCTTGACTGTTGCCTGGCTGAAAACCGTCTTGTACGTCATCGGGGTTTGTTTTTTGCTGTACATGGGCTACCTGACCTGGAGCAGCCGACCAAGCCTGGATAACGGGGAAAAAGCAAGCTTTTCCGCCAAAAAGCAGATGATGTTCGCCGCTTCCGTCTCTTTGCTCAATCCGCACGCGATCCTCGACACAATCGGGGTCATCGGGACCAGCTCGCTCAGCTATGCGGGAGCAGAAAAATGGGGCTTCACCATCGCCTGCATCCTCGTCTCCTGCCTCTGGTTTTTCGGCTTGTCCGTGGCAGGCAGAATCATGGGCAAGCTGGATCGGTCAGGGTCCTTGCTGCGCAGCCTCAACATCGTCTCTGCGCTCATCATGTGGGGAGTCGCCGCCTACATGGCAAGCCAGCTATATTTTGCCTAGCTCTGCGAAAAGTGCATAAATGCTCACGCCTCCACTTAAAATATCCCTAGTCGGATTCCTATGTGGAGGTCTTTTTATGCTTTTTACCAAATCGGACGCCCTGCTGGATGAGTTATACGCCATCGCCAAAAACGTGTACGACTCGGCCATTTATTTCAATAAGTATAAAATCAAGTCGCTGGATACGCTAAAACGCTTTTCCGAGGAAATGAAAGAGTATGAGTCAAAAGGCGACAAACTGATTCACGAGATCATCGTCCGGATCAACAAAACGTTTATTTCCGCGATTGAACGCGAGGACGTGCTGAATCTGGCCGTCAAGCTGGATGATGTGCTGGACGGCCTGGAGGGGTGTGCCGCTCGCCTGTACATGTACGACATCATGGAGCCGGATGAGACGATGGTCAAATTCGGCCAACTGATTGAGGATGCGACCCAGCAAATTTTGTTCGCGATTGAACTGTTGCAAAAACAAAAGCTGCCCGGCATGAAGGAGTACATCATTCGCATCAACGATCTGGAAAGCGCCGGCGATGAGCTGGTGCGGGAAAGCATCCGGCGGCTTTTCAAGTCGACGAGCGATCCGATTCACATCATGCAGTTCAAGGAAATTTACGATGTGCTTGAGGATGTCATGGATCATTGCGAGGACGTCGCCGATGCGATGGAGACGGTGATTATGAGCAATACATAAACGAAGGAGGCTCCCTTCCATGCACACTAGCCTGCCTCTTGTGATCGCTGTCATTGTTCTGGCCGTTTCCTTTGACTTCATCAACGGCTTTCACGATACAGCCAATGCCATCGCCACCACAGTCTCGACCAAAGCTTTGCCGCCGAAAACCGCCATCGCCCTGGCCGCGATCATGAACTTCGTCGGCGCGCTTGCTTTTACAGGAGTCGCCAAAACAATCGGGGGAAAGATTGCCGATCCCGCCAAGCTGGAATACGGCGTGCTGATCGTGCTGGCTGCCTTGGTCGCGGCGATTTTCTGGAATCTGGTCACCTGGTGGTACGGCATTCCGAGCAGTTCGTCCCATGCGCTCATCGGTTCCGTCGTAGGTGCCGTTTTCGCTTCGGCTGGCGTTTCGCAAATCAACTGGAACGGCTTTTTGGAAATTTTCGAGGCGCTGATTTTGTCGCCGATCATCGCGCTTGTGGCTGCTTTTCTGCTCATGAAGCTGGTCTACGCCCTGTTCCGCAGCATCCAGATACCGCCCGCCAAAGTAAACCGGGGCTTTCGCTACTTCCAGATTCTCACCGCCGCCCTGCAATCTTTTACCCACGGCACCAACGACGCGCAAAAAGCAATGGGGATCATCGTCTTCGCCCTGGTGGCTGCCGATTTGCATGCGGATACCGCGTCGATTCCGTTTTGGGTCCAGCTTATTTGCGCGATTTCCATGGGGCTGGGAACGTCTGTCGGCGGCTGGAAGATCATCAAGACGGTCGGCGGCAAAATTACGAAAATCGAGCCGATCAACGGCGCTACCGCTGATTTAAGCTCCTCCACGATCATTTTTACATTTACGCAGTTGGGGCTTCCGGTCAGCTCGACACACGTGATTTCCTCGGGGATTATGGGGGTCGGCGCAGCGAAACGGCTGAAGGGCGTCAATTGGGGCGTCGCCAAACGGATCATCATCACCTGGTTTATTACACTGCCGATCTCCGCACTGATTTCAGCGGCGCTCTACTACATGTTGAGTTTGTTTTTTTGAGCGAAGGCGATTGTAACCCTCTCTGGTATATAATGGACGAAAACCTGAATACAGCGGAGGATTGTTCATGACCATTCGCACAGAAGAACCGCAAGACTACCATACGACCGAGCAGGTGGTGCAAGCAGCGTTTGCTGGCCAGCCTTTCTGCGATCAAACGGAGCATTTGCTCGTCAAGCGCCTGCGGGAATCAGCCGAGTTCGTGCCTGCGCTCTCGCTCGTTTTCGAAGAGAACGGCCGCATCGTCGGCCATCTGCTGCTGAGCAAAATCAAGATCGAGCACGATGGCGGCTCCTTTGACGAGGCGCTTGCTCTCGCCCCCGTCTCCGTACTCCCCTCTCATCAGGGAAAAGGCATCGGGGCGGCACTCATCAACCATTCGATCAATGCCGCCCGAGCGCTCGGCTACAAAGCGCTTGTCGTGCTCGGACATGAGCGCTACTATCCCAAATTCGGCTTCCGCCCCGCCTCTCATTGGGGCATCCGCGCTCCGTTCGAGATTCCCGACGAGCTGTTTATGGCGCTGGAGCTTGCGCCCGGCAGCCTGGACGGGGTTCATGGCACGGTGCGTTATTCGCCTGCTTTTTCTGGCTGAAAAAAGCGTACAAAAAAGCCTTTTCCCTTCATCGCAACTGCTTTGCGCAGAGCGTAGACGGGAAAAGGCTTTTCTACTTCACGGCCATGTCCCCTCGTCGCCGACCGTGTTTCATCTCCCGCTGGTATTGGGCGAAGAGGCGGTCGACCAGAGAAGATGCGCCTTTTGGCTTTGGCCTCCTACTGCTTTTCCTCCAGCGCCTTCACGCCTTCTTGCAAAAACCGGGCATCCTGCCATTTCTGCTGCACGTTTGCGCGCCATTTTTCCGTCGTCAAAAGCGCTGCCAGATCGTCCCCGAACAGTTGCTGAATCCGGGAGCGGGAGACAGTCAGCGTCCGGTCCAAAAACCGGTAGTCAATCGTCTGCAAATTGTCGATCAAGGCGAAGGCGGCGACCGAATTGTAGAGCAGCATCTGCCGGATCGCTTTTTCATCCTCGCGCAACTCGTCGGCTTCGTAATGAACTTCTATGGCAAATTCGTCGGAGCGCAACTGATACGACCGTTTCAAGTCTTTCAACGGCAGATGGTTGAACAGATTCAGGTTGGAAACATCGCCCATGTACTTGTTTTTGTACGGCAAAATCGTTTGCAGATCGTGCGTCAGCGGGCTTTGCTGGTCAGCGAGGTACTGCTCGGCAGCAAGCTCCTTTTTCGGGAGAATCCAGCCTTGAATGACAGCAAACAGGCCAATCCCGAGCAAGGCGAGCAACAAAATCAGCTTATTTTTCACGTCACTCCTCCTCTCTCGCTTCGCATTTCATGATCGCTTCTGGCAGCGCGTGCAGCAAAAGCGGCACGATGATCGACACGGCGGGCAGCACGTACTCTACCGCTACCGTGGCAAACTGGTAAGGCCCTGACAGGCTGACCGCTCTGGCGAACCATATATGGCTGGCAAAGTGAATCGCTGTCGTGTACGCGAAAGAAACCGCCATATACAGCGCCCACAGCGACCACCCGATTTTGCGCAACCGAAACGCCGTGCGCAAATTCAGCTCGCTCTTTTTTGCGGCAGCGGACAGGCGCTTGCTCCGGAGCAAGACGGCGTAGACGATTCCTTCGAGCAAACATAGTACCAACAAGCCGTGGTTTACCGAAATGCCCATCCCCCAAATGCGCAGCGGCATCGTCGCAATCCAGGCTACCAAAGTGTAGAGCAGGGCCCGCTGCAGCAGCTCTTGCCAAAAAGCAAGGACATAGACCGACCGGCTTTCCCCGACGAGCGAATCGACCGAGGGAAGCTGGTCTGTCGCCTTTTTCACCGCCTGCTCCAGCGGCATCCCGTCTGCGACCAGATCCGCCACTCGCGCCTCCAGATTGCTCAGCACTTCCCACTTCAGCTCTTCGATTTGCCTGCTGCTTTTGTACTTGGCGAACAGCTTTTCCACATGGATTTGCAGACTATGCATTACGCTTCCTCCCGCCTTTCGATAAGCTGATCGATTAATTGCCTGGCAACCTTCCAGGACGCGAGCGCACTGGCATACGCCGCTCTTCCTGCCTCGGTCACCTGATAATATTTGCGCCTTCCGCCCTGGCTCTCATCGCCCCAGTACGACACGATCAGCTTTTGCGCCTCCAACCTTTTCAGGCTCGTGTACAAGGAAGGCTCTTTCAGCTCGTATTGTTCACCGCTGTTTTTGAAAATCGTTTTGATGATCTCGTAGCCGTAGCTGTCTTTTTCGCACAGCACCCGCAAAATGATCGCATCAATATGCCCGCGAATAATGTCGCTGCTGATGCTTTTGTCGCCCATCCGGTTCACCTCGCATGTACAGCATAACACATATTACTACGCATGACAAAGTAATGTGTATGAAGAAGTATGGCACGCATGCTTGAGCGCCCGCCGCCGCCCAGGCGCACTGGACCGATAACGCCGGAAGCTGTGCTGCTGTGCCCGTGCGCAAAACAAAAAAGCCCTCTTTTGCAAGAGAGCTTTTGCCGTCTGTCTGCCTGTATGCTGCTATTCGATCGCCGCCAGCTCGCGTCCGAGGAATTTGGCTACTTCCAGCATGCCGTAAATTCCCGAAGCCGCTTCGGCGTCCGAGTTGTAGTTCGTATTCGTGTTGATGTCATAGGTGAAAATTTCCCCGTCGCGGTTGCGGATGAACTCGATGCCTGCGACCTGGATTTTGTTCGCCGTCAAAAAGCGCTCGTACTGCTGAATAATCGGATCCGCAAAGCCTTCGATCACCTGGAACTTCGGCTTCGCAGGCACTTCCTCGCCCACCGGGCAGAACAGGTCGCCGATCTGGCACGCATCTGCCGGGCACAGTTCGAAGCCTTCCGACGTATCGACCTTCACCGCATAAATGAAGCGGCCGCCCACGAACTCACAGCGGGTAATGCACGGCTCCGGCGCCTGGATGTACTCCTGGATCAGCGTAATGCCGTCTACCGGCTCGTCAAAATCCGGGCCGTTCACATAAGCCGCCAACGCTTCCTGCGAATGGAACAACTGTACGCCCAGACCTTTTCCTGCGCGGTTATGCTTGGTGATGAACGGCTGGCCTGCAAACGACTGCGCCGCATTTATCAGTTGCTTGCGCCCGACGGTGGCGATCGTCTTCGGCGTGCGAATCCCGAACTCGCCAAGCGCGAGGTATTGCGCCACCTTGCTCACTTCCAGCCGAAGCGCGCTCGTGCCGTTAAACACCTTGCGCCCGTGGCTTTCCAGCCAGTTCAGAACCGCTGCCGTCAGCTCCGGCGCATAGCGATGATCGCGGGTGTGGGAGGAAGCGCTCATGCGGCTGTAAAAAACGCCATTCGGCGGCTCTGCCGTCAAATCGACAGCGCCCTCGTCCAGATGCCATTCCTCATACGGCAGTCCCAGCTCTTGCAAACGTTTGGTCAAATGCACGGTCCACTCGCTGTTTTCATGGATGACGTAAATCTTTTTCATCGAAAAATCTCCTCTTTTCTGTCAGACTGCCCGCTCATCGCTGTGACCGGAACGGATGGCTTACGAAAGGCTGTGGCTCGCTTCGCGCAAGCTCTCTACCAGCGGCATGACTTCTTTGGCAAACCGCTCCATTTCCTCCAGTTGCGGCGAAAATTGCAGCAGCAGAAGATCAATGCCCGCTTGTTCGTAGGCGAGAATCGTCTTGGCGATATGCTCCGGCGTGCCGACCAGATTCGGGCGCAAGCCGCGGTTGGAGACGGAATAGTCCCGCAATTGAATCTGTGTTTCCAACTGGGATTTATTGATAAAGTCCTGATAGCCTGCATAGCCGCTCGATTCTTTCACGTCGGTGATGCGCGCCAGCTCCTCCTGCGCCTCTTCGTCCGTCGCGCGGCAAATGACGTAGGCCGCCATGCCAAACGCTGCAAACGGCGCTTGTCCCGTCGCCTGGCGACGCTGTTTCATGTCGTTGATTTTTCGCTCGATTTCCTCTACGGTGCCGCCGTGCATGACATAAGCATCGCACGCTGCGGAAATCACCTGCTTGCCACGCTCGCTTTCCCCGCCCGCGTACAATACCGGATTCGGCTTTTGCACTGGTTTTGGCGCAAGTTTGGCTTCGCGAATTTGATAAAATTTTCCGTCATAGCTGAACGTTTCCTGCGTCCACAACCCTTTTAAAACGTCCAAAAATTCCAGCGTTCTCTCGTAGCGCTCGTCGTGCTCGGTAAAAATGCCGCCGTATTGCCGGGCTTCTTCCTCCCACCAGGCCGAGACGACGTTCAAGGTAAAGCGTCCGTTGCTGATGTGGTCGATGTTTGCCGCCATTTTTGCCGTAACGGCCGGGTTGTGAAAACCAGGGCGCACAGCGGTCATGATCTCGATTTTTTCCGTCACGGCTGCCAGTGCCGCTGCTGTCGACCACGCTTCGAGCGAGTCTTGTTCCGGACCTTTGATGTCGTTCAAGTACAGCTCGGCGATGAGCGTCGTATCGAATCCCCACTTCTCCGCTGACTGGATGACTTGTTTTGCGTAATCAAAGGTAGGCGGCATTTGTTCATCTTCCACATTGCGAAGCCAACCGCCAAAGATCGGGAGCCAAAAGCCGTATTTCATCGTTCTCTACTCCTTTGCACGTGCGGGAATCGTGTTGCGCACTATAAAAGCAAAGTAATCCTACTACAAAAGTACGGATATTTCAATACGGAGAATTGGCAAAGTGAGCGCGTATTTGCCGCTTGGAAAATTTCTCCCCCGCCACGCCTTTTGTTGCACGCATGCCAACATGAAAAAACTCCCGCCAGGAGAAAATCTTCCAGCAAGAGTTCGGGAATGCCCATCGTCTGTCGATGAGGAAAAATGTGTTTACTGTTCACAGAGTGGGGACAGGATAATAGTAACTTCATCATGTTATTGCCGCAAAGGAGCTGATTTGCAAATGTCTCGTCAATGGTTCCGGCAGCTTCGCTATCCCCTCATCGCACTGGCCGTAACATTAACGCTGCTTTGGACGCATCACCAGCGCTTGCATACTTCCTACGCCGCCACTACGCGGTCGCACACCGTCACGATCTCCAGCGCCGGCTTTTTGCCCAACCAGCTAACGGCGCGGGCAGGCGAGCGCGTCTCGTTAATGATCGTCAACGCGGATACGCGCCCGCACAATCTCTCCATTCGCGATCTGAACCTGTCCTCGACAGAGCTGAAGCCGACGCAGTCTACGATGCTGCAGTTTTCTGCCGATAAAAAAGGGCGGTTTTTCTTTGTCTCGGACGCCCCCGGCTACCCGGAGAGCGGCTACCAAGGCATGCTTGTCATTGAGTAGCCTCGACTTTGTCGTCGGGAGCCGCTTGCTTCCACGGCCCATACGTAATCAAAACAAGCGGAATGATCCCGATTACCGTGATGATGCCAAAAAACAAATAGATGCCTAGCGTAGAATACGAATCTTTGATCCAGCCAGCCACGAGATTGCACAGCATCGTCCCCAGCCCGCCTCCTACCGAAAAGAAGATGGCCAGCGCCGTCACCTGCAGGGAGGGGGGCGTATTTTCGCGCACAAACTGGGCAGCCGTCGCCAAATAAAAGCCTACCGAGATGCCTTGAATGAAAAACATGGCGATAACGAACGTCGTGCTGGGTGCCGAGCTGTACCAGAGCCAGCGCGCCGCCCCGCACACAGCAGCGAGCAGCAGCGTCAGCTCCAGGCCCCACCTCCGCACGAAAACGCCTGCCAGCTTCATAAACGGCGCTTCACTGCCTGCAAACAGCAGAAAAGCCAGCCCCACTCCCGCCACCGTGCCGCCAATCTCCTGATAAAACAAGGAAAACCAGATGTTGTTCGCGTTCACCGCGCCAAGCACGCAAAAGGACGCCAGCAAAAACAGCAGGTAGCGCGGAAGCCGCAGCAAATCCCGCATGCCAGCCAGCATGCCGACGCGAAAGCGCGACGTCTCCTCGGACTCGTCCGGCACCCGCAGCAAAAACAGCATGGCGATCAACAGCGCGAGACAGTAGGAGTAAAACAGCACGGATGGCCCCCACTGTTCGACGAGAAGCCCTGTCACAAAGGCGGCGAGCGCAAAGCCAACCGCTCCCCACAGCCGGATGTCGCCGAATTGCAGGCCGTTTTTTTTCGCGTAGCCCAAAGCCAGACTGTCCGAAATCGGAATGACGGCGCTCTGAAAAAATGAGAGGATCAAATAGAGCAGGAAAACAAAGGCGAAGCTGGACACGCCGACGAAGAAAAGTCCGGCCAGTCCCGAAGCGACAAGCGTCAGAATCAAGACAGTTTTGCGAATTTGAAAGCGGTCACAAAACAGCCCCCACATCGGCTGGGCGACAATCGAAACGATGGGAGCGACTGCGCTAATCAAGCCGATCTGGGTGCCCGTGAGCGAAATCGAGTTGTAGTACTGCGTAATCAGCGGAGAAAACGCACCAAACCCGTAGTAAACAAAAAGATAAAGGGCGCAAAGACTGAAGTATCTTCCGCCAGCGCCCGAAAGTCCCATACCGGAATGTGATCCTGGCATATCGTTCTCCTATTTCACCCTCGGCAATATTTTCTCCATGTCGACGGTTCGTTTCTTCTCCCATGTAGCCGGGTTGAACTCATCGAATTGCTCCAGGAAGGTAATCACTTCTTTGGTCAAAGGAGTTGGCGTGGAAGCGCCCGACGTCACCGCAACGTTTTTCTTTCCGCGCAGCCACTCGATGTCGAGCTCGGACAAATCCGCAATCCGATAGGACGGCACATTCGCGATCTCTTCCGACACCTGCGCCAGACGGTTGGAGTTGTTGCTGCGCGGATCGCCCACGACAATACACAGGTCTGCCTCGCCCGCCTGCGTCGCGACTGCTTCCTGGCGCACTTGGGTAGCCAGGCAAATTTCGTTGTGCACCTCTACCCCAGGGAAACGGTGCAGGATGGCATCCATTAAATGTTTGACATCCCACTGGCTCATCGTAGTCTGGTTAGTGACAATCAGCTTGTCGGTCGGGATGTCGAGCGCGTCCAGCTCTTCCAGCTTTTGCACGAGATGCACGCGGTCCGGCGCGATGCCGACTGCCCCCTCCGGCTCCGGATGCCCTTTTTTCCCGATGTAGATCACATGGTAGCCATCCGCAATTTTTTCGCGGATCAGGTCGTGCGTCTTCGTCACGTCCGGGCAGGTCGCATCGACAACGGTCAAGCCTTTGTCCCGCGCTTTTTTCCGCACCTCCGGAGAGACGCCATGGGCGGTGAAGATGACGGTTCCTTCGTTCACCTGGTCCAAAAGCGCCAGCCGATCTTCTCCATCCAATGTTTTAATGCCTTGTTTTTCAAACGCCTCGACGACGTGGGCATTGTGTACGATCATGCCCAAAATGTGAATCGGGCGGGGAAGGTCAAAGTTTTGCGCTGTACGCAGCGCCAAAACCATGGCATCGACAACACCGTAGCAATATCCGCGGGGGGAAATCTTGATGACTTCCATCTGTACCCCTCCTAAATTTCTAATGACGTTCGCCCACTATTATACCTTATTTGCCTGCTGCCCGCTTCTGTTCGTAAACCTTCAGATTATTGTAGACAACTTTCAGGAGCGGCGTGGACAAGCCTTTTTGTTCGGCGTGCTTTAACAGGTAGCCTTGCAGGTGGTCGGCTTCGACCGGGAGTCCTTTTTCCATGTCGCGCAGCATGGACGATTTCGCTTGCGGGCGCTGGTTTTGGAACGTTTCCATTTGCTTTTCCACGATATCCGGCTTGATCGGCGCTTCCAGTGCCTGCATGACGGACACGATCTCCTCCGCCAACTGTCTGGTCAGCTCCACGCCATAGGCGGACTCGCGAATCGGACCGACAGCCGAGTTCATGAGCGTCGTAATTCCGGAGAACGTCGCGATGAACAAATATTTGTGCCAAGCCTCGCGCTGGATGTTGTTGCTCGCCCGCATCGTTCCATTGATTTTGGAAAAAGCTTGCTCCAGCCGCTCTACGCGCTCGCTTTTTCCGCCTTCCCACTCGCCGAACACCGCATCGTGAATCGGACTTGTCTGCACGACGTCGCCTTCTGCGTTTAACGTCGTTTCAATGAAACAAAGGCCGCCAAGCACCCGTTCGCGTCCAAAGCGATCCCGTAGCGGCTCCATGTGAGCCATCCCGTTCAACAGCGGAATCACGATCGTGTCGTCTCCGACATAAGGGGCAATCGCATCCATGCTCTCTGCGAGCGTGTACGCTTTGTTGGACAAAAGGACGACGTCGAACGGCCCTGCCGCCTCGCCCGCCTGAATCATCTGCGGACGCTCCAGGTGCAGGTCGCCATGGATGCTCAGCACCCGCAAGCCTCGCTCCTGCAGTTGCTTGTATCTACGTTCACGCACCAGAAACGTTACATCCACACCCGACTCTGCCAGTCGGCCGCCAAAATAACCTCCGATTCCTCCTGCCCCCAGTACCAGTACCTTCATCATGATCGCCTCCGCGTTTATTCATAATAGTTCGTCTATATTCTACAAAAACGGAACCAAATTCTAAACCCCGCAATATCATGTTAGAAAAACTAACATTTGGGGTAAGAAAACCTCTTGACGAACATTGTCTGTTATAGCTATAATTCGAAATATAGAAATTCACGAAAACACGAACAATAAATATTCAAATACGAAAATATTTCGCGAATGGAGTGGGTTGTTTTGGATATGAAAACTGTCTTGTCCACCATTGATGCAGAAAAAGTGGAATATGTGGACTTCCGCATTGTCGATTTGCTTGGCCGCCAGCACCATGTTACGGTTCCTGCTTACGCAGTAGACGAAGGCACTTTCCGTAACGGCGTCGCCTTCGACGGCTCCAGCCTCATCGGCTACAAATCCATCGAAGAGAGCGACATGGTCGCGATGCCTGATCCTTCCTCCGCTTTCATCGATCCGTTTGTCGAAGCGAAAACGATGAACATCATCTGTAACATTGTCAATCCGGACAACACCACATACACCCGCGATCCACGCGGCATTGCCCTCAAAGCAGAGGCGTATCTGCAACAAACCGGACTGGCTACGGCCGCCTACTTCGGCCCGGAATCGGAATTTTTCCTGTTCGACAGCGTGCGCTACGACTCCGGCCCATCCGGTTCGTTCTTCCACATCGACTCGGAGGAAGCGTTCTGGAACACCGGAAAAGAAGGGCAAAACCTGGGCTACAAAGTGCGCAACAAAGGCGGCTACTTCCCGGTACAGCCAACTGACTCGCAAATGGACATCCGCAACGAAATGTGCACTCTGATGACCAAAGCCGGCCTGCATGTAGAGCGTCATCACCACGAAGTGGCGACCGCCGGCCAAGGCGAGATCAACTTCCGCTTCGACACGTTGACTCGCACGGCTGACAACCTGCTCTTGTTCAAATACATCGTGCGCAACGTAGCAGCGAAGCACGGCAAAACAGCGACCTTCATGCCCAAGCCAATCGTCGGCGACAACGGTTCCGGCATGCACGTCCACCAAAGCTTGTTCAACGGCGACACTCCGCTGTTCTACGAGCAAGGCGGCTACGCCAACCTGAGCGAGACAGCGCTCTACTACATCGGCGGCATTTTGCACCACGCCCCAGCCTTGATCGCGCTGACCAACCCGAGCACCAACTCGTTCAAGCGTCTGGTTCCTGGCTACGAAGCGCCTGTTAACCTGGTCTTCTCCAAAGGAAACCGCTCTGCCGCCGTACGGATTCCAGTCGCCGCGGTAACGCCAAAAGCGTCCCGGATCGAATTCCGCACGCCAGACTCCACCGCCAACCCATACCTGGCCTTCGCTGCCATGCTGATGGCTGGCCTGGACGGCATCAAGCGCAAGCTCGACCCGCGCGAACTCGGCTACGGCCCGCTGGATCGCAACATCTACGACCTGTCCGACGCAGAAAAGCATGAAATCAAGCGCGCTCCTGGCTCCCTGGAGGAAGCCTTGACTGCCCTCGAACAAGACCACGCTTTCCTGCTCGAAGGCGACGTCTTCAACAAGGAAGTCATCGAAAGCTGGATCGCCCTGAAGCGCGCGGATATTCAACAAGTAGAGCGCACGGTGAATCCGAAAGAGTTTGAGTTGTACTACGATCTGTAAGATTTGTTCATACAAAATAGCCCGTTAATTACGCTGGTTTTTCACCCTTGATTCCTCAAAATAGGGACACTTCGGTGATAATTTACACAAAAAGGCACAGGTTTTACCCATAAAACAACTTAGCCCTTCCCGTTTGGGAGGGGCTCTTTATATTGGCGGGAACAATTTCTCGTAGGTAGGTAATTAATAAGATTAGAAATTTCGTTTGTGACAGAGTATTGAAAATAGTTAATATAGCCATAATGTTTCTTTGCAAATAGCTTGCAACAAACCACGGTTACTTCTCCACTTCTTCTATCAATTGCCCCTCTTTTGTAGCCTTTTCTACCTCAGACACTTTTGCCTCCACATCAATAATATCCTTATCATTCTCCGATACGTTGCCAAACCAATCCTCCAGCTTTTGAACGGCTTTGAGCCTAACTGTCTTGTCGATATTTAACGCCACTTGTCCAATGGCAAACATCAGTACAGCGAAGTCATCCGTGTATCCAGCAGCAGGAATAATGTCTGGCACCAGGTCTACAGGAAAAGCGAGGTAGCCGAGCGCTCCGTAGATGCGAGCTTTGGCCCATGCAGACACTTTTGGATTTTCCAGAGCGTAGTAACCGAGAAGGGCGGTATATACGACTTTTTTTCCTGCTTTGGCAGCATGCTTTGAGAGTTTTTCCCAAAAGGATTGTTCAGAGTAGTGCTTTTCATAATCTTTCGGATCAAAGTTCACGCTAACCCCTCCATGCTTTCACTATCTGCTCTTTTTCTTTCACCTAAACAATCTCTTGAGACTCCCACGGCTAAAGCCGCAAGCCTTCCACCTTGCGGTGTACGGGTGGGATTCTTGAATGACTAAGCGTTC
>NZ_JBYSWV010000024.1:0-72375 GCF_058781555.1 Brevibacillus sp. FW306-2-1A-C05A
CTGTTCGCCCATTAAAGCGGTACGCGAGCTGGGTTCAGAACGTCGTGAGACAGTTCGGTCCCTATCTGTCGCGGGCGTAGGAAATTTGAAAGGAGCTGCCCTTAGTACGAGAGGACCGGGGTGGACATACCGCTGGTGCACCAGTTGTTTCGCCAGAAGCACGGCTGGGTAGCTATGTATGGAAGGGATAAGCGCTGAAAGCATCTAAGCGTGAAGCCCCCCTTAAGATGAGATTTCCCACAGCGTTAAGCTGGTAAGACCCCTCATAGACGATGAGGTTGATAGGTTCGGTGTGGAAGCGCGGCAACGCGTGGAGCTGACGAATACTAATCGGTCGAGGACTTATCCACACATCTCTTAGCAAACATGCGTATTCAGTTTTGAAGGAATGAGAAAAAAGCTGTATTCTCCATTACTCACAAAAGTAATCGGGAATACAGCTTTTTTGCATAGATCAGGCAACAAGACAACGACGCTCTGCTTTTGGCTCTCAAATCTCATTCAAAAGAACGAATGCTCTAATGAAAGTGTCTGTCTACTCGCAAGCATTGTGATTCCGGTCGTTTATGCTATGCTGGATGAAATAACGATTCATGCTGGAAAAGAAGAAGCATATGAACAACAACAGCTAGCTGTTATAGATGAAAGGGGATATACATGCTGATTCTTGCAGTCGAAGATGAACAAGCCCTGCTACAGACTATTGCTGGCGTTTTGAGCGATGAAGGCTATCAAGTGGATACGGCTGATCGGGGAGATGATGGCTTGCTGCTGGCGCAGCGAGGCATTTATGATTTGCTTGTACTCGACATCATGATGCCGGGCATGGATGGCCTGACTCTGGTTAAAACGCTTCGTGCCAAAGGAATGATGACCCCTGTTCTGTTCTTGACGGCAAAGGACAGCGTCAAGGCGAGAGTCGAGGGACTGGATGCGGGAGCCGATGATTATCTGGTCAAGCCTTTTGCCGCAGAAGAGTTGACGGCAAGAGTGCGAGCCTTGCTGCGGCGCAACGGAAAGACCGGCACAGAAGGCGAAATGGCATACGGCCCGATTTCGTTAAAGGTAAATGAATACGACGGCTTTGTGGATGACGAGCCGATGAAGCTGACCACGAAGGAATACGAGCTGCTCAAATATTTTCTGCAAAATCGGGAGCAAATCCTGACGCGCCAGCAAATTTTTGACCGCGTATGGGGCATCGACTCAGAGGCGAATTACGGAGTAGTCGATCTGTACGTCCATTATTTGCGCAAAAAGCTGGGAGCTTACGAAAGCTACATTCGCACGATCCGCAACGTGGGCTACATTTTGAAAAAGGAAGAACGGTAATGTTTCGAAAAACGCGGATTCGCCTGGTGACACTGAATGTCATCGTGGTATTTCTGCTGCTCAATGCGTTGGGGAGTGCCGTTTACTATACGATGAAGTATCGGCTGTACTCGCAAGTAGACCGCGAGCTGGAGAAGGTGAGTCAGCGGCTTACGGTAGACCCTCTGCCTCGCTTGCAGCGGATTAACGATGATCCTTTTCCTTACAATCGCCTGGAGCGAAAAAAGTACATGGATCTCGATCGCAGGTACGCCCTGCTGGTCTGGGATAGCTTTGGCCGGGTGATCGGAACGGCTTTTGGCGAGCGTCTGGAGCCGGAGGAGTTGCCGAACTTTTTCCATATCGGCAAGCCGGACGGCATCGAAACCGTGACGATCAAAGGACAGGTATATCGGGTACAGACGGTCACCGTGCCGAAAAAAGTCGTCGTGGGCGATCACTTGCAAGTAGCCTACCAGTTTCAGTTGATTTACAATCTGGCGCCCGAGCAGAACATGCTGAGCAGCCTGTTGTACGTCGTGGTCATTGGCGATATAGTGAGCATTGTCATTGCGATCATCGTCGGCTGGTTTTTGGCGAGACGCGCCCTCATCCCGATCCAGGTATCGTGGGAAAAGCAGCAGCAGTTTATTGCAGATGCCTCGCACGAGTTGCGCACGCCGTTGACAGCGATCATGGTCAATCTGGAGCGGCTGTTCCGCCATCCCGATCATACCATCGAGCAGGAAAGCGAAAAAATCATGATCGGCATGCAGGAGGCGAAGCGGTTGAGCAAGCTGGTAGCCGACCTGTTGACGCTCGCCCGCAGCGACTCCAATGAACTGCAGATTATGAGCAGAAAATTTCGGCTGGATGAGATGGTGCAGAAATGCACGCAAGTATTTTCCCAGCTCGCCATCGTGAAGGAAATCAGCCTGGAGACAGCGATTGAGGAGCCGCTGGAGATCGTCGGGGACGAGGAGCGCCTGCACCAGCTCATGGTCATTTTGCTGGACAACGCTCTCAAGTACACGAACAAAGGCGGCACCATTTTTGTTTCGTGCAAAAAAGAAGGAAACCGCGTCGCCATTCTGGTGAAGGACAGCGGGATCGGCATTTCCAAGGAGAACATTCCATTCCTGTTTGATCGTTTTTTCCGGGTGGACAAAATGCGTTCGCGTGCGACGGAAGGAACTGGGCTCGGCCTGTCCATCGCCAAGTGGATCGTGGACGCCCATCACGGCAAAATTACGGTAAGCAGCGAAGAAGGCATAGGAACGAGTTTTTTGGTTACACTTCCATTGAAGTAACAGAAGAAGACCGCTTTTCCGAAAAGGAAAGCGGTCTTTCTTTTCCGTTCCGCCGCATGGGGCGAGTGCGAATAATATACTTTTTTGCTTTACATATTTAGAAAGTCAGGTAAACTACAAGGGAAGAGAGGAGTGACGAGCGATGAAACTGACAGTAACGGCCCCGGCGGTAGCGTGGTTCAAGGAAGAGTGGGGATGCAAGGAAGGCGACAGCGTCCGCTTTTTTGTCCGCTATGGAGGCGTGAGCACGGTGCAGGATTCGTTTTCCATGGGGATTGCCAAAGAGCAGCCGAACGAAGTCGGGCTTTCTGCGGTAGTAGACGGCATTACCTTTTACATGGAGCAGGATGAGCTGTGGTATATGAATGGAAATGGACTGATCGTCGACTACCGACCGGCGACGGATGAAGTGGATTTCAAACTGGATGAAGCGTGAGCAAGCAGCGAACCGCTCAATCTGATACAAACGATACCGAAATGACTCCCGAAGCAGGAGTCATTTTATTTTTATACTTAACAAACAAAAATATTTATTATATTATGAATCTATACCCGATTGGAAAAAGGAGGATGGAGCATGCGGTTACTCGATTCGTATTTGGAGCTTAGCGTAGTGGGAATAGCGCGGGCCGCGCAGGCAGGCTGGTTTGGAGGGCATTACGGTGCGGCTTTGTTGGCGGGCTACTACATGGATCGCGAGCATGAGCTGCCTGAGCATGTAAAAGCAGGAATTGAGCGAACCTGTGAGGCGTTTCGGCGCTTGCAGCCGGAATGGTTTGCGCCGCTGGGTCAAGAGGAACAGGCTGATCCGGCTTTGCTGCAGCAGGTCGTTGACGGACTGACGCAAAATGTGAAGCAACTGCGGACATCCGGGCATGGGCTGGCATTGGGCGTGCTGGCATTGAAGGCGTTGCGGGATCGGCCCGATCTGGTTCGTCCGAGCGTGGTCGCCGGATTGGTCGAAATGCTGAAAAAGACGACAGAAGACAGACCGACGCGCTATTGGGGCATCGACAGCTATTTTGCCGTCACAACTGCGGATGTGGCGGAGGAAGTGGCTCCGTACGACACAACCGAGGAGATGGCGCGAAGGACGTTTGCCGAGCTGCATACCGTCGTGCCGGGGCGAGTGATCGACGGGCAGCGCTACCACTTTGCAGGCGAGGTCGTCCACAGCGTGACGCACGCGCAAGCTTTGACGGACCTGGAGCGCTTCGGATACGGGGAGTTGGTGCAGGCAGGCATCGTGAACCACCGGATTCAGACTTACCTCAATCGGCAGATGCCGGAGTTTGTTTTGGCGGATGAGGTGAAGGAGCCTGCGTTTGCGTACATTTTTTCGCCTGCATACTGGGAAAAAACGTACAGCGACCCGCATGCGCTGAAGCTTCCTTATGCGGCGCTTGATCTGCTCGGAAGACTGCCTGCCGGGGAGCGGCCGGATGCCGAACGCAATCTGTGCAAGCTGTTGACGACGATGGAGTAGACAGACGAGCAGACGGGCGTTAAAAAAACAGGGAGGCTGCTGTAGCGCTCCCTGTTTTGCCTGTGGCTATGTGGCCTACCAGTTCGGAATGACGGTAGTGGTAGATTCTTGATTCGCAAAGTAGCTCTTGTGCTGAACGAGTGCGCGGAGAATGGCGGCTTCATTGATTGTATAACCAATGCCGGCTCCGGTTGGAACGGCCAGTACGCCCGGCGAAACGAAATCGATCATCGGCGTCACTACATCCTCTGTAAAATAGCGGTGCGAAGGGGACGTGTCGCCCGGGATGGTGAAATTGGACAGCGAAGCGATGGCGATGTTGTGCGCGCGGCCGATGCCGACTTCCTGCATGCCGCCGCACCAGACGGGAACGCCTTTTGCCGCGCACAGGTCATGGAGCTTCCTGGCATCGGTCAGGCCGCCGACACGCCCGATCTTGATGTTGATGATGCGGCAGCTTCCCAGTTCAATCGCTTTGCGCGCATCCTCCACCGTATGGATCGACTCGTCGAGGCAGATCGGCGTTTTCAGTTCTCTTTGCAATGTCGCATGGTCGATGATGTCGTCGTGCCCCAACGGCTGCTCGATCATAATCAGCCCGAAGTCGTCCAGTTGCTTCAGCATGTCGATGTCTGCCAGCGTATAGGCGGAGTTGGCATCGGCCATCAGCGGAACGTCCGGACCAAAGGTGTGACGGATCGCCCGGATCGGCTCTACGTCAAAGCCCGGTTTGATCTTGACCTTGATTTTTTTGTAGCCGTCGCGGATAAAGCTGTCTACGCGCGCAAGCAGCTTCTCGATCGTCGGCTCGATGCCGATGCTGACCCCTACGTCAATCGTCGTCCGGGTTCCGCCAAGTGCCCGGGAGAGGGACATGCCGTTCATTTTCGCATACAGGTCCCAAACCGCGCCTTCCAACGCCGACTTCGCCATCTGGTTGCGGCGCATCCAGGAAAAGATTTGCGATACTTCATCAGGGTGCTCGATTTCACGGGAAAAAAGTTGTGGAATCAAATATTTTTCCAGCATATACCAGACTGTATCGACATCCTCCTCGTTGTAGACCGGAACGTCCATCGCGACGCTCTCGCCGAAGCCGACATGTGTTCCGCTGTAGGCGCGGACGAGAATACATTCCTTGTGCGTCTCCAAGCCCATGCTGGTGACAAAAGGGGCTGTCAACGGGATTTTGATTCTTTGCAGATCGACGCGTTCGATTTTCATGACCATCTCTCCTCAGACTTGGGATTCGTATGAGCGATGGCGGCGCACAGGCGGATTTACTTGCCAGCGTGCCGCTCAAACGTGGTGAGTACTGTACGGGCCAAAATCTCGATCCCATCCAGCAGCGCTTCTTTGTCAAATGTCATCTGCGGATGGTGCAGGCCGGGTGCGAGGCCGCAGCCCAGTCCCAGCATCGTCGCGCGCAGGTGAGGGCGCTCCTTGGTGTAATAGTGAAAATCTTCCGCGCCTGGCGTCTGAATCGGCGCTTCCAGACGGTCTGCGCCGAGCGTCTGCACAATCGCCTCGGCCATGATTTGCCGCGCCTCTTCGTGGACTTCGGCGGCGTACACCCGCTCGGTGATGTCATAGGACAAGTCTACCTCATAAAGCTGGGCGACGTGCTGCAAAATGTGCTCGACTCTGGAAAACAGCGCGTCGATGACAAGGTTCGTCTGGGCGCGCAAGTCCAGGTGGAACTGGGCCGAGCCGGGAATGATGTTGCTGCTCTTGCTGCCCGCAGAAAGCTGCGTCATTTTCACGGAATAAGGGACGAGCGGATCGAGGTGAATCCCTTTGAGTTGCTCGACGATCGCCGCTGCCACCTCGATGGCATTGACGCCAAGGTGCGGGCGCGCCCCGTGGGCATCGTCTCCCTTGATTTGCCCGAAAATGGTGCCTGCCGCGCCGTGCATGATGGCAGAGGCAGCCGTGCCGCGCGGAATCTCCTGAACCGGGCGCAGATGGACGCCGTACAAATAGTCGATGTCGTCGACCACTTGTTTTTTTACCATAGCCAAAGCGCCGTTTCCGCTTTCCTCCGCCGGCTGGAAAATCAGCTTGAGGCGGCCGGGGAGCTGGATGTTTTGCGCCTGCAACACCATGAGGACGCCCAGCACCATCGTCATATGGGCATCGTGCCCGCAAGAGTGGTTCGCCTGGAAGACGCCGTTTACCTCCTGCCAGAGCGCATCCATATCTGCCCGCACGCCGACCGTCAATCCTCCCGGGGTCAAGTCTCCCCATTCCGCCACCACTCCGGTTACGTCGTCAAACGTCGTGACCCGGCAATGACGCTCCTGCAAAAAACGGGCGATATAAGCGGTCGTTTCTACTTCCTGCCAGCTAACCTCCGGATGTCGATGCAAATGCTCGTACAGAGAAAAAATGGCGGGCTGCAATTGTTTGATTGTTGTGCGCATGGTTCCTCCACAGGTTTGCGGCTGGGGCTGCGCCACAGCGGGGTGCATGCGACGCAAGCCAGCTTGTTTTGAAAAGGGTGTGCGTCGTCTTTAGCTCTAGGAAACGCCGATGGTTACAGCGACGATCAGGGCGATGGCGGCGATGACGGCCCAGCCGAGAAGCAGCTTCCAAATGAACTTGACCCATTTTTCATACGGAATGCCAGCGACAGCCAGATAGCCCATCAAGGCAGAAGAAGTCGGAATGATCGAGTTCGTCACCGCATCCCCGTACTGGAAGGCAAGGACGGCGACCTGACGGGAAATGCCCAGCAGGTCGGCGATTGGCACCATGATCGGCATCGTTGTCGCCGCTTGGCCGCTGCCGGACGAAATGAACAGGTTCAACACCGCTTGAATCAGGAACATGGCCAGCACGTTGATGGCATCCGGCAAATGGCCGATGGCGGAAGTCAGCGCGTAAATCATCGTGTCGATAATTTTTCCTTCTTCCAGCACGACGGTGATCGCCCGGGCGAAGCCGACGATCAGGGCGCCGAAGGTAACGGCTTTGGCGCCAGCGACAAAGGAGTCAAACAGCTTGTTTACATTCAGCCCGCCGACAAGCCCGGCAACCAGTCCCATGATTAAAAAGGAAGCGGTAAGCTCGGTCAGGAACCATTCGTACTCGAACACGCCGTAGACGTTGAAGGAGAGTCCACAGACCATGACCAGAAAGACCAGCTTGTGGCGTCCGTTGAGATCGGGAATTTCGACGGCGACTTGTTCGTCGCTTTCCTTTTGCTCGATCGCGTAAATGACGCTCTTGGTCGGGTCTGCCTTCACCCGGTAGGCGTAGCGCATGACGTACCAGATGGCAAAGCCGAGGACAAAGACGTACACGATAGCGCGGAAGGTCAGACCGGAGAAGAGCGGCAACTGCGCCAAAGACTGGGCGACCCCTACCGTGAACGGATTGAGCATGCCGCCCATGAAGCCGGCCGCTGCCCCCATCGTAATCATGGCGGTACCTGTTACGGCGTCAAAGCCCATTGCGCGGGCGAGAGCGATGCCGATTGGCACGAAAATAATGCTTTCTTCCGCCATCCCCATCGTGAAGCCGCCGATGGAGAAGAGGAACATGGATGCGGGGATCAGGAGCTTTTCCCTGCCTTCCAGATAGCGGACGCCTTTGTTGATGCCCGCCTCAATGGCCCCCGTCTGGCGGATGATTCCGAAAACGCCGCTGACGATGAAGATGTAAAAGATGATTTGCGAGCCTTTTTGCATCCCTTCAGGAATTGCTTTGAACATGTCGAAAAAGCCGACAGGGCTGCTCTCGACAGCGTGATAGCTGCCGTTTACCACGATGGTTCTGCCCGAGGCGTCGTCCTTGATGCGTTCGAACTCGCCTGTCGGAAGCACGTAGGAAGCAAGCGCTGCCAAAATGATGATGATAAAGAGAATGGCATAAGTGTGCGGGACGGAAAAACGTTTTTTGGCTGGCGCTGCTGGAGAAGAATGTTTTGTAGCCATGAGGTCACCTCGCTTTTTTGCCTTTTCTATAAGCAAGTGGCGTGCCAACTGTCGAAATTTCGCGAAAAAAGGCGTTTTCATTGGACGGAGGGTGGCAGCGTCCAAACGAAAACGCACTCTTTAGGAATGTTTATTAGGATTTATTCGTCCTAATACAACCTAATATTCATTTGCCTTGCACTATATTTTTCCATATTTCCTCAACATTTCGATGCCGTCACGGGTGATCGAGGTTCCTTGACGGGTTGTGCCTGAGCGCACCAGTCCAAGCTGCTCAAGCTGTTTCAAGCGGTTGCGTAGCGCGCTTTCCGTCCAGCCGTTCGCCTGCAGGACGGGGGTGTGCGCCAGTTGGTAGCGCCCCACTGGTTTGTTGGCGAGGTAATATTGATACAGTCCGAGCAAAATATCCAGATTCCGCTCATCCTCGAGAGGCACGGCCGCCGCTGCGGATTGCTTTTGAAATATCCGCTCGGTCAAACGCTTGGGCAGGTCGGCAATGCCGATGACAGGATGCTCGCTTACCGTAATGGCGTAGTCCACGACGTTTTTCAGCTCGCGAATGTTGCCTCGCCAGTCGTGGGCGAGCAACAGCTCCATGACTTCCGGCGACCAGCTTTTGCGAATCCCTTGCTGCTTCAAGTGATCGTCAATCAGCAGCGGAATGTCGCTCGTTCGCTCGCGCAGCGCCGGGATTTCGATGGGCAGGACGGCCAGCCGGTAAAACAAGTCTTCGCGAAAAGCGCCATCCCGGACGGCATCCTCCAGATTGCGGTTGGTGGCAGCGATCACCCGGCAGTCTACGGACAAAATCCCTGTGCCGCCGACGCGGATCACTTGCTTTTCCTGCAGGACGCGCAGCAGCTTGACCTGGATCGCGGGGGAGATATCGCCAATCTCGTCGAGAAAAATCGTGCCGCCATCCGCCTGCTCGAACAGTCCGGGCTTGCCTCCTTTGCGCGCGCCTGTGAAGGCTCCGTCCTCGTAGCCGAACAGCTCGCTCTCCAGCAAGTTTTCCGGCAGGGAGGCGCAGTTGATCGCGACAAACGGGCCGTTTTTGCGCAGTGAATGCTGGTGGATCGCGTGGGCGAACAGCTCTTTGCCCGTCCCGTTTTCACCCGTGAGCAGGATCGTCTGGTTGTTTTTCGCCATCTTTTTGCTAAGCTCGATGGCGTGCAGGAGCGGCTGGCTGCTGCCTTTTATATCAGCAAACGAGTAGGTAGCGGTGTGGCCGCGCAGGGCGAGCTGGGTGCGCAGGCGCTGGATTTCCGTCACGTCTTTCAGCGTACAGACGAAGCCGAGATGCTCATGGCTGCGGCGAATGCTGTGGCTGCTGACGATGAATTGCCGCTGGTCGATGGCGATGAGCGCATCCTCCTGCCCCTCCTGTTCAAAAAAGGGGGCGAGCAGGCCGTGTTCCTTGAGGATCGTATAAGGCTTGCCGATAACGACCGATTCGTGCGGACAGAACAGCTCGACGGCGACATCGTTAATGAACGTGATTAGACCGTCCTCATTACAGGCGATGACCGGATCCTTCACCGCCTGAAAGGTGGATTGAAGCTGGCTGTTGAGCTTTTGCACTTCGGCGTAGGAAGTGCCGAGCATTTTGGCCAGCTCGGACATTTCCACGATGAAGGCGGAGAGGTATTGCCGCTCCCATTCAATCGGGACGCCCACCTTGCGCCCGGTATCAATCAGATCGTGAATGCTGATTTTGCGAAAGCCGAGGTCGATGACTTCCACGTGAGGGGGCAGCGGCACATCGGGAATGCTCATAATGATCGCATACCGAAAGCGCTCCTCGAACGTACTGCCTGGGTGAAAAGGGACGTAATTCAGGTGGTCAATCTTGACTTCCAGCAAGTTTTGGATGACCTCCTGGGCTGTGACCGGCGAGTTGTTCATGACAGGCACGGTCGTTCCGGGCGGGATTTGCATCAGCGCCTTTATTTTGCGCAGTTCAAAAAAACGGTTCAGCACGGTAATCGGGACCGTTTCGGGGACGGCCTGACGGGCGATCGTGTACAACTCAGGCGCCCTGGTCGTAATGAAGACGTGGGACACCCCGGAGAGGTCAGGGATTTGTTCGTGGCTGGCAAAGCCGATGACCTTGCAATAAGGCTCAAAATACGCCCGCAGCTCCTTGAGCAGAAAAGCGAGCGTGTCGGTTCCTTTTGCAATCAAGACAATGGTGTGGTCCATGGTGCACCGCCTTTTTTTGTACAGACTAAAGCTTTCGCCAATGGCTTGGCGCTGCCAAGTTTTCGCAAAAAACTGTTGATACCATGATAGCACAACGGCTGTCCCGCAACGGATGGATTCCCTTGTCTGCGCAGGAAAGACAAGGATTGATCTGCCGGGAGGGAAGTGTGGTTTAATAGAAGAAAGAGAAAAAAGAAAAAGAGTGAAGAGGAGCAGGAGGATTCAGCATGGAGAACAAGATTGTTCCAGAAATGCTGCAGATGATTGGCCAAGCTGTGCCGGAAGAAGTGTCGATTGCGATCTCGGACGGCACCCAATACTTGTATTATCAGCCAAGCTCAAACATTGATCTGAAAATCTCCCCGGGCGACCAGGTCCCGATTGGCTCTGCCACGCACAAGGCGCTGATGGAGAGAGGAAAAGTCGGACATCAGGTGGAGAGCCGCATTTTTGGCGTGCCGTACTACGGTTTGTCGCTGCCGCTGTTCCGCGGGGGAGAGGTCATGGGCTGTATTACCGCCATCTATCCTTTGCAAAGCGTTCCGCTGGCTAATCCGCAGCCTAGGCTGTCGTTTTTGATTGGAAAAGGGGAAGATGGCTGGCTGCCGATTCCGCTGCACGAGATTGTTTACATCAGCTCGCACGAGGGCAAGACGCTGCTGCATTCGGCAAGCGGGTCGTACCCGAACAAATACAGCATGTCCGAGCTGGAATACATGCTTCCGCCTGAGCGGTTCGCGCGTTGCCATCGCTCTTATTTTGTCAATCTGGAGTCCATCGGCTTTATCCATCCGCATTTCCATTCGACTTTCATGCTGGAGATGAAGGACAAGCAGAAGACGAGAGTTCCCGTGAGCCAGACGTATGCCAGCACGTTCCGGCAACTGCTCGGCTTCTAGCTTTTGCAGGCCCCTTGCCAGTGAGAATGGTTCGCTGTCTTTTTTGCTAACTCGCTGCTCAAATATTCTGCTTTGTTGAAAATCGAGTGCCCGCTCAGAATTCTTGTGCTAGTGTATGAACAAGAAAAGATGGCATAGGGGGTCACAATGATGTGGGAGCGCTTACGCGATAAAAGATTGGCAGATAAAATCGTGACGGCTGAGGAAGCAGCGAGTTGGATCGAGGATGGCATGACAATCGGGTTAAGTGGTTTCACTCGTGCAGGGGATGCCAAGGTTGTACCGCTCGCATTGGCAGAGCGAGTCAAACAAGACAACAAGCCTTTTGGCGTGAATGTATATACAGGAGCTTCGCTCGGATCAGACGTGGACGCTGTCATGGCGGAGGCGGGCATTGTCAACAAGCGGCTGCCTTTTCAAGCCGATCCGGTCATGCGCAAAAAAATTAACGACGGCAGCATGATGTTCGTGGACCAGCATTTGTCCCACACCGCCGAGCTGATTCGCCAAGGAGCGATGAGTGCGATTGATTACGCGATTGTGGAAGCGGTTGCAATCACAGAGGACGGCATGATTATTCCCGCCACTTCTGTCGGCAACTCGAACATTTTCGTCGATTACGCGAAGCATGTCATCATTGAATTGAATCTCGCCCAGTCCGCTGAGTTGGAGGGCATTCACGATATTTACACGCCAGCGAGCCAGGGAGCGCGCGAGCCGATTCCGCTCACGGCGGTAGACCAACGGATAGGAACAGCGGGCATTGTGGTCGATCCCGAAAAAATCAAAGGCATTGTGCTGACGAACCAGTTGGATTCGCCGTCGACAATCGTCGAGCCGGACGCGGAGACGGCTGAAATCGCCGCTCATCTGATCGCGTTTTTGCGCGAGGAAGTCAAGGCGGGACGGCTGCCGGAAAATCTCGCGCCGCTGCAATCGGGTATCGGGTCTGTCGCCAATGCCGTGTTCAACGGTTTTCTCGACTCCGAGTTCACCGATCTGACCGTTTACTCGGAAGTGCTGCAGGACGCGGTCTTTGACCTGATCGACGCGGAGAAAATCTCGTTTGCTTCCGGTTGTTCGATCACGCTGACGGCTGACAAAATGCAGTACGTCACCGAACATTTTGCCAAATACCGCGACAAGCTGCTGCTGCGTCCGCAGGAGATCACCAACCATCCGGAAATCATTCGCCGCCTGGGGCTGATCGCCATCAATACGGCGATTGAGGTGGACATCTACGGCAACGTCAACTCGACGAACGTTTCGGGCAGCAAGATGATGAACGGGATCGGCGGATCTGGCGACTTTGCCCGCAATGCGCGTCTGGGCATTTTCGTAACCAAGTCGATCGCCAAAGGCGGAAAAATCTCCAGCATCGTGCCGTTTGCCTCCCATGTCGATCATACGGAGCACGACGTCGACATCATCGTCACCGAGCAAGGGCTGGCTGATTTGCGCGGGCTGGCACCACGCGAGCGCGCCTTGAAAATCATCGAAAACTGCGCGCATCCAATGTACCGTGAGCAGCTTAAAGCGTACTATGAAGAAGCGCTCACTCGCGGCGGGCACACTCCGCACGTACTGGAAAAAGCATTTTCCTGGCACGTGCGCTACGCCGAGGAAGGAACCATGCTGGAGCAAAAGCCGGCGCTGGTGTAAGTTGTATCGAACCGTATCATAGAAACAAACCCGCTCGGGCGCTGCTGCCTGGGCGGGTTTTGCTTTGAAAAAAGCGGGCGCGCCCGCCAGAACGCGAGCAGTTGCTGCTCTAGCGGGTGTTGTGAGTAACGCAAGTGATTTCTGTTTTTTCGCGTCTGCGGTTGCCAGACCTTGCTTACGCGCTTTTCGCCTTTCGCGCCTCTTTTGGCTGGGCAAACGAAGCCAGGGCAAAGCCGAAGCCCGCGAGCACGAACAGACCGCCGACCCAGCTTATGTGCCAGATTGCCGCATGGTTGACGATGACGCCGCCAAGTCCCGCGCCCAGCGCCAGCCCGAGCTGAAAAACGGATGTATTGATGCTGAGCGCCACTTGCGAAGAGTGCGGGGGCAACGAGATCAAGTAATACTGCTGGGCAGGGACGGTCGTTTGCACGGCAGCTACCCAGAGCATGACGGCGACGATTGCGCCTGCCAACAGCTTTGTCGACATCGGCAAAAAAAGCAGGACGACCGCATGGAGCAGCAGGCTATTCCTATACGCTGATCGTGCTGACGGCGCCGTTTGAGCAAAAAATGATGCTGGAGGAAGAGAAGATTTTTTGAAGGCGGCAGAAAAGGCGAAAAGGACCGTCACGACAAGGTGACGGTCCAAGGTTTATCCATGCATAAGGGCGGTTTTTCAGACAAGGTTACTTGCGGTAGAGCGGGTAGTCTACTTCCAGCGGAACTTGAATGAGCACGATCCGCAACGGCGCATCTGCTTGCGCCTGGTAAGTGACGCTTGTTGTTTCTGCTTCCGCAGAGATTACGACAAAATCTCCTTTGTGTGCGACGGTCGGCGGCTCGCCCGCTTCACTGTGCCCGCCAACGCTTCCGCTTCCTTCCACGACGACGACAGCGTGGGCGTAGCCGGCCGGAAGTTGCAGCGAGTAAGCTTTGCCTGCGGGAATCGCAATATCTTTCATGAGCGAATCGGTCACGAGCGAGATGGGGGCAGCGGGACCGATGATGTTTTTCACCCGTACGCCATCCGCCGTCTCGGTCGGAAACTGCTCGTGGTCGTACTGGTTGTACGTCGGCGGGTTTTTGGTCGTTTTGGCGAGGTGCGGCTCAAACCAGATCTGGAACATCTCGGTATCCTTGCCCAGCTCTTCGGCATGGTAAGCGCCTGAGCCTGTTTGCATGATCTGCGCACCGCCCGTAGTGACCTGCTGCAAATTGCCCAGCGTGTCCCGGTGGCCGACTGTACCTTGCAGGACGTAAGACAAAATTTCAAAGCCGGAATGCGGGTGCAGGGGAATCTCGAACGTTTTGAGAGATTTTGCCCACGCCCAGTAAAAAAGCGGTCCAACCCGTTTTACAACGGAGCCTTCATGAGGGAAGCCAATCGGTTTGTTTTCTACGATTTCACCGTCGCCAAAATGTCCTTTTGCTTGTTCGTTTTGTGTGTAGACGCGGATTTTCATCTGTTGTGTCCTCCCTTGGTGGAATGCTGGCTTACGGGTACGGATTTACGAGCGGTTGCTTAAAACAAAACGTATGCGCCTGGACCGATCAAAGCGACACCGATAGCGACCGCGATCAAGGTCAGATTGTACTCATAGCCGTTTTGCGTTACCCAATATCCATTTTGACCGTGAACCTTCACAATCGCAACAAGCATTGTGAAGACGATGAGCAGAGCGCCAACCCATGTGCCGACACCTGCCGCGAACAGCAAGCCGCCGACGAGTTCAGCCAATCCGGCAAGCAGCGCCATGGTCACACCAGGCTTCACCCCGATAGACTCCAGCCAGCCGCCTGTGCCTTTCAGACCGTAACCGCCAAACCAGCCAAACAGCTTTTGCGCACCGTGACCTGCGAACGACAACCCAACAACCAAACGAATAATCAGCAAACCAAGATCCATCATTTTTTCATCTCTCCTTAATTGTTTTAAATTATAGTATTTTAAATTTGAGATATTTGGACAAGAAAGGCTGGCGGGCCTTAGAAGGTTTCCGCCAGTTTTGCTGCTTTTTCTACGCCTGCTGCTACGATTTCTTCTGCTTTGTCAGGGAATTGGTTGTGACCTTCTACGATCACTTCGGTAATATTGCTGATTCCCCAGAAGCCAAGCACCGTGCGAACGTAGCGGTTAGCCAGCTCGATTTCTGCCATTGGGCCTTCGGAGTAAACGCCGCCGCGTGCGCTCAACAGCGCCACTTTTTTGTCGCCCATCAGTCCTACAGGGCCTTCCGCGGTGTATTTGAATGTTTTGCCTGCTTGAGACAGGTAGTCCACATAGGTGTGCAGCACAGCCGGAACGGTGAAGTTCCACATTGGGAACGCGATCATCACTTTGTCAGCGTCAGCGAATTGGTTCAAATATTTGTTGACCAGCTCTGCGCCTTTTTGCTCTTCGGCAGTCAGCTCCATGCCGCGGCCTGCCTTGAACATAGCCGTGAGCAGATCGTTTCCGTAGTAAGGAAGGTTTTCTGCGAACAGGTCCAGCTCGGCGATTTCGTCGTTTGGATGGTTTTCTTTATACGATTGGACGAAAGCCTCGTACAGCTTTACACTCACAGCCTGTTCAACAGGGCGATCATTTGCTTTAATGAAAAGTACTTTACTCATGAGAAATTTATTCACCTTTCTTTTCGTAAGCATCTAACTTCAAATGCGTAAATCTTGATTTCAAGATTATTATGTGCTGAACGTTTTGTCAACACTTTTTTGCACCTGTTGGGTGCTGCTCAGTCTAATACGTATCCTGAGCAGCACGTCCCAACTTTTTTAACAAACCGATGGCTTGCTGCTGTTCTTCGGGAGTGAGTCCTGCGACCGCTTTTTCAATCGCCTGCTGGTGGGGAGGGAAAATCTCTGCCAAAAAGGCGTGTCCTTTCTCGGTCAGCTCGGCGTAAATGACGCGGCGGTCGGCCGAACAGGGCTTGCGAATCAGCAGTTGCTTCTTTTCTAGCTTGTCCACAACGTACGTGATATTTCCGCTGGAGATCAGGATCTTTTCGCCAATTTGCTGCAAAGGCTGCGGGCCTTTATGGTAGAGTACTTCCAGGACGCCGAACTCTGTCGGGTTCAAACCGTGCTGGCGGATGTGACGATTGGAATGGGCGGTCACCCAGTTATACGATCGCGACAAGACGACAAACAGGTCGAGGGCATTGTTTCGCTCCATGAAAAAGCCCTCCTTTCCATCGAAATTTCAATATCTTGAATTTAAGACAATCCTACATGATCTCGTTTGCCTTTGTCAAATGGCGAAAATGATTCCTTTGCAAAACAAAAGTTTCTGTGATAGACTTTTGTTTGTGAACGAAGCTGTGAATGCTAATCAGAAGAAAGGAGGATGACCGTGGAAAAAGACATGTTGATCCTTCACCACATCCGGCAAAATCCGTTCATCTCCCAGCAGGAGCTGGCTGACTTGATCGGGATTTCGCGTTCGGCTGTTGCCGGGTACATTGCCCAGTTGACCAAGCGTGGCGAGATCAAAGGCAGAGCGTATATATTGCGCGACGAAGGCATGATTGCCTGCATCGGCGGAGCGAACCTCGACCGGAAAGCGCGCGGCAAGCAAGCGGTGCGGCTGCACTCTTCCAATCCGGTCACGATCATGGAGTCGTGCGGCGGGGTGGCGCGCAACATTGCGGAGAATCTCGGCAGGCTCGGATGCAATACGTCACTTTTCACCAGTGTCGGTGAGGACAAGGAAGGCGAGTGGATTTTGCAGGAGACGAAAAAGCACGGCGTAGACATCAGCCAGGTGTGGCGTCTGCCGATGCAGCGCACAGGGACGTACACCGCGCTGCTCGATATAGATGGAGAAATGGTCGTATCGTTGGCCAACATGGATATTTACGACGCGCTCACGCCGGAAATGTTCGCGGAGAAATGGTCCCACCTTGCCGCAGCCCACGCGATTTTTATTGATACGAACATACCGGGGAATTGCCTGGCCTACATTATCGGCCGGTGCCGGGAGGAGAACATTCGACTTTTCGTTGACCCGGTCTCTTCAGCAAAAGCGAAAAAGCTCCCACAGCAATTGGACGGAGTAGAAGCGATCCTGCCCAATCGGGAAGAAGCGGAGCTGCTGGCTGGCATGGCGATCCGCTCGATTGAGGATTGCGCAGAGGCGTGCCGCAAAATCAGGGAGCGAGGCGTCAAGCACGTCATCGTGACCATGGGCGAAGCGGGCATTTACTATCAGGCGGAGGACGTATCGGAGCACATGGCGCCGTATCCGACTGAAGTGGTAGATGTGACAGGGGCGGGAGATGCGTTTGCATCCGGCCTGCTGTATGGAATCGTGAATGGAGAGTCGTTCCAGACAGCTTGCCGTCTCGGACTGGCTGCCTCGGCCTTGACCCTGCAAACAGAGCAATCCGTTTCTCCCTTATTAAAACCGGAACAACTGCAACTGACCGTTGAACAATACGAAAAGGAGCGATAAATGATGAAACAATACTTGACCTTTACAGAGGAAGTACGCCACGCCCTGGAGAACAATTTGCCGGTCGTTGCCCTGGAGACGACGATTATCTCCCACGGCATGCCATATCCGCAAAACATCGAGATGGCAAAAGAAGTCGAGCAAATTATCCGCGACAACGGTGCGGTACCTGCGACCATCGGGATCATGAACGGCAAAATCAAGATCGGCTTGACCGAGAGCGAACTGGAAGAGTTCGCGACCAACAAGTCGGTAGAAAAAGTGAGCCGCCGCGACTTCCCTTACATTTTGGCTAGCGGCAAAATCGGCGCGACGACTGTAGCGGCTACGATGATCGCAGCAGACCTGGCGGGCATCCGCATGTTCGCGACTGGCGGCATCGGCGGGGTACACCGTGAAGGCGAAATCACCTGGGACGTATCCGCAGACCTGACAGAGCTGGCGCAAACGAATGTCGCGGTTGTGTGCGCGGGGGCGAAGTCTATCCTCGACATCGGCCGCACACTGGAATACCTGGAGACACAAGGGGTTCCGGTAGTCGGCTACCGCACTTCCGAGTTCCCGTCCTTCTTCGCCCGCGAAAGCGGATTTGGCGTAGACTTCCGCCTGGATACGCCGGAAGAAGTAGGGACCCTGATGAACACCAAATGGAACCTCGGTCTGAACGGCGGCCTGATTATCGCCAACCCGGTGCCGGAAGCGGATGCGCTTGACCACAAGCAAATCGAGGGCGTGATCTTGCAAGCGCTCAACGAAGCGAAGGAAAACAACATTGCGGGCAAAAAAGTAACGCCATTCTTGCTCGACAAAGTGAAGCAGTTGACCGCAGGCAAAAGCTTGCAGACCAACATCGCGCTGGTGCGCCACAATGCGGAGGTAGCGGCGAAAGTGGCAGTAGCGTACCAGCAAGCAGTGAACGAAGGAAAATAAGCGAAGAACAGACAAGCCCCCGGTGGTATCCATCGGGGGTTTTTGCGTTGGTTTCGGGGCACAATCGAGGGGCGGGAAAAATTTGTGCCAAACCACTTGATATACCCTATGGGGGTATTGTATAGTGAAGGTGTGATAAAAAATAAGCCTCAGGGAAACAATACGATAAATTATACCCCGTGTGGGTATGTGGAGGAATTGGTATGAGTGTCAAAACGGCAGAAGCTACAGTTCCGATTTCCGGGATGACGTGTGCGGCCTGCGCGCTTCGTATTGAAAAAGGCTTGCAGAAGCTGGATGGCGTCGAGACAGCCAATGTGAATCTGGCGTTGGAAAAATCGACGGTCGTCTTCGATCCGGCGAAAACGAGCCTCGACGATATTCGCTCGAAAATTGAAGCACTTGGCTACGGCGTGGCCGCAGACAAGGTAGAGCTGAACATCACAGGCATGACGTGTGCAGCCTGCTCGACCCGCATCGAGAAAGGCTTGAATAAAATGCCCGGCGTCCTGAAGGCGAACGTGAATCTCGCCATGGAAACGGCCACGATTGAATACGATTCGGCGCAGGTGGGCGTGGGCGATCTGGTTCGCCAGGTGGAAAAGCTCGGGTATCAGGCGGCCCGCAAGGAAGAAGGCAAAGAAGAGGAACAGGTCGATCGCCGGATGGCAGAGATCAGGCGGCAGACGCAAAAGTTCTGGATTTCACTGATCTTTTCGCTGCCGCTGCTCTGGTCGATGGTCAGTCACTTTTCCTTCACCTCGTTCATCTGGCTGCCGGACTTTTTGATGAATCCGTGGGTGCAGCTCGCTTTGGCGACGCCTGTGCAGTTCATCATCGGGGCGCAGTTTTACGTCGGGGCGTACAAAGCGCTGCGCAACAAAAGCGCCAACATGGATGTGCTTGTCGCGCTGGGCACTTCGGCTGCCTACTTTTACAGCCTGTACGTGGCGATTTCTTCCATCGGTTCCCACGCGCACATGCTGGAGCTGTATTTTGAAACAAGCGCGGTGCTGATTACGTTGATCCTGTTGGGCAAACTGTTTGAGGCGAAGGCAAAGGGACGTTCCTCGGAAGCGATCCGCAAGCTGATGGGCCTGCAAGCCAAAACGGCGGTAGTCATTCGCGATGGCGTAGAAATGACGATCTCCGTCGAGGATGTGCGGCCGGGTGACGTCGTGTATGTGAAGCCTGGCGACAAAGTGCCTGTCGACGGCATCGTGCTGGAAGGCCAGTCTGCGGTGGATGAATCCATGCTGACGGGAGAGAGCATCCCGGTAGACAAAGCGGCTGGCGATACGGTCATCGGGGCCACCTTGAACAAAAACGGCTTCCTGAAGGTCACCGCGACCAAAGTCGGCAAAGAAACGGCTCTTGCGCAAATCATCAAGGTCGTGGAAGAGGCGCAAGGAACAAAGGCGCCGATTCAGCGGCTGGCTGACAGCATTTCCGGGATTTTCGTTCCCATCGTCGTCGGGATTGCTGTTGTTACTTTTCTCATCTGGTATTTCGCCGTGATTCCCGGCAACTTCGCCGAGGCGCTGGAAAAGGCGATTGCCGTACTGGTGATCGCTTGCCCGTGCGCACTTGGTCTGGCTACCCCGACCTCGATCATGGCTGGCTCCGGACGCGCCGCCGAGCTAGGCATTCTGTTCAAAGGCGGAGAGCATTTGGAAACTGCGCACCATCTGGACACGATCGTCCTCGACAAGACGGGGACCGTCACCAAAGGGGAGCCTGAGCTGACAGATGTAATCCCCGTTGATTTTGCCGAACAGGAATTGCTGGCACTGGTGGGGGCGGCGGAGAAAAACTCCGAGCATCCGCTGGCCCAGGCGATCGTTCGCGGCATCGCGGAAAAAGGCGTGGCGCTCTCCGAAACCAGCTCGTTTGAAGCGATCCCCGGCTTTGGCATTCGGGCCACAGTTGAGGGCAAGGACGTGCTGGTCGGCACCCGCCGTCTGCTCGAGCAGCATCACGTGTCGTACCAGTCGGTGGCAGATGCCATGCTCTCGCTGGAGCAGGCGGGAAAAACGGCGATGCTGGCTGTCGTGGACGGCAAGCTGGCCGGGTTGATCGCCGTGGCCGATACGATCAAGCCGACCTCGAAGCAAGCGATCGCGCGGCTGAAAGCAATGGGCTTGACGGTCATCATGATGACCGGCGACAACCGCCAAACTGCGGAGGCGATCGCCCGCGAGGCAGGAATCGAGCGCGTCATCGCCGAAGTCCTGCCCGAAGGCAAGGCCGCCGAAGTGAAAAAGCTGCAAGCCCAAGGCAAAAAGGTCGCCATGGTCGGCGACGGAATCAACGACGCCCCGGCGCTTGCCACCGCTGACATCGGCATGGCAATCGGAACCGGGACGGACGTGGCGATGGAAGCGGCCGATATCACGCTCATGCGCGGCGAGCTGACCAGTGTCGCCGACGCCATCGAAATGAGCAAGCGCACCATTCGCAACATCAAGCAAAACTTGTTCTGGGCTTTCGCCTACAACACATTGGGCATTCCGTTTGCCGCCCTGGGCTTCCTCGCCCCGTGGCTCGCCGGAGCGGCAATGGCCTTCAGTTCCGTCTCCGTCGTGCTCAACGCCCTGCGACTGCAGCGAGTGAAGCTGTAAGCCAAAAAACAGCAACAAGCGGCATTGTCCGCATCCCTATACACATAAAACCAAAGGAGAGATTGAGAATGAAAAACGTCACATTGAACGTAGAAGGCATGTCTTGCAACCATTGCGTAAACGCTGTGGAAAAAACGTTGAAGGAGCTTGGCGCAGAGGGAAAAGTCAACCTCGCAGCCAAAACAGTCGAGGTTTCTTATAACGAAAGCACTCTGACGCTGGAAGCGATCAAGGAAGCTATCGAAGAGCAAGGATACGACGTCGTTTAATAGCTGTCAGCACGCTAAGCCTCTGCCTGGACTACGAGTTCGGGCGGGGGCTTTTTCTTTTTGTAAAGACTTCGTAAATCGTTAACACAACCTCAATATTCCGCCAACCGAACAACTGAAAACCCGCATAAACACGCGCCTCTCCTTTATCAAACCTTGTCGCCCGCTTTATACGACCTTCAAAAACGGCAGTTACAATGAAATCAAACGAAGGCAAACAAGTCGGACAAGAACAGGAGGAATGGTCAGATGATGGACTTGCACATGCACACCACCGCTTCTGACGGGAAGCTCGCTCCCGCAGACCTGCTCGTCTGGGCCAAGCAGCGGGGCGTGACTCATCTAGCCATTACAGACCATGATACCGTCGATGGATATCTGCTGGCTCGCGAAGACGCCGCACGGCTCGGCCTGGCGCTCCTGCCGGGAATCGAGTGGAATACGGACGGCCCGGAAGACGAGCTGCACATTTTGGGCTACGGCTTCGACATGGCCGACCCGCGGCTTTTGCACGTCATGGACAGGCGGCAGCGGGAGCGGATCGAGTGGATCGCCGAGATGATCGAGCGCTGTAACCGCTTGGGCGTGGCGATCACCATGGAAGAATGTGCAGCGCGGGCAAAAGGCGGCGTGATGGTGCGCACGCACGTGGCAGAAGCAATCGCCGAGCGCGGCTACAGTCCCACGCCGCAGGCTGCGTTCGAGACGTATTTGCGCAAAGGGTGCGCGGCGTACGTGCCCCGGCCTTCTTTTTCCGCACGCGAAGCGATCGAACTTACGCACGAGGTAGGCGGGATTGCGGTCTTGGCTCATCCGGGTATCTACTCCTTTGAAGTGAAGCTGGAGGCGCTGCTCGCCTATGGCCTCGACGGCATCGAGGTGTATTATCCGAAACATTCGGCGGCGCAGACGGCATTTTGGGAGCGGCAGGCCAAAGCGAATCACCTGATCTGCTCGGGAGGCAGCGACTTTCACGGGCACCAGTCGCGCAACCCGTATCCGGTCGGCAGCGTGCCCATCCCGGCTGAAGTAAAGGAGTGGTGGAAATGCTGTATGTTTCATCAACATTGATGTGGGCGTACCCGGTAGAGGCAGCGATCCTCATCGCCCGGCAATACGGCTTTGCCGGGATGGAAGTCTGGGCCGAGCACGTCTGGTTCCACCAAAGCCACCCGCGAGAAATCCAGCAGGCAGCCAGGCGTGTGGGCATGAAGCTGACCTTGCATGCGGCGAGCTGGGATTTGAACCTGTGCTCGCTGAACAGCGGCATTCGCAAGCAGTCTGTCGAGGAAATCAAGCGTTCTTTGGCGCTTGCGGGCGAGATCGGGGCGAAAAGCGTCACGATCCATCCGGGCCGTGTGACCTTGACGCACAAAAACCGGGAATGGCACGAGGCCGTTCTCGTCGAGAGCCTGAACGAGCTGGCGCAAGAGGCGATGAGACAGGGCCGCGTGCTCTCGATCGAGCATATCGAGCCGCTGCCCAAGGAACTGATCGTGACGCCGCAAGACTTGAACAGGCTGCGCGCCGCGCTCGATTACCCGACGGCAGCCACCTTTGACATTGCGCACGTACCTCTGACCTGTTCCCTGCCGCAATTTTTCCAGGAACTGGAGGGAGTCGATAAAATTCACGTGAGCGACGCGACGGCGACGAAGCTGCACGTGCCGCTTGGAACAGGGGAAATTGATCTGGAAACGATCTGGCCGTTGCTGCTTGCCGCAGACAAGCCTCTGGTCGTCGAAGGCTTCGACGATGCGCGGAATTTGTCCCAGCTCAAGCAAAACCTGCTGTATTTGCAGCAAGGAAACTGTGTCTCATTTGGATAGGAGGTCTGTATTGTTTTGAATATTCTTGTAACGAATGACGATGGCATTTTTGCAAGCGGCGTGCTGTGCCTGGCGCAAGCCTTGCAGCCGTTCGGCAACGTCTCCATCGTCTGCCCGGACCAGGAGCGCAGCGCGATCAGCCATGCGATCACGTTGAAATCCCCTGTAAAAGCGAACAAAGTGAACTTTTTCGATACGTCGCTCGAAGCCTGGGCGGTTAACGGCACTCCGGCTGACTGCGTGAAAATGGCAGTCGAGGTGATTCTCAAGGACAAGCCGGACGTGATCGTATCCGGAATCAACCGCGGCCCGAACCTGGGACGGGATGTGTTTTACTCCGGCACGATCTCGGCGGCGATTGAAGGAGCGATGTATCAGATTCCTTCCATTGCCGTGTCGCTCGCCACGCTCAAGCCAAGCCCGAACTTTTCCATCGTCGAGCCGCTTGCCTACGACGTGTTTGAGACGCTGCTGCGGCACAAGCTCAGCCCGGAAGCGGTGCTGAACATCAATTTGCCGTATTTGTCCAAGGAGATGGTAAAAGGCGTGGCCGTCACGCCGCTCGCGATGGACGTGCTGCGCTACCAGTACGTCGGGTTGAACGACCCGCAAGGCTACTTGTGCTACTGGCTGTCCGACCATTTGAGCGAGTTGCACTTCGAGGACGAGGAATCGGATTACTACAAGCTGCGTGACGGATTTATCACGATTACACCGCTGCAATTGAACATGACGAACACCGCCATGAAGGCCAAGATCGGAAAATGGTTTCAAACCGCGAAGCAAAGCTCTTAACGAAGCACGCCTACTTGAATCAGGAGGAATGAAAAATGAAACGTGTTCTGTTGCAAAAATGGACTCTTTCCTTATTCGCAGCCGCATCGGTCTTCGGCCTTGCCGCTTGCGGTTCCCAGCCTTCTTCGTCGACACCGTCGCAGCCAGCGCCGCAATCGGCTCCAACGGCCGCAACTGCCGCGCCAGCGGAGCCTGCTTCGGCCAAAGTAGCGGGGACGCTGAGCTTTTACACGTCCCAGCCGGATGCCGACGCGGCTGCTTTGATCGACGGTTTTTCCAAAAAGTATCCTGACGTAAAAGTAGAGCTGTTCCGCTCGGGGACAGAGGAGGTCATCAGCCGCTTGCAGGCGGAGGCACAGGCGGGACAAGTCAAGGCGGACGTGCTATTGGTCGCGGATGCGCCGACTTTTGCCAGCCTGAAAAAACAAGATTTGCTCCTGCCATACGCATCGCCTGAGGCGGCGGACATTCCGGCAGAGTGGAAGGACGCGGACGGCGCGTACACCGGAACAAAAGTGATGGCGACTGTGCTCGCGGTCAACAGCAGCAAAGTCAAGACGCTCCCGGATAGCTGGAAGGTGCTGACCAGCCCGGAGGCGGCAGGCAAAGCGATCATGCCAAGCCCGCTCTACTCGGGAGCGGCGGCGTACAACGTAGGCGTACTGACGCGGCAAAACGATTTTGGCTGGGACTACATTGCCGGGCTGAAGACAAACCAGATGACCGTCACAAAAGGGAACGGCGCCGTGCTCAAAAGCGTAGCGGGCGGCGAAAAAGATTACGGCATGGTCGTCGATTACCTGGTGGCTCGCGCGAAAAAAGAAGGCTCGCCAGTCGAACTGGTGTACCCGAACGAGGGCGTGCCTGTCATCACCGAGCCGATTGGCATCATGAAGGCGACGAAAAACGAGGCTGCGGCAAAAGCGTTCGTCGATTACGTCCTCTCGGAAGAAGGACAAAAGCTCGCCAGCAGCCTTGGCTACACGCCGATCCGCAAAGGCGTCGAGGCACCGGAAGGCTTGCGCGCGCAAGACCAGATCAAGGCGCTTTCTGCGAATATTGATGAGCTGGAAGCAGCGAGAGAAGCGGACAAAAAGAAATTTGGAGAGATGATGGGTGGCAACTAACTGGCAGACGGCGGTGAGCGAGAGGCAGATGGGGGAGCGGCGCAAATTCGCCGCCTCCCTGTCGTTGGACAAGGCGGCTACGTGGATCGTGCTGGTGCCGGTCGCCTTCTTTTTTGTCTATCCGTTGTGGAAGCTGATTGCGCTGAGTGTACAAACAGAAGCAGGGCTGGGGCTGCGGTATTTTGCAGAAGTGCTCGCCAATGCCCGGACGTGGGAGGCGGTCGGACATACGATTACGGCGGCTGGCCTCTCCACGCTCATCTCCATTGGGTTGGGCGTGTCGCTGGCCTGGCTGTGCGCCTATACGGACATACGCGGGAAGGCCGCTATTCACGCCCTTGCTCTGTTGCCGCTGCTCATTCCCTCCTACGTAATGACGTTGGCCTGGACGCAGTTGGCAGGGCCGCAGGGCGTGCTGAACCGGGCAGCGAGCTGGCTTGCGGGAGGGCCAGTCGAGTTGTGGAACGTCTACGGGCTTGACGGCATCGTCGTCGTGATGGGGCTGACTCACTATCCGCTGGTGTACATGCTGACGCTGTCCGTGCTGTACCGGATTCCAAAGGAGCTGGAATGGGCGGCGCATTCCTCCGGCGCGAGTGCGCGAACGGTATTTGCCCGGGTGACGCTGCCGCTCGCCTTGCCGGGCATCGCCGGGGGAGGGCTTTTGGCCTTTATCTCCGGGCTGGACAACTTCGGCATTCCGGCATTTTTGGGCATCCCGGAAAACATCGCGGTGCTCAGCACGCTCATTTACGAAGAAGTCATCGGATTTGGGCCGAGCGCTTTTGCGCGGGCGGCTGTCCTGTCTGTCCTGCTCGGCGTAATCGCGCTTGCGGGGACAGGGCTACAGTGGGTGTTGCTGCGAAAAAGCCGCGTCGACCAGACCAGCGCCGAAGACAAGTCGATCCGGCGTTCGCTGGGCAAACATCGGTTGGCAGTGGAGATTGCCGTCGGCGGCTTTTTGCTCGTGACGAGCGTGCTGCCGCTGTTGTCCATGGCGGCAAACGCCTTCGTCAAAGCGTACGGCTTGCCGTTTGTCCCGGAAAATTTGACCTGGAAGCATTTTGCCTTCGTGCTGTTCGACCACGCGGGCACGCGGGGGGCGATCGGCAACAGCCTGATGCTCGCCAGCATGGCAGGTGTCTTGTGCGTTGTGGCCGGTACGCTGTTCGCCTATTGGCGCATCCATAAACCGTCTGCGGCGGGCAAAGCGATGGAAGGCGTCGTGGCGCTGCCGTATGCGTTGCCGGGCATGGTGCTGGGGCTGGCGATGATTTTGACCTGGATCGAGCCGATTCCCGGTTGGCAGCCAGGGGTGTATGGAACCGTCTGGCTCATACTGATCGCTTATGTGACGCGCTTTCTCATCCTGCAGGTGAAAAGCAGCACCGTCTCGATCATGCAGGTAGGCAAGGAAGTGGAGGAAGCGGCGCGCATCAACGGCGGGCGTTTCTGGACGAGGTGGCGGCGAATTTTGCTGCCGCTCTATGCGCCGGGGATGGCGACTGGCTTGTTTTTGGTCTTTCTCACCGCCTTTACGGAACTGACGATATCGTCGCTCTTGTGGACTTCCGGTTCGGAAACGATCGGCGTCGTCATTTTCAGCTTTGAGCAGGCGGGCTCCACTACCTACAGCACGGCCCTCTCTACCGTGATTGTAGTGGCTATTCTGCTGGCGCTTTCGGCGGGCAGCCTGTGGAAACGATACTGGCAACGGAGGATCGAACGATGAACAGTGCGCGTGTAGTAGGGGTATCGAAAAAATTCGGCGGTGTGACGGCGCTGCACCAGCTCGATTTACAGATCGGCCAAGGCGAATTTGTCGCCCTGCTCGGGCCGAGCGGCTGCGGCAAAACGACGCTCTTGCGGCTGTTGGCCGGGTTTGAATCGCCGACGAGCGGTGAAATCTGGATCAACAACGAGTGTGTAGCCGATGCCAGCAAGCGTAAGCCGCCAGAGGAGCGGCGGATCGGCATGGTGTTTCAGTCGTTCGCGCTCTGGCCACATTTGACGGTGTACGAAAACGTGGCGTTTCCTTTGCAGCATCAACAGCAGGTGCCGGAGGCGTTCAGGCAAAACCCGAAGGCGCGCGTAGCGCAGATGCTGGAGATGGTCGGGCTGGGGGGAATGGAGGAGCGCTTTCCGAGCCAGCTTTCCGGCGGGCAAAAGCAGCGTGTCGCCCTGGCGCGGGCCATCGTGTTTAACCCGACGCTTTTGCTGATGGACGAGCCGCTGAGTAGCCTCGACGCAGAGCTGCGCATGCAGATGCGCAAAGAAATCCAGTTCATCCACCGCGAGCTGGGAACGTCGATTGTTTACGTGACGCACGATCAGTCAGAGGCGCTGGCAATGGCGGATCAGATCGTCGTGATGAAGAGCGGCAGAGTCGAACAGGCGGGCACGCCGCACGATATTTACTACGCGCCCGAGTCGCCGTTTGTCGCCAAGTTTGTCGGCAGGGCCAACTTTTTAAAAGGAAGCTGGGCCGCTCCGGGCACGTTTTTGCTGGAAAAGCACGGGGCGCCAGCGCTGCCGATCACCGTTTCCCGCGACTTCTCCGCTTTTTATGCCCAGCAAGTATTGCCTGTGCGCCCAGACCAGCTCAAGCTCTCCGCCTGGCAGCCAGGCGCGGACGGGATTGTCGGGAAGGTCGTTCACGTTCAGTTTCAGGGGCGCGAGCTGATTTATTCGATCCGCGTCGGGGAGGAAGAATGGGAGGTCGTCACCGATATCAGCGAGCGTTTTGCGTATGACGAGCCGGTGCAGGTTGAGGTGTGCTTGTAAAAAAGCGAGGCTTCGCACTGCACGCGCAGGCGAAGCCTTCTGCTTGTTTATCCGGTTACGAGCCAAGCTGTTTTTCCAAATCTTTATCCAGGACGTAAACCTCGATCCGCTCGCCCATCTTCGTGCTGATGTCGCTGTGGCTGGACAGCACTTTGCACCCGGTCAGCTTCTCGACGATTTGTTCCGATTCCTCGCTGTACATTTCGCGCAAAATCTCGCGCATTTCCTTGACGATCCGCCTGCCTTTTTCGTGGCTGGACAGATGCTTTTCCTCGACGGTGAGGACGCCTTTGAAGCGAGCGATCACCATGTCAGAGACGATATATGTCTTGGCCTCCTGCGGCCCCCGTCCGATCAGGTCGCGTTGAAATTTGATAAAGGCTTCGCTGATTTCGGCCTCCAGCTTCTTTTTGATCGAGATGGCCAAACGAGATTCCTCCCAAGATTGCTTCGTTGAGCTTAATCTTACTGAGACGGACGGAAGCCTGTCAACAAAGCAAAACTTTGGATCGACAAGGCGGAGAGCGAGCCGGATGATTTTTCGCGAAAATAGGAGAGAACGGATGAAATATAGCGCGCGGCTGAGGCTTGATGCAGCTAAAGCGCTTACATCGATAAAGAATGCGCAAAGCGTGCCAAAAAGCGAAAAACAAGACATTAACAACCGATTATGCCAGACGTATAATGAGACTCGTAACCAACAATTGCAAATCTGGCCTAATCCCGAGGCACTCGGGAACGGAGGACCCAATCTTCTGGGGTTAATTCCACGGTTTCGTGGAAGGGATGAGAGACTCTTTCGCCATCCTACCCGTCAGCTAACTTCGTCGGCTAAAGCGAGGGAGGTCAAAAGACCGCCTGTTTGAGGAGGCCTTTTTTGTTGTCCGTCGGGACGGCGAGAAGGACTTGCTCGAAACGTAATCCGCAGGTCTTTTCGTTTTGCCCAAAAAAAGCATACGCTGTTTTTTTGAAAAAGGAAACGGGAGACAAAACGCAAAGAAGGCAAATCAAGTCGGCTGGGCGTTAGGTAGACCAATGAGTACTTTTTCTCCGAAGTAGCGATCGTTTTTCATTTTCATGCCGCTGGATGCGGGCGGGGTTTGCCCGTCTGTCCATCTCTGCCGGCCTGTCGTGACGATCTGCGTGTCGGGGAATGGGTAAGCATTGGTCTATTTTTTTACCCGATTGGCAGGTTTTTTCAGGCGAGAAAGCTTGTTCCAAAAGGGGGCGAAAGAGGCGATCCGGTTCGATTTTGTTCATGAGCAGGCGGAGGCAGGGGCCAGAAAAAGAGGATGGCGCGAAAGAAACGACAGGCAGCAGATGAAAAAAGGAGGGGCTTCGAATGGACTTGGTTTCGATATTGCTCTTGGGGCTTGCATTCAGTGCGTTTTTTGCACTCATCCAGTTTTGTGACGCCGTGGTGAGAGAGCAGGGAGGGAAGGGGAAATGATCGTGTTGCTGCTGATTGTGGCTGGACTCTCCCTCTATTTGGGTCACGCATTGCTCTACCCGGAAAAGTATTAGGCGAAAAGGTCGAACGATTCATTTCATAGAGGAAGTAGGAGGAATTGTCCGTGGACTTTATACAAATCTCGCTCGTTTTGGCGGTGCTGCTCGTACTGGCTGTTCCGACGGGGCGCTATCTGGCGCGAGCCTTTTCGCTGGAAGAGACTCGATTGGACCGTCTGTTTGGCGGGGTGGAAAAAGGGATTTACAGGCTGTCGGGGATTCGCGCCGCAGACATGACCTGGAAACAGTACGCGGGAGCGGTTTTGGTCAGCAATCTCGCGATGGGTGCCATTGCCTATGTGCTTTTGCGGCTGCAAGGGGTGCTGCCGGGCAATCCGGGCGGGGTAGCGGCTATGGACCCGTTGCTTTCGTTCAATACGGCTGTGAGCTTTTTGACCAATACCAATCTGCAGCACTACAGCGGGGAAAGCGGTCTGTCCTACCTGTCGCAGATGATGGTGGTCATGTACCTGATGTTTACGACTCCGGCCACGGGGATTGCCGTCGTCATGGCGTTCATGCGCGGGCTGACCGGGCAGCGCAGCATCGGCAACTTTTACGTGGACCTGGTGCGGGCGCATACGCGGCTGTTGCTTCCGCTGGCGGTGGTGGTGACGCTGCTCCTGGTGGCGCAAGGCGTGCCGCAGACGCTGGAACCGACGGCGACGGCGACGACGGTGAGCGGCGCCGAGCAGCAAATCGCGCGCGGCCCGGTCGCTTCGTTGGTAGCGATCAAGCATCTGGGCACGAACGGCGGCGGGTTCTTCGGGGTCAACTCCGCGCATCCGTTTGAAAATCCGACGCCGTTGACAAACGTGATGGAAATTCTCGCGATGTTCCTGATTCCGGCGGCCTTGCCGTTTACGTTTGGCTTCCTGGCGAAAAACCGCAAGCAGGGCTGGATGATCTTCGGCGCAATGGGCCTGATGTTTCTGGCATTTTTGACGCTCGCCTACACAAGCGAGGCCAACGGCAACCCGGCGCTGGAGCGGGCTGGCTTGTCGCAGGCGATGGGCAGCATGGAAGGAAAAGAAGTGCGCTTCGGCATCGCGCAAAGCGCCCTGTATACAGCGGTGACGACGGCAGCTACGACAGGGGCGGTCAACAACATGCACGATACATTGACCCCGCTGGGCGGCCTCGTGCCGCTTGGGGAAATGATGCTGAACTGCGTGTTCGGCGGAGATGGCGTCGGGACGGTCAACATCTTGATGTACGCGATTTTGGCTGTGTTTATCGCAGGCTTGATGGTCGGCCGCACACCGGAATTTCTCGGGCGAAAAATCGAAGGCCAAGAGATGAAGCTGATCGCGATTGCGATTCTCGTTCATCCGTTGATTGTTTTGGCGCCGACTGCGGTGGCACTCGCGACAGAGACGGGCGCAGCGGGCATTTCCAATCCCGGCTTTCACGGCGTGTCCCAGGTGCTTTACGAGTTTGCTTCTTCGGCAGCCAACAACGGCTCGGGCTTGGAGGGATTGGGCGACAACACTCCGTTCTGGAACCTCTCTACTGCCCTGGTCATGCTGGTTGGCCGCTACGTCACCATCATTGTGATGCTGGCGGTAGCGGGTTCCCTGCTCGCGAAAACGCCTGTGCCCGAGACGATGGGAACGTTGCGCACGGACAACAGCGTATTTCTGGTGATGTTGCTGGCAACGGTTGTGATCGTGGGGGCGTTGACGTTTTTGCCCGTGCTCGCTCTCGGTCCGGTTGCCGAGTGGCTGACCATCCGCTAATACAGAGAAGACGAAGGAGATATTCCCATGAGCAAAACGCGCACGACTGCGCTTCCCAAAGATTTGTACCAGCGAGCCTTTGTCGAGTCCGTGAAAAAGCTGGACCCGCGGGTCATGCTGAAAAATCCGGTCATGTTTGTCGTCGAAGTCGGATTTTTCCTGACGCTGCTGTTGACGATTTTTCCCGACCTGTTCGGCGGGGCATCGGATCGGCTCTACAACGGCGTCGTCAGCCTGATTTTGCTCGTGACCCTCCTGTTTGCCAACTTCGCGGAAGCTTTGGCAGAAGGGCGCGGCAAAGCACAGGCCGAGAGTCTGAAAAAAACGAAGCAGGACACAAAAGCGAGAAGGCTCGCCAAAGACGGCACGATTCAGATGGTCAGCGCTACAGAGCTGCGGAAGGGCGATCTGGTGTTGGTGGAGGCAGGCGAGCTGATCCCGAGCGACGGCGAGATCGTCGAGGGCGTCGCTTCCGTCGACGAGTCGGCCATCACGGGTGAATCGGCTCCGGTGATTAAGGAGGTGGGCGGCGATTTCAGCTCGGTCACAGGCGGGACGCGTGTCGTGAGCGACGGCATTCGCGTGCGGGTGACGGCTGATCCCGGCGAGTCATTCCTCGATCGGATGATTTCGCTGGTCGAAGGGGCAAAACGGCAGAAAACGCCTAACGAAATTGCGCTCAATACTTTGCTGGTCAGTCTGACGCTGATTTTCCTGATCGTCTGCACGACGTTGCAGCCGATTGCCAGCTACGTGAATGCGGCGCTTCCCGTCGCTACCCTGGTCGCTTTGCTCGTATGCCTGATTCCGACCACGATTGGCGGCCTGCTGTCGGCCATCGGGATTGCCGGCATGGACCGGGTCACACAGTTCAACGTCATTGCGATGTCAGGAAAAGCGGTCGAGGCGTCAGGCGACATCAATACGATCATCTTGGACAAAACCGGCACGATTACGTACGGAAACCGCATGGCAGCAGAGTTTGTCCCGGTAGGTGCAGGTACGGCCGCGGAGCTGAACCGGGCGGCAGCGCAAAGCTCTGTGCACGATGAAACACCGGAAGGCCGCTCGATCGTGGAGCTGGCGAAAAAGCAGGGGCTGTCAGCAAGCGAGCTGGAGCTGCCGGGGTCGCTGGGCGTGGAATTCCGGGCGGAGACGCGGATGAGCGGCACCAATCTGGCAAACGGCGTGCTCATCCGCAAAGGCGCTGTCGATGCGATCAAAGCATACGTGAAGGAGCAGGGCGGGAAGATCCCTGCCGATCTGGACGAAAAGGCCAGCCGGATCGCAACCGCAGGCGGAACGCCGCTGGCAGTGGCGGAGGGCAACGTGATTCTCGGGCTGATTTACCTGAAGGATACGGTGAAGCCGGGTATGCGCGAACGTTTTGAAGAGTTGAGACGGATGGGGATTCGCACCGTGATGTGCACGGGCGATAACCCGCTGACGGCAGCGACGATTGCCCGCGAAGCAGGCGTCGACGACTTCGTGGCGGAAGCGAAGCCGGAGGACAAGATCGCGCTAATCCGCAAAGAACAGGCAGAAGGCAAGCTGGTCGCCATGACAGGCGACGGAACGAATGACGCGCCCGCGCTCGCCCAGGCGGATGTCGGGCTGGCGATGAACAGCGGGACAGTCGCGGCGAAGGAAGCGGCTAACATGGTCGATCTCGACTCCGACCCGACGAAAATTATCGAAGTCGTGGCGATCGGCAAGCAGCTTTTGATGACGCGCGGCGCCTTGACGACGTTCAGTATCGCAAACGACGTGGCGAAATACTTTGCGATCATTCCGGCGATGTTCATGCTGGCGATCCCGCAGATGAACGCCCTCAACATCATGGGGCTGGCTACGCCGCAAAGCGCCATTTTGTCCGCGCTGATCTTCAATGCGCTCATCATCCCGCTCCTGATTCCGCTGGCGATGAAAGGCGTGAAGTACACGCCGATGAGTGCGTCCAGGCTGCTCAGCCGCAATCTCGTGATCTACGGGGGAGGCGGCATCCTCGTCCCGTTTGCGGGCATCAAGCTGATCGACCTGCTGCTCGTCGGACTGAACCTTGTGTAAACCCATTGAAAAAAGAAAGCAAAGGTGAATCTGTATGGTCTGGAAAAATCTCCGCTTGTCTCTCGTTTTACTCTTTGTTTGCGGTCTGGCCTACCCGCTGGCGATGACGGGAATCGCTCAGGTCTTCATGCCAGCCAAGGCGAGCGGCAGCCTGATTGCCGATGCGAACGGAAGCGTGATCGGCTCCGAGCTGATCGGGCAAACTTTCACCGATCCGAAATACTTCTGGGGCCGCATTTCTTCCATCGACAACAATGCGGCAGGCTCCGGCTCGAACAACTATGCGCCGTCCCATCCAGCCTTGATCGAGCGCGTGCAAAAAGACATCGCCGCTTTTCTGGCAGCCAATCCCGGCGTCAGGCAGGAAGACATTCCAGTCGACCTGCTGACTAACTCCGGTTCCGGTCTGGATCCGCATATCTCGCCGCAGGCGGCTGCCATTCAGGTGCAGCGCGTCGCGAAAGCGCGCCAACTCGACCCGGCGAAGGTGCAGGTGTTGGTTGCGGAGCATACGGAGGGAAGAAGCATGGGCGTGTTCGGAGAGCCGCGGGTGAACGTGCTGAAGCTGAATATCGCTTTGGACCAGTTGAAATAGCAGGAGGGCTGCCAGATGGTCGAGCAGTTTCGCCGAAAGTCCCCGGAGGAAATTTTGCAGTCCATCTCCAACATGCACCGGGGCAGGCTCAAAATCATTTTGGGGGCCGTGAGCGGTTCGGGCAAGACGTACCATTTGCTGATGGAAGGGCAGAGCCTGCGGAAAAAAGGGATTGATGTCGTGATCGCCGCTACCGGAGGGGATGCCTCGCCCAAGCTCGCCCAGATGCGGGAAGGGCTGGAGCAAATCCCTTCTCACGTCTGGCTTTTGCAAGGGGAGACGCGGCACGATCTCGATGTGCCGCGTATTTTGGAGCGCGATCCCGAGGTCGTGCTGGTCGACGGGCTGGCCCACCGCAATCGTCCCGATGCGTCCCGTCCGACGCGCCTCGATGACGTCCGCTATTTGCTCGACCATCAGATCAGCGTGATGGCGACCGTCAATATTTACGAGCTGGCGGGCATGAAGGAGCTGGCGGAGCGGTTGACCCGGACGCAGGTGCAGATCGACCAATGTGTACCGGAAGACACGCTGTCGCTCGCAGATGAGGTGAAGCTGTTGGACGTGACCCCGGAAGCGATTCTGAAACGGCTTCAGGAGGACGGAGCGGCCACCCGCAGCAACCATCCGCTGTTTCGCAGGGACAATCTGCACGTGCTGCGGGAGCTGGCTTTGCGCTTCGTCGCCACAGGCGTGAATGAAGATTTGGAGGACTACCGCGAGAAGCACGGCATGGTGGGCGCTTCTGGGGCGACGGAGCGAATCCTCGTCTCGGCCCAGTATCATTGGAACGGCTCGATTCTGGTCCGGCGCGGACAACAGGTTGCCAAACGACTCGGCGGAGAACTTTTGGTCGTCTGTTTTCGCCCGTTGCATAAAAAGCTGACCAAGGAGGAAGCGACTTTTCGCAGAGCGATCGTCAAGCTCGTCGATAAAGTGGGCGGGACGTTTGCGGAAGCGCCGTTGCGGCGGGAAAAGGACGTGGCGAGCGAGCTGGTCGCCTACGCGATGGCCCGCAATGTGACCCGCATCGTCATGGGGCAGTCCAAGCGAACGCGCTGGGAAGAAATCTGGCGCGGCTCGATTGTCCATAAAATTCTCAGGCAGACCAAAAACATTGATATTTTGATCGTGGCCGACCGCTCGGAGCGCAACGGGGAGCGGGTTTTGCCAGCCAGGCGAAAAGCTGCGGAAGCCGCCAACCCGTACCGCCGTCTGTCGCAGGCAGAGCTGGAGCAACAGATCGGAAAAATCAGGCGCGGCACTTTGAAGGTGTACGTCGGAGCAGCTCCTGGCGTCGGCAAGACGTACACGATGCTGCGCGAAGGAAACGAGTTGGCCAAAAGCGGCATTGATGTGGTGATCGGGCTGTTGGAAACCCACGGGCGAAAAGAAACCAGCGAGCAGATCGGCGCCCTTCCCCTGATTCCGCGCAAACGCATCCCCTACAAAAACGTGACGCTGGAAGAGATGGACACGGACGAGATTATCCGGCGCAATCCGGAGGTCGTGCTGGTGGATGAGCTGGCTCATACCAACGCACCAGGCAGCGAGCGCGAAAAAAGGTACCAGGATGTAGAAACACTTCTTGCGGCAGGCATCTCGGTGATTGCCACGATGAACATTCAACACCTGGAGAGCTTGAATGACAGCGTGGAGCAAATCACGGGCATCCGCGTGCGGGAGACGGTTCCCGACCATATTTTGCATCAGGCGGACGAAGTAGAGCTGATCGACATTTCCCCCAAGGCGCTGCGGCAGCGGATGCGCGAGGGCAACATTTACGCGCGGGAAAAGGTGGAGCAGGCGCTGGCGAATTTTTTTCGGACGGGAAACCTGATTGCCTTGCGGGAGCTGGCCTTGCGCGAGGTGGCGGACGATGTCGACGAACGGCTCGAAGCGTGGGAGCGGCGAACGCTGCGCGGTCCCTGGCGGCAACGGGAAGTCATTTTTGTCTGCGTCAATCTGCGGGCGGACAGCGAGCGGTTGATTCGCCGAGGCTTCCGTATCGCCTATCGGCTGAAGGCTGTCTGGCATGTGGCGTATGTCCAGGATCACGAGCCGCTGACGGAAGAGGAAGCGGGGCAACTGGCCAAGCTGCGCGGCCTGACCGAGCGGCTGGGAGGACGCTTCGAGCAATACAAGGCAGCGGGGCGGCGCAAAGTTTTTACCCAGCTCATCTTCCACATGAACGAAAAAGGCACGACACAGGTCATCATCGGGCAATCGGCGCGGACGAGGTGGAAGGAAATCTGCGAAGGCTCGGTCGTTCAGCGGTTGCTGCGGGAGGCGCGGCACATGGATGTGTTGGTCGTAGCCGATCAGGCATCTGACAAGAGCTAGAGGAGGGGTAGCATGGGCACAGAAAAAGCAGGACGCTGGGCGAAAAGGCTCCGGGACGCCTACAGCCGTTTGGAGTGCCTGACCGAAGCGTGCGCCCGGCAGGGGCAGGAGGACGAGCGCCAGAGGAGGGCAGAAGCCTTGCTGTTTTTGACGCTTGTGCGGATTTATGTGGAGGAAGAGGAAATTCGTGTTCGGCAAAAGCTCAAGCGCAAGTCGTCCCAACGCATCTCGCGGGTCATGCATGAGCGGGTCGGGGAGTTTTTGGCGGGGCGACTTGCCGGATTGTCTTTTCAGGTGATGGACGGTCTGCTGTTTCTTTGGAGCGAGGACCAGTTGGTCGCGGCGCTCAAGTGCATTCCCGATCTGGGCAGCTACGACACTCCTTCCTGGAACGCTACCCTGGCCCGTTTTGCCAAGCAGTATCAGAAGCGTTACAAGCTTTCGCCCGACAAGCTGCTGTTTGTGGTCTGCTCGCTCGCCAAAAGCCTGGATGCCGCGCACGCCAAGGAATTGACCGGAATCGAAGTCCGCTGCGGGACGGCGCTGACCGCTCCGCGCTATCAGAAGGCGCTGCAAACGTATGTCAGCAAATGCGTGGCAGCGATGGACGCGATTCCGGCTCCGTTTCAGCAAGTGTATTTTTTGAGTCCGGGCGTCCATCCGAATGCGTTTGCCTGCCACCTGCTGCGAGGCGAGCGCGCCCTCATGCCGGACGGCTGGCTTGCGCCTTCCGTCAGCGAGCTTGTGCAATATATTCAGTCCAGGCTGTGCTATACTGGTGATGATTCCTAGTTCACAAGCAATGGAGGGACTGTCTATTAACGTAAAAGTGGCTGGTATTCCGCATTTCACGGGAGCGTACGTCTCCGGCACGGAGCTTTCCCCGGATGCGCTACGCAAAGCAGGACTCATCGGGCAATTGCAGCAAGCAGGTCTTGGCGTCGAGGACATCGGGAATGTGCGGCTCCCTGATTACTTGCCCCGTCACAATATTCCGCCAGTTCGCAACTGGCCAGCTCCGCGCATGCTGTGGGACTTGCTGGGCAAAGAGGCGCAGAACTGGTTTGCGTCTGACGAGTTTGTGCTGATGCTGGGCGGAGACTGCGGCCTGATTGTGGGCACGGCTTTGGCTCACCAGGCGCGACATAAAGAAAAGGCGTTTTTGCTGGTCATCGACGGCCATCTCGACGCCGTAGTTCCCTCGGCTTCGCGGTGCATTGGCGCGGCAGGGATGGGCTTGTGGTTTTTGCTCCAGGATCAGGGACAGTGGATCGAGCGCAGCGGCTGGGAGGCAGAGCGAATCCGGCTCGTGGGCTGTCAGCAGCAGCCTGCCGAAGCATACGGGATCGACGTGACGACGTTGGAGCAACTGCAAAAGGACGGCGTGGTTGGTTCCATCGCCCGCATCTTGCAGGCGATTCCGTCCGATGCCCGGATTCTCGTTCATTTTGATGTGGATGTCATGCACAAGGAAGCGATGGCAGCCGCCTATGCGCCAAGCGAGACGGGGCTGTCTTTGCAGGAAGCGGAAGCCTTGCTCGCCGCAGCGCTCGGTGACGAGCGTGTCGTCGCCATGGAAGTGACGGAGTTTTCCGCGCTGCGGGATACGACCGGGGAGCAGGCCGCCAGACTGGTGCAATTGCTCGCTCGCGCATTAGCCACTCGCGTTAAAGGCTCTTTTTCTGCTACACTATAAATATAAGTAATTGCTTATATATGGAGGAGAAGCCGATGTTCAAAAAGCTGATGGCAAAATTCGGTGTAGGAGCGGCAACGGTTGATCTCAAGCTGGACGCCCCTGGCTACCGACTGGGAGAGACGATGACCGGTGTCGTGCGAATCGAGGGCGGCAACGTGGAGCAGCGCATTTCCGAGCTGAGCGCAGTCCTGCTGATGAGAGTGAATTTGCGCGGGCAGGAAGTGACCAAGCAGGTGCAGGTGTACCCGATCAGCCGCAACTTTACGGTACAGCCAAAGCCGTTCGTGCAGGAGATTCCGTTTTCGTTTGAGATGCCGCATGGACTGGCTGTGTCGACGCCAGCGATCCAGTACGCGCTGCAAACCAAGCTCGATGTGGAAATGGCCCTCGACCCGACCGATTTTGACCGCGTCGAGATTTTGCCGCCCGAGCCAGTGGAGCGCGTACTCTGTGCGTTTGACCGCCTGAACTTGCGCCAAAAGCCAGACTCCGGCAAGCTGACGCCGTACGGGCAAGAGTTCTCCTTTTTCCCGGCTGCCAACCTGGGCATTCCGCTCAATGAGCTGGAAGTGGTCTTTTTCACCGCGCCAGACGAGCTGCGCATGCTGGTAGAGCTGGACCTGGCTACAGGCTTTTTGCGCCGCGAGAAGGAGTACAAGGCCGAAATCGTGGTTCCGCAGCAATTGCTCGCAGACGGACAAGAGGAAGAGCTGTCCCGTTATCTGATCGAAAAAATTCGCGAATACGCGAACAATCCGCAAGCGATTCCGTACGTGTCGCTCGCTTCCTACCAACAGGGGCATTACGGACACGGCCACCACGGACATCGCGGCAGCGGCATGGGCGGCATGATCGGGGGCATGGCAGCCGGGTTCCTCGGCGGCATGCTGCTTAGCGAGCTGATGTCGCCGGATGAGGAAATGGCCTCAGAGGATGGCGGCGAGGGCGAAGAGATGGATTTTGACTTTGGCGGATTTGACGAGGAACTGTAAAAGGCATTTCGCATACACATACAGGAAAGAAAGCCATTGCTTGCTGGATGACGGCAGGCGATGGCTTTTGTTTGTGTAGGAATGCAGCGAAAACGGGCGTGATCTCATCGGCACGCCCACTCACGGACTTTTCGTGGAGCGCCGAGCGCTTCGGTGATGAGCCGATCCCTTGTTTGTTTGCACATGAAAAGCCCTTCTCGCGTATATCTAATAGGCAATGGGAAAGAGGTGACCACATATGAGCGGATGGCTCGCACTCCTGCTCGTTTCCCTGGCCATCAGCATGGACAGTGTCAGCGTAGGATTGACGTATGGTTTGCGCAACATGAAAATGCCGTTTTTGTCGCTGGTCGTCGTATCGGGATGTTCTTTTGCCGTTGTGTATGGTGTCATGCTCGTAGGTGCTTCGTTGACGGATTGGCTGACGCCTGAGATTGGCAAGCATATCGGCGCAGCCGTCTTGATTTTGATGGGCTTGTTTACTCTCTGGCGGCTTTTTTCTTCGCGTCAGGGCAGGGAAAAGGAGCCGGATTTGCTGCCCGCACAGTCCGGTATGCCGGCGGGTCAAGCAGGCGCGCTGACTCCCGCGAATGGCGAGGCGGCAGTGTCAGCCAGAGAAACGCAGGTAGAGCTGGATCGCACAGTATTAACGCAATTTCGCATTTTCGGTGTCATGATTCAAATTTTGAAAGACCCCTCCAAAGCCGATGCGGACCGTTCGGGTCATATCATGGGCTGGGAGGCGGTTATGCTGGGGCTGGCGCTCTCTTTGGACGCTTTTGGCGCGGGAATCAGCCTCACATTTTTGGGCTACTCGCCACTCGTCGTCGCGTTGTGCATCGCGATAATGAGCGCGCTGCTGCTTGCGGTCGGGCTGGCGATCGGACGGCGTGCGGGAAAAACGAGGTGGCTTGCCCGCCTGACCTGGCTGCCGCCGATTCTGCTCATTTGCATCGGGTTGGCCAAAAGTTTGAAATAACTTCCATTCAAAAATTCGGACCCGTCCTGGAAAAAGGACGGGTTGTTTTATTCGTTCTCTAACGAAAACCCCCAGTGTGAGAAGTGGATGGAGGAGATGTAGGTGGATACACAGCCAATTCGAAAATGGTACACGCTGGCAGCGGCCGACGTGACCGAAGCCCTTCATAGCGATGCGGCTTTTGACCGCCAATCGGCTGGAGGTAGAAGAGTCGGCGCTGAAGGGGGAGTCTGTTCCTCGGCAAAAACGTCAAAAAATTGGACACGGCCCAAGCCTCGACGGTTCTGTTGGGCGATCAGAAAAACCTCGCCTTCATGGGCACGATGGCATTTTTTGCGGGCAAATGCAAAGCGGTAGACAGGAGAGCGATCGTACTTGGGGAAATATAACAATACGGTATTATTCTGCTTAATGGGGTGGGGGTTTTTGTGAAAGCGAGTCAAAAGCTGAAGCAAAGGTCATTGCGAAAGGTGCAGCAAGCCGCAAAAGAAATCGAAGCGCTCTTGCAGGAAGGAACGGTCCAGGACGATAGCGCGAAAATCAGACAAAGGCTGGATGACATGCTGGAAGGAGACGAATATTTTGTTCTCGTCACGCGGGAGGGACTCGGGATCATTCACACTAACCGGTTGCGGGAAGGCACGTTGTTCAACGATGAAGTCGGTTTACGTGCCGCACGAACCAATGAACCGTTGGCACAAATGTACCCCCGCAACACCGGTGAGCTTTTGCTGGACACATCAGTACCTGTTCAGGTAAGAGGAGAAAACGCTTACAGTCTGCGCTTAGGCGTGGTCGTACCCGCTTTGTCCTACGGCTGGAAGCTGGTGGCGGCCTTCGTCATGCCCGTTTGTTTCGCAACAGTTGGTCTGTGGCTGGCTCAGTCGCCCTGGACAAAAGGAGCGGTTGCAGCGATAGCTCTCATGCTCGCCGCTTGTATCGGGCTGTTGACCCATCGCAATTTCCGTCACAACTGGCGCGATTGGATGAGGGTCACGAAAGCCATTTCTTCAGGAAAGCTGAAAGCGAGAGTGCAGACTGCACGGCGCGACGAATGGGGGCAAATGTCGTTTGAAATCAACAAAATGTTAATTGGCATTCATGGCATATTGACTGAGTTGCGGCAGACGTCGCATGCGACCAAAGAGATCAGTACAAAGCAGGAAGCGATGGTTCAGGAGCTGCTAAGCGCTTCCGAGCAGCTTTCTGCCGGTCTGCAGCAGGTGCACGGCGGAGCGGTGGAGCAGGCGAGTCTGGTTGAAGATACAGAGGCGGTATTAAAAAAGATTACGGCACTGATTCGCAAAGCCGGGAGCGAATTGAAAGAGACCAGTACGCTGACCCAGGAAGCGGAGCTGGCCGCCCGGGAGGGGATTGCGAAAACCAGCCACTTGCACATGCAAATGCAGCGCATCGAGCAGGCGAGCCATACGACAGAGACCTCCATGTATGAGCTTAAGCGCCAGGCTGCCGGGATTGAGCAAATGATTCGCGACATCCGGGAAATCGCCGAACAGACAAACATGCTGGCGCTGAATGCAGCGATCGAAGCTGCGCGAGCGGGTGCGGAAGGACGGGGATTTGCAGTCGTCGCGGATGAGGTGCGCAAGCTGGCGAACCGGGCAGACGAAGCTGCTTCCCACATTATGGACGTCGCCGGTGCGATTATTAAGAAGTCCCAACAGACCGTGCAAGTCGTCCAGGAAGAACGCCAGGAGGTGCAAAGCGGACTCGCGCTCGTGCAGGAGCTGCAAACAATCGTGCACGTCCTGTCCGAAAAATCAGCCCTCTCTGCGACTCATACGGCGCGCAATGCGGAAGTCATGGGCGAAGTGCTGCGCGATGTCGACGCGGCCGAACAAAATATCGACAAGGTCATGTACATCTCGCAAAGCTTTTCTGTATCAGCGAAGGAAGCGGCAGCAGCCGGCGAGGCCCAGCTAAACGCAACCGAGCAGGTATCCGACCAAGCCAGACGACTCCACGAGACATCTGTGAAGATTCACCAGATTGCCGAGCGGTTCGAGCTGTAAGCGGGCCGTACAACACAAGTATCATACGGGATTACAAAGGAAGCCGCGATCAACCATGGTGGAGCATGTTGGTCGTGGTTTTTTTGCTGACATATTTGAATCAAACGGCTGTTTGGCGGAGGCGTGAACACTTTCCGTCAGCATTACTGATTGATTATGAGCATTTGTGATTGTTTTTGATTGAATGTGCATGTATAATCAAAATCAATCAGATGGCACTGCCAGAAGGGAGGGTACGATGCTAACTCCGGAACGTCATCAGTTGATTATTGCGCTCGTAAAAGAAAAAGACTTCGTGCGAATCCATGAACTTGTCGAGGCTACAGGAGCGTCCGAGTCGACGATTCGGCGGGATTTGAGCGAATTGGAAGAACAGCGCTTGCTCAAGCGCGTCCACGGTGGAGCATCTGTGCTGCAGAGCAAAATCGAGGAGCCGACGATTCTGGAAAAGTCGGTCAAACGCGAGCGGGAAAAGACGGCGATCGCCAAATACGCTGCCAGCCTGGTACAAGACCGCGATTCGATTTTTATCGATGCGGGCACCACGACTTATCAGATGCTCCCGTACTTGCCCGAGAACATCATGGTCGTGACGAATGGGGTGGATATAGCCCTCCATCTGATTAACCGCCACATCCGAACGATTCTTCTGGGAGGTGAATTGAAAGCGGCTACATTGTCGCTCGTCGGGCGAGACGCGATCAAGTCGCTCAGCCAATATCGCTTTGATAAATGTTTTCTCGGCATGAATGGGATCGACCAAAGCCACGGTCTGACTACACCGGATCCCGATGAAGCGTACGTCAAGCAGTTGGCGCTGCAGTTTTCGGATGAACGCTTTGTCTTGTGCGACTCCGACAAGTTTTCGCGCGTCACGTTTGCCAAAGTGGGCGACCTGCACGGAATTACGCTCATCACGGATAGCGGTATCAGCCAAGAGGAACAACAAGTATACAGCAGAATAACAACTCTTAAAGTGGTGAAAGCATGATTTACACAGTAACCCTGAATCCGTCGATTGACTACCACATCTGGCTGTCTGCCCTGTCGCAAGGAGCGATTCACGAGGCGAAAAAAGAGTGGAAGGTTGCAGGCGGAAAAGGGATCAATGTCTCCAAAGTTCTCCGCGCCCTCGGTGAAGACAGTACGGCTCTGGGGTTTGTCGGAGGGTTTACGGGAGTATTTATACAGCAGCAGATCGAGCAAGCCGGCATTGCTCATCAGTTTATCCAGATTAATCACGATTCGCGGATCAACGTAAAAATAAAGGCTGAGAACGAGACGGATATTAGCGGGGTCTCTCCCCCCGTTCCTGAAGAAGCGCTTGAGCGCCTTTTTGAGCAGATCGACCGTTTGCAAAGCGGCGATTACCTCGTCCTCGCCGGAAGCGTCCCCAAGAGCTTGCCCTCCGATATGTACCAGATGATTATGCAGCGGCTGCGCGGCAAGGGAGTCCGCATTTTCCTTGACGCCAAAGGGCAGGCCTTGAAAAACGGTTTGCCGGAAGAACCGTTCCTCATCAAACCGAATCACCATGAACTGGGCGAATTGTACGGCGTGACGATTGCGACTCCTGCCGAAGCGATCGAGTGGGGACGAAAAGCGCTCCAGATGGGCGCGCAAAACGTCATCGTCTCGATGGCCGGACAAGGAGCGGTCTTTGTCAACCGGAATGAGTCCTATCTTGCCCAGATTCCACAGCGCAAACCGGTCAATTCGATCGGCGCCGGAGATTCGATGGTAGCAGGATTTCTCTACGGTCTGACACGCGGGATGGATACCGAAGCGGCGTTTCGTTTTGCCGTAGCGGCCGGGAGTACGACCGCCCTGTCGGAAGGTTTTTGCACGCGTGAAAAAATAGAAGCATTCATTCAGGACGTTACGATTACCTTCATTTCGTGATGGGGGGTTACCCATGAACAATAAGATTCGCATTGGTGATTTGCTGAATTCAGACACGATTGTCGTTCATTTGTCGGCGACCACAAAAGAAGCTGTGCTGGATGAGTTGATCGAGCAACTCGACAAAGCGGGACGACTGAACGACAAGGATGGCATGAAGCAGGCCATTCTCGCCCGCGAGGCTCAAGGCTCTACGGGAATTGGCGAGGGAATAGCCATCCCGCATGCCAAGACAGCCGCGGTCAAGACACCTGCCATCGCCTACGGTTTTTCCAAAGCGGGCGTGGAATTTGATTCCCTGGATCAACAAAAAGCGCATCTCTTCTTTATGATCGCCGCAACCGAAGACGCCAACCAGGCTCATCTGGCGACGCTTGCACTGCTCTCCCAGATGCTCATGGACGAGTCGTTTCGCCAGGAGCTGATGAAAGCAGAGACGAAGGAACGGGTGCTTGAGATTATCACGAACAAGGAAAAGGAACTTGAGAGCGAAGATGAAAGCGTTACAGAAGACGTGGCAGCCGATCAGCAGCACGTGTCCGCCAAAGTGGTCGCAGTAACGGCTTGCCCGACCGGCATCGCCCACACCTACATGGCTGCCGATGCACTGAAGAAAAAGGCGGCGGAGCTAGGGATCTCGCTCAAGGTGGAGACGAACGGTTCCGGAGGAGTAAAAAACAAGCTAACGTCGAGCGATATTGAAGAAGCCGCTGCTGTCATCGTGGCCGCTGACCGGCAGGTGGAGATGGAGCGTTTCGTCGGAAAGGTTCTCATCGAAGTACCGGTAGCCGAAGGAATCCGCAATGCCGAAGACCTGCTGCAGCGCGCCGTCAATCAGAGGGGCAGCGTCTACCGCGGGAGCGCGACCAATTATCAGGAAAAGATTCAGGAAGGCAAGGACGCGAAAAAGTCCAAGCAGCCAGCCTTTTATCGTCACTTGATGAATGGCGTGTCCAATATGCTTCCGTTTGTCGTGGGCGGCGGGATTATCATCGCGATCAGCTTTTTGTTCGGGATTAACGCGTCTGACCCGAACGATCCGTCCTTCCATCCGCTGGCCAAAGTATTGATGGACATCGGCGGAAAAACGGCATTTCAACTGATGATTCCGGTACTGGCCGGGTTTATCGCTTCCAGCATCGCCGATCGGCCAGGCTTTGCGCCCGGTATGGTGGGCGGATTGCTGGCAACTACATCGGGCTCCGGCTTTCTCGGAGGAATCATTGCCGGCTTTTTGGCCGGGTATATTGTGCTTGGGCTGAAAAAGCTGTTTGTTGGACTGCCGCAATCGCTGGAAGGGATCAAGCCGATGCTATTGTACCCGCTGCTGGGTACTTTGATTACCGGCTTTATCATGGTCTACATCGTCTCCGATCCCGTCGCGGCAGCCAACACGGCGCTTGGCAACTTGCTGAAAAACATGGGTACGGGAAATGCTGTTATCCTTGGTGTCATTTTGGGCGCGATGATGGCCTTTGACATGGGGGGCCCCGTCAACAAAGCGGCTTTTACGTTCGGGATTGCGATGATTGCCGAGGGGAATTACGCCCCGCATGCAGCGATTATGGCTGCCGGCATGACTCCACCGCTCGGCATTGCCTTGGCCACTACCCTGTTCAAAAAGAAATTTACGGCCGAAGAGCGGCACGCGGGAAAAACCGCTTACGTCCTGGGCGCTTCCTTCATCACGGAAGGGGCGATCCCGTTTGCGGCGGCTGACCCTACCCGCATCATTCCTTCCATTATGGCCGGTTCTGCCGTTGCCGGCGGATTGTCCATGCTGTTCGGGTGCACATTGCCGGCTCCGCATGGCGGTTTGTTCGTACTGCCGGTTGTCGGTAACTGGCCGCTGTACCTCGTTTCGATTGTTGCGGGGGTCATTGTTACGGCCCTGATGATAAAAGTACTGAAAAAAGACATGGCAGAGTAAAAAGGAGTTGGGCATCATGTTGACCAAAACATTCACCATTCAAAATCCAAGCGGCATCCACGCCCGTCCGGCCAGATTGTTTGTGGAGAAAGCGACCTCCTTTCCGTGCGAAGTGAACGTCGTCAAAGGCAGCAAGAAAATCAACGGCAAGAGCATCATGGGCTTGATGACGCTGGGAGCAGCCAAGGGAGATCAAATCACGCTGGAAATCTCCGGAGAACAAGTAGAGGAAGCGATGGAGGAACTGGGCAAGCTGCTTGAGTCGGTTCACGAGTAACAGACAGGAAGCCGCCTTCGGGGAACGACAGGGAAAAGCTCGCGTTACCATTCAATAAAAACGGGGCGTCCAGCAGTCAGTTTACACTGACTTTCTGGACAGCCCCTGTTTTATTTTCTGGCTCGTCTGCATACACATGACAATGAGTGAGAAGTGGATGGAGGAGATGTAGGTGGATACACAGCCAATTCGAAAATGGTACACGCTGGCAGCGGCCGACGTGACCGAAGCCCTTCATAGCGATGCGGCGCAGGGATTGACCCAGCAGGAGGCGGAGCGGAGACTGGTTAAGCAAGGTGCCAACCAGTTGGCTGAGAACAAACGCAAGCCTCTCTACTCGGTCTTTCTTGACCAGTTCAAGGATTTTATGGTGCTCATCCTGTTTATCGCCACGCTGATTTCCTACTTCCTGGGAGAGTATCTGGATGCGATTACGATTATTGCGATCATCATCATTAACGGCATACTCGGGTTCATTCAGGAGGCCAAAGCTGAACAATCCCTGCAAGCGCTAAAAGAGCTGGCATCCCCGATGGCCCGGGTCATTCGCGAGGGGCACATCTCCATGATTCCCGCTTCGCGCCTGGTGCCGGGCGATCTGGTGGTGCTCGAAGCGGGGGACCGGGTTCCGGCAGACATGCGGCTTTTGACCGCCAATCGGCTGGAGGTAGAAGAGTCGGCGCTGACGGGGGAGTCTGTCCCTGTCGGAAAAAACGTCAAAAAACTGGACACGGCCCAGGCCTCGACGGTTCCGCTGGGAGATCAGAAAAACCTCGCCTTCATGGGCACGATGGTGACGGGCGGAACAGGTAGCGGCATCGTCGTGGCGACCGGGATGGAGACGGAAATCGGGAAGATCGCCCACCTGATGAATACAGCGGAAGAAGCGGAGACGCCGCTGCAAGTGCGCCTGGAGCAAATGGGCAAAATTCTCGTGGTCGTCGCTTTGCTGTTGACGATTGTCGTGATCGTCGCCGGGGTTTGGCACGGACATGAGCTGTTCACGATGTTTTTGGCAGGAGTCAGCCTCGCGGTAGCGGCGATCCCGGAAGGCTTGCCAGCGATTGTGACCGTCGCGCTGGCGTTAGGCGTACAGCGGATGATCCGGCGTAATGCGATCGTGCGCAAGCTGCCGTCGGTAGAGACGCTCGGCTGCGCATCGGTCATCTGCTCCGACAAGACAGGCACGCTCACCCAGAACAAAATGACGGTGACCCATGTCTGGCACAGCGATTCCACCTATGAAGTCACCGGAAGCGGCTACGCGCCGGAGGGAGCTTTTCACTACCAAGGAAAAATGGTGTCGCCTGCCCGCGACGGAGCGCTGACGCAAATCATTCGCATCGCGGACCGCTGCAACAATGCGCGCCTGATCTGCGAGGAACAAGGCACGCGCAACTTGCTTGGCATGGGCAAAACCACGCGGCATTGGCAGATCGTCGGCGATCCGACAGAGGGAGCGCTGAAGGTGTTGGCCGCAAAAGCAACGGGCAATGCCGGAGAGCGGGGCAACCCGAAACAGCAGTCGGTGCGCGTCGAAGAGCTGCCTTTTGATTCAGACCGCAAAATGATGTCCGTCGTCGAGAAAGGCGCAGACGGCGTTCACTCCCTGTTGACCAAGGGCGCGGCAGAGGCGGTGCTGGCGCGATCCACGCACATTCTCTGGGGCGGCGAACTGCAGCCGTTGACCGCTTCATTGCGCCATCGGGTGCTGGAGCAGACAGAGCTGATGGCGGGCAAAGCGCTGCGGGTTCTCGGCTTCGCCTACAAAACGCTGCAAGGCTATCGCCCTGGGCAGCCGATCGGCACGATGGAAAACCATCTCGTCTTCGTCGGACTGGCCGGGATGATCGACCCGCCGCGCGAGGAAGTTCGTTCCGCGATCAACCTGTGCCATCAGGCGGGCATCAAGACCATCATGATTACAGGCGACCACAAGGTGACGGCCGAAGCGATCGCCCGCCAGATCGGGCTGATGCGCGGCTACGGCGAAGTGCTGGAGGGCCGGGAGCTGGACGGGATGTCGGATGAGACTCTCGCCGACCACGCCGAGCGGGTAACCGTGTACGCCCGCGTATCCCCCGAGCATAAGCTGCGGATTGTGCGCGCCCTGCAAAGCAAAGGGCACGTAGTCGCCATGACAGGCGACGGCGTCAATGACGCCCCGGCAATCAAAACGTCGGACATCGGCATCGCCATGGGGATCACCGGGACAGACGTGACGAAGGAAGCGGCCGATCTGGTTTTGCGCGACGACAACTTCGCCACGATTGTCGCCGCCGTCGAGGAAGGGCGCAACATATACGACAACATCCGCAAATTTATCCGCTATTTGCTCGCGTCCAACGTAGGCGAGATTCTCGTCATGTTTTTTGCGATGCTGCTCGGCTTGCCGTTGCCGCTCGTTCCCATTCAGATTTTGTGGGTCAACCTGGTGACAGACGGCTTGCCCGCCATGGCTCTCGGGGTCGATCAGGCTGAGGCCGACACGATGTACCAGCGCCCGCGCAACAAGGCGGAAAACATTTTCGGCAGGGGCTTGGGCTGGAAGATCATCAGCCGCGGCTTCTTGATCGGAGCCATGACGCTGCTCGCTTTCTGGCTGACGCTGCGCGAGAATCCGAACGATCTGGTCCACGCCCAGACCGTCGCCTTCGTGACGTTGGTCATGGCCCAGTTGATTCACGTGTTCGATTGCCGCAGCCAGTACAGCGTGTTTCACCGCAACGTGTTTGAAAACAAATACCTCGTCTGGGCCGTCATTTCGTCCCTGGTGCTGGTGCTCGGAGTCGTGTACATCGACGCTCTCCAGCCGATTTTCAAAACGACCGATTTGTCCATTCGCGACTGGGCGCTGATTCTCGTCACATCCGGTGTCCCGACGTTCGTGGCAGGGATCGGCGGCGTGCTCGCCAGCGGCCGACCACGAGCAGGCAAGCAAAAGCGTTCTTCCATGCGCACAGTACGTCCTGATTGAGAACTGAGTTGGTTTCGTACGGCGAAACGAGGGAGAGGAAGAAATTGTGCGTTTTCGAAAAGGAGGCTGGAAAAGGCGCGGCAGACGCATCTTCGTAACGTTTTTGTTTATTGTCGTATCCCTGGTGATCCTGTTCATCGTTGTGGAAAGAAGGATCGAGCCGACCTTGCTGCTGATCGCCCAAGCCAAAGCCGATCAGGTGGCAAAGCTCGCCATTACGGATGCGGTCACGAAGCGTCTGACGCAGCAAGGCGTGGATTTCAACGAGATTGTGATGATGGAAAAAGACGAGGAAGGGAGCATCAAAGCGGTCAATTTCAACTTCCGCGAATACTCGCGGATCGTGGGGGAGACGACCGCCCGCATTCAAAATCGGCTGAAGGAGTTGGAGCAGGAGAACGTCCAGACGACGATCCCGCTCGGCCTGGCTACCAAAAACGTGTTTCTGGAACATTTCGGCCCGGAAATTCCCGTCTCGTTCGTGCCGATCGGCGCCGTGAAGACCCGCCTGGAGACGGAGATGAAGCAGGCTGGCATCAACATGGTGCTCGTCACCGTCTACATTTACGTCGAGGTCGATTTGCGCGTAGTCATTCCGTTTGCGACCAAGCAGCAGACCGTCACGACGCAGATCCCGATCAGCGAGGCATTGATCGTGGGCAAGGTGCCGAGCTACTTGTACAACAACCCGTCCGGAAAGCCGGACGTACCGATGCCGAAAAATGCGCAGATGATAAACCAGCCATAAAGTGTTGGGGGCGGCAACTTGGCCGCCCTTTTCTATTGTTACTTTTCGGATTCTTTTGTTTGGTCAAACTCAGCTTGTTCAAATGGGGATGCAGTATGTTAGAAGTATATTCGAGGTTCATTTTTGTTAAACGCAGTTGTTCCATTTTCTTTACTGGCCTTGGTCTTTTTATACGTTTTTCGGTTATGCTGGACGTTCCAATAAAACTCTCCATCAAATGCAGTTTCTTTGATGAGTTCTGCTTTCGTATTATTCAGTACTTTTACATGACTGCGTGGATTCTTTCCTTGTTGAACCTCAAACTCTACGGTTTCGTCGACACCAATCGGAGTGAGAATTGCCCGATAGGAGCCGCTAACATTTTGATAGTTGTCGATCGCATTAAGCATTTTTTCTTGAAGGGACTTTGAATCAATGACGGCTGGAACCAATTCCGTTTAACTGCCTAAGTAAACCTCCAATGTAGCTCTTCCTGAAGAAAGGATTGGAAATTTCCATGTATACCAATCACTAGTACTTGCGCCAGATCGGGAAAGGCGATGATCGGAATTGTAGCTACCTGATTGATTGCTTTGATATGACCAAGTTCCTCCATAACTATGGGAGCAACCCGAGCTTGAAGTTGGATCATTGTCACAATTTTTAGCAGATGCTCCTTCTGCGCATGCAAGAGCACCGGAAACGGCAAGTGTGAAAACAACACCTAAATAAGCAATTTTAGCTCACCTTTTCTTTTTGTGATCTGATGAAATTTTAAATCTGAAACATATTAAACCACCTCGATTGTGGTAAAATTTTGCAAGAATAATATATAATACGTATTTTGGGATTTAGGTCGTATTTTGTCATATAAATTAAAAATGGTATTGATTTTTTACCACCACAAAAAAATGTTGAAACGTTTATAAAACCCCTCCGTCCAATGAATAGAAACACGAAACAAGTGAAAAACAATCATTTGGAGGAATACAACATGAAAACAATTCGTACAGGCATGATGACATTGGCGGCGCTGGCCGTGTTGGGAACGAATATCGTATCGGCTACCTCCAAACCAGTAAAAGAACTGTCGGTCAATGTAAATGGAAGCGCGATTGAGCAAGCAGCGATTTTTGATAAAGGGCAACAAACCGTTTTGGTTCCGCTGCGCCCTGTGGCTGAATCCCTCGGGTACAAAGTAAGCTGGAACAACGAACTGAAAGCAGCCGAAGTGCAAAAAGGCGCGATCGCAAGCTACGCAAAAGCCGGAGAGGATCGCTACCCGTTCGCGAAAATGTACAAGACGCTCGGAGCGGAGCCGCGCCTCCTGAATGGCAGCACCTACGTTCCCGTTGCCTTCGTGGACGAAATTCTGCAAGCAGAAGTCAATGTGACAGACAGCGCGGTGACGGTGGTGGACGAAGAGGCAGAAAAAGCGCCAGTGCGTACTGGCACGATCACGACGATCGACAAAACAGAAGCTGGAAAAGTATCCATTGCGCTGGACGGATATTTGTCGGGAATCATCCTGCACATCAGCGAGGAAACCAAAATTACGGATGCTGCGGGCAAAGAGCTGAAGCCGGAAGACTTGAAGCTGGGCATGGAAGTAGAGGCGACACACCAAAAATACATGGCGATGAGCATGCCGCCGCAAACAGGTGCGCTCAGCATCGTCGTCAAAAACAGCCTGGAATCTGCGGAAGTAATGGGGACAACAGGTAAAGTAGTCAGCATCGAGCCTGACCAGCAAGGCACCTACAAAATGCTGGTAGAGGGCCGCGGCCTGACAGCGACCTCTCCGGAAAAAGTAGCGCTGATTATCAACGACAAAACGGTCATCGTCAATGCCAAAGACAACAAAGCAATCAAGCCGCAAGACCTGAAGGCTGACATGAATGTGTTCGCGTTCTACGGGCCAAAACTGACGCGCAGCCTGCCGCCAATCGGTGTAGCGGAGAAAATCGTCGTGGAAATCGCCGAATAAAAAAGGCCAACCAGCAAGTACTGGCTGACCTGATAATACGAAAAGTCTCTTCCAGGAGGGAAGAGAAACGAACCGGGACGGCACTTGCTGCCCCGGTTTTTCTGTGAAAAATCACCCGGCTTTTGCAAAGACTCAAGAGCGGAACGGCACTGACCCGACCGCTTCTTTTTGTTTCGGGGCAGGGCGCAGACTGCACAGCCCGGCAATCAGGGCAATCGCGGCGCAGACGCAGGCGAGCGGGAAAAAGCCCCACGCCTCGAAAACGGGGCCGCCCAGGTAGGAGCCGACAGTCATGCCGATGTACATGCCCGTGATGTTCCAGGCCATGATTCGTCCGAGCCGTGCCGGGTATTCCTGGGACAACCGCGATTGGTAGGACGGGACGAACGCATAGCCGATGAACGCCCAGCCAAATAAAAACGGGAGCAGCCAGCCCTCAGCCTGGTAAAGCAGGCCAATTGCCGTCAGCATGACAACGATGCCAAAGAGACTGGCGGTGGAGATGGACTTGGCCCCCCATTTGTCTGCGAGCCGTCCTCCGTTCAGGCTTCCGAGCATGGCCCCTACGCCGTAGGCGATCAAGGCGGAAGCGATCTGCAGCGGGGAAAAGCGGTTGTCCTGGGCCAGCGCCGTGCCGAGATAGGTGTACACGCCGTACATCGCTGCTGACCAGTAAACAGTGACCAGCACCGAGCGAAACATGAGCGTCACAGGAGCGCCTGGCTTCCGGCCGGGCTGCTGGGAAGTGCCGGAAAACTGCGGCCAAATGGCGAGATTCACCCAGGAAAGCAGAAAGCTCGCGCCCGCAATCAGCCAAAAAGTAAAACGCCATCCGTGCTGTTCGGCGATCAAGGTACCAAGCGGTGTGCCTGCCCACAAGCCAGTCAAATTTCCGGACACGACAATCGACAGCCAGGCAGCGCGGCGGGAAGCCGGGGCCAGGTCGCTTATGAAGGCGTAGACGCACGGGGCGATTGCCGCCAGCGCCAAGCCGGACAGCGCGCGGCTCGCCAGCAGCGAGGCGTAGCTCGTGGCAAGTCCTGTCCACAGATTGGCGAGGCAAAAAAGCATCAGGCCGCTCCACAAAATCATTCGGCGGCTGCGAGGATGGTGGTCGAATAACATGCCCATCAGCGGAGAGCCGCAAGCGTACATGATCGACATCGCCGTCACCAGCCAGCCTGCTACGGCCGGAGTCACGGCAAATTCTGCTGCAATGGAAGGAAGCAGGGGCGAGACGACAAACACATCTGTGCCGACAATGAACAGGGTCGCCGCGCCTGTCAAAAGCAAAAGGGCAGATTTACCGGGCATTTCCGATGCTCCTCCCGACTTTTTGCAAGCTAACAGCATGCTTCTATTCAGATATATGGGGGAGCGGCGGGCTGGTGCCTTGTTTTGTTCAAAAAGCGTACGCCATGCAAATGACCCGGCCGAGTGTCGCATGCTCCCGTTCCTCGTAGGCCGTGAAGCCGTACTTTTCATAAAACGGAACGACCTTGCTGTTTTTGGCGAGGACGGCGAGGTGCAGGGACGTATAGCCATGTTCCCGGTACCATTGGATCAGGCAGTCGAGAAACTCTTTGGCGTAGCCTTTGCCTTGACAGTCGCTGTGCAGCATGATAAGCCCGAGCCAAGGTTGTTTGTCCCGCGGATTGCAGAGAATAAACTGTGCAATCCCGATGATGTTGCCGTTGGCAGATTCGCGCAGCGCCATGCTGTAGGAGTCCTCGAGGGCGAGGTTTTCCAGATGATCGGCCTCCACCTCCCGGACGGTGACGACGCGTTTCCCGAAGGCGCACTCCATATAATCGGGATTGGAGTTGTAGACGGCTAGCAACTCGGCAAAATCTGCGGAAGTGACAGGCGAAAAAAGCAGCCGCTTGCTGCATGAGACAAAAGCAGGAGAATGTGGCATACGAAGGCTCCTTTATTCATATTAAATAATAGTCTAATTAGATAATAATCTAATGTATAGTATTGTCAATGCCCTCAGCGCGCCAGCCCGCGCAGGTTAAGGGAATTCCCTGATACACAACCGCCCATGTAAACTCTACAATAGCATTTAGATGATTGTCTCAAAGGAGGAGCGCATGAGTACGTGGAGAGAAGATCTGGGGACATCCAATGAAGCCATATCCCTGATGCAGTCCATCTTTGCCAACGTCAGTGACGCCATCCTGGTGATTGACCATGAGGGCCGGATCGTCAGGGCCAACGCCGCGCTGGAGCAGATGACGGGTTGGACCGAAGACGAGCTGATCCGGGAAAAGCATATTTGCGAGCTTTGCTTGGGGATGGCAACCTGTATGGAGGAGACGAGCTGTACGGACTGTTTTTTCAAACGCGTACAAATGCCGTCCTTTGAAATGAAGCTCCGTACAAAAGACGGGCGTGATTATCCCGTAGCGGCCAGCTCTGCCCGCTTGCCTGAAGAATCAGGCGGCAAGCTGGTGATGATTTTGCGCGACATGTCGGCTCAGCAGCGTGCGGAAAAAGAGCGTTACCAGCACAAGCTGACCCACTTTGCCATTCAGGCTCAGGAAGAGGAACGCAAGCGTATTGCCCGCGAGCTGCACGACGGTATCGGGCAGGCGCTTTACAGTATTTTGGTTGGACTGAATGTGGTCAGGCAAGGCAATCCGGGCGAAGCGGTCATGCAGCATGTAACAGAGCTGGTGAACATGACATCCAGGGCGATGGAGGAAGTCAAACGCATGGCGCTGGAGCTGCGCCCGTCCGCTCTCGATGACCTCGGTCTGTTGCCCGCCTTGCGCTCGTTGATGAAGCGTGTGGAAAAGACGTTTCACATCCAGGTCGAGCTGCACGTGCAGGGAGAGAAGCGACGGTACTCGGCCCCGATGGAAACCGCGCTGTACCGGATCGTTCAGGAGGCCATGACCAATACGGCGAAGTACGCGCAGGCGAGCCAGCTCGGGATCATGTTCGAGAATCGCGAAAAAGAAGTAGTTGTAACGATAGTGGACGACGGTATCGGCTTTGAGGTGGAGAAGACGTTGAATTTCGGCAAAGGGCTTGGCGTGTTCGGCATGAAGGAACGGGCGCAACTGCTCGGAGGTACGGTCGATATTCGCTCGGCGCCCCAAGAGGGGACGACTGTCATCGTCCGTATTCCGTTGCCAGAGGAGGGGATTTTGGATGACGATTCGCGTCTTGATCGCTGACGATCATGCGATTGTACGGTCCGGGTTGGGCATGCTAATCAACGCCCAGGAGGACATGGAGGTCGTCGGCTATGCGGCTGATGGCAAGGAAGCTTGCGAAAAAGCCCTGGAAATTCGCCCGGACGTGGTGCTGATGGATTTGAGCATGCCGCCGGGGGAGAACGGCCTGACCGCGACCGCAAGACTGAAGGAAGCGGCGCCGGACATTCAGGTGCTCGTCCTGACCATGCACGACGACGAAGAATACTTGTTCCGCGTACTGCAGGCCGGAGCTGCCGGATATATTTTGAAAAGCGCTCCCGATCTCGATCTGATCGCCGCGATCCGCTCGGTGAACAACGGCATGGCCTATTTGTATCCGTCAGCGACCAAATCGCTGATCGAGGAATTTTTGCAGATGGTCAAAAACGGCGAGGAGCAGGCCAAGTACGAGATTTTGACTGATCGTGAAAAAGAAGTGCTCGTGCTGATCGCCAAAGGCTTCAGCAACAAGGAAATCGCGGAGCAGCTCACCGTTTCTGTGAAGACCGTCGAGTCGCACAAGGCGCACATCATGGAAAAGCTGCATTTGCGCACGCGTCCCGATCTGGTGCGGTATGCCATCAAAAAAGGCTGGCTTGATTTTGAATAAAGGTCCAATGCTCACGCTTCAACACGCCCTTGCCGCTGTGCCAGGGCGTGTTTTTTTATTGCGGCAGAGATTGGAAGATTATGTAACCTGACGGCTGGTTTGTCCGTCTATTGGGTGAACGTGTAAAAAATACCCAAAACAGGTTATCAGGAGGATCGAGATGAAGAGGATCAACCAGTCTGTCATGACGGCCGTCGCGGCTTGCTTGCTGGCTGCCACGCCGATCTGGACAATGCCGCCGCAGGCAGAAGCAGCAGGCAGCGCGCAGGAGCAACTGCCGCAACAAAAGGAGTTTTCCCAGGAAGTGCAAAACACGCTGGACAAGCTGAAGGAAGCCATTCCGGAAATAAAGGCGCTACGCCTGGAAAGAAAGTCCGTAGGCAAGCCGAGCTTCCGGAACTATCCACATCAGGTCTGGACTGTGCTGCTGACGGATCGGCCGGAAACAGGAGCAGAGAAAAGCCGCCTTGCCTACGCAACGGCCAGAATCGAGCTGGATGCCCAGACGGGGCGACTGCTTTACCTGGATGTGAAAAATCCGGCCTGGGCGTCTGCTGACTACCCGGACGAAAAGCTGGCGCGCGAAAAGGCCGATGCGTTTCTCGCCAGCATGCTCGGCAAGGATGCCAGCCAATTCAAGCAGTCAAAAGCGCTAAGCAGAGGAAAAGCAGGGATAGGCGACGGCAAAGGCGCCATGATCGAATGGGTAAACTCTACCGTCTACTACCAGACGCTAATCAATCAGATTGCGCTCGATGGCAACGCGCTCTCGGTTTCTGTCGACCACGCCGGGCATGTCATCCGCTTTGACGCGTACAATCAAATCCGGCCTGACGAGGTAAAATGGCCCGACCCGCAAAAAGCGATCTCCCTGGAAAAAGCAAAGCAAATTTATCAGGATAAGTTGAAAATGGAGCTGGAATACGTAGCCGAGCAGCCGACTTCCTACTCCGCGCCTGGCAGGGCAGAGGAGAAGAAGCCGATGCTTGTTTATCAGCCATACGGTGTGTACAGAATCGACGCCCTCACCGGAGAGGTGCTGGACGAGCCAGACCAGCAGGCCAAGGAGAGCGTTCAGGTAAAAGGAGAAGGGAAGACCATCAAAATCGCTTCGCAAAAAGAGGCCGAGCAATGGCTGAAGTCGCAGTTTGGCATTGACGTTGCAGGCGCTACTTTTGAATACGACGATCACAAGGACAATCTGCGGGAAGGACTGCAGGCGATTGAGTCGTACCACTGGATGGACTTCACGGAAAAGGCCAATCAGGCTTTTGAAACCATTACGCTTACGACTGATGCTGCCAGCGACCGCCTGATCGACTTTCATCTGTACCTGCCGGAAAGACAGGAGCAAAAGCAAAAAATCAGCGTCGACGAAGCGCGGAAAAAAGCGATTGCCGCGCTGCAGCCATACCTCGATCCGGCTGTTTCCGAGCTGACGCTGTTTACGTTCAGACATGATGAAGCAATCCCGGACTGGGTGGACAAAAGCAAGCTGGAAAAAAGGAACGAGCCGCGTGAGTATTACTTCAATTTTCAGGGGAAACGCAACGGAATCCCCGTGTCGGATGAATTTTACCGGGTTGGCATCGATCAGGTGACAGGCGCGGTTACAGGGCTGAGTTTCCACCCGATCCACCCTGACATCGCCTTGCCTGCTGCCACGAAGCTGGTCAGCGCCCAGGAAGCCAAAGAAACGTATCAAAAGGAAGTCGAGCTGGAGCTGGTGTATTACTGGGAACAGTACGAAGATCAGCGCGCACCTGAGCCGAAACTGGTCTATCAGCGAAAACGGGAGGACAGCTACCGCTTCGTCGACGCCACTACTGGAAAATTGATCGAAATCAAATACCGGTAAGCCTCTCCAAAACCGTTAAAGCCGATCTGCTCTTGCAGAAATCGGCTTTTTTTGTCGAACCTGTGACACAAACCGGGCAGAATCAGGAGTTTCCCTGATCATTTTAGGGGATTTCCCCGAATTACTTCCAACTGGTCCCAGGGGTAGAATGAAGGCGTGAAAGATATGATGCGCCTGCGCGGCACACAGAAAGGAGAACAGTGCGATGGAGACGCAAATCGACAAATTGAAACAAGGCAAAAAATCAAAAGAAAAAAAGACACAGCCAGAGCAAGAGGAACTGAAGGGAACGTTTGCCGCTGTGTTAATTGTGGGAGGCATCATTCTCGTCGGTTGGCTGGGTGTATTCGGGCTTTTCCTGGACCGGGCGTAATAGAGGAAGAGAAGGAGGATACTTATGCATTTGCACCGTTATGAAAAAATATGGCTGATGCTTGGTGCGGGCGGACTGGCGCTGTTTGTCCTGTTGCTGTGCGTCAATGCGTTTGCGATGGGGATGGCCCCGCCAAGCAGTATGGAAATGATCGACCCCGAACAGGTGATGGAAACCCCTCCTTTTGACAAACCGGGGCTGAAGCAGGTAGGGGACAAGGAGTACGACGCTTACATGACGGCGTTTGCCTTCGGCTTCTCGCCGACGAAGATGGAGGTCGCGGCAGGCTCGACGATCAACTTCCACGTCACCAGTCCGGACGTCATTCACGGATTCCAGATTCCTGAAACGAACGTCAACTTCATGGTTTTGCCGGGACATATCAGCTCGGCCAGCTATACGTTTGACAAGCCAGGCGAGTACTTGATTCTTTGCAACGAATACTGTGGCGCCGGCCATCAGGTGATGGCGACCACGATTATTGTGAAATAGAGGTAGGTGAACCCTATGGTAATCGCACGAAAAATAGACGATTCGATTCCCCACGTTCCGATACAGCGTTCGGCGGCTAAACTTAGTCTGTCGTATGTGTGGGTGGCGTATATCGCCTTCGGGCTGGCTGCATTGGCAGGTATGCTTCAGGGAATGGTGCGCGGCGGTATCATAGAACTGCCAAGCTGGACGAACTACTATCAAATCTTGACAGCTCACGGCGTATTGATGGCACTCATTTTTACCACGTTTTTCATCGTCGGCTTTATTTTCTCCGGGGTAGCTCGCACGACAGGCGGTTCCTTGCATGGAGCAGCGCTGAAATTCGGCTGGGCAGGCTGGATTCTCATGGTGACAGGCACCTCGATGGCTGTCGTCACGATTTTGATGAATGAAGCTTCGGTCTTGTACACCTTCTACGCTCCGCTGAAAGCATCGCCGTATTTTTACATCGGCTCGGCCTTGCTCGTAGTGGGCAGTTGGCTGGCGGGCTTCGGGGTTTTTGCCAGCTACCGCAAATGGAGACGGGAAAATCCGGGGAAAAACTCTCCGCTGTTCGTCTTCATGGCGGTCACGACTTACATCATGTGGATTATCGCGACCCTTCCGGTAGCCGTCGAGGTGCTGTTCCAGCTCATTCCGTGGTCGCTCGGACTGGTGCCGACAATCAACATCATGCTCAGCCGCACGCTGTTCTGGTTTTTCGGTCACCCGCTCGTTTATTTCTGGCTGATGCCCGCTTACATGGCCTGGTACGTATGTGTTCCGCGCATTATCGGCGGCCATGTGTTCAGTGATTCGCTCAGTCGCCTCGCTTTTATCTGTCTCTTGCTGTTCTCCATTCCGGTCGGGTTCCACCACCAGTTGATGGAGCCGGGAATTTCCGCCGGATGGAAAATGATTCACGTCACGTTGACGCTGATCGTGGTCATTCCGTCGCTGATGACGGCGTTCTCGATGTTTGCAGTCTTTGAAACGACAGGTCGCAAAAAAGGCGGCAGCGGTCTGTTCGGCTGGTTCAAGAAACTGCCTTGGACAGACGTTCGCTTCTTCGCCCCGTTTGTGGGAATGCTGTTCTTCATTCCGGGCGGTGCGGGCGGAATCATCAACGCAAGTAACCAGCTCAACGCCGTGGTGCACAATACGATTTGGGTAACAGGGCACTTCCACATTACAGTCGGCGCCGCAGTTGCGCTCACCTTCTTCGGGGTCAGCTTCTGGCTGGTGCCGGCCTTGACAGGGCGTAAGCTGACCAAGACGGCAAACCGCATGGGGATGGTGCAAACCGTCTTCTGGGCAGTAGGGATGTTCCTGATGTCGCTCGCCATGCATACGATGGGGCTGCAAGGGGCGCCGCGCCGCACGGACTATACGACGTACATGGACCATCCGACTGCGCTCGGCTGGATGGATTACCAACGCGTCATGGCGTTTGGCGGAGGGCTGCTGTTTGTATCGGCGGTTCTGCTGATTCTCATCCTGCTGTACCTGACATTCTACGCACCAAAAGGAAACACCGAGTATCCGATTGCCGAAACCGAGACTACCCAGGAAGTTCCGCGCATTTTGGAGCGTTGGCCTGTATGGGTCGGACTGGTCGCCTTCCTGATTATTTTGGCTTACGGCTATCCGATCATGGAGCAAATTCAGCATCAGGCGCCAGGCTCGCCTCCATTCCGAACCTGGTAACATAAGCAAACGAGGAAAAGAAAGAGCCACTGCCCATTTGTCATGCATGGGGGAGTGGCTCTTTCGCATTACCAGTATCCAAGAGCGGCCAATTCGGTGAAGGCGAGAATCAGATAGCCAATCGCCAGCAGCCAGAGAGCGAGCAACCTGAGATCTTCCTCTTCAAAAGACATGGAACTCCTCCTTTATCTCTCGTTACCCACAAAGTATTCAGGAGGAGAGGCATTGGTTTAGCTTTATGGCTCGTAAATCATTTTGCGGGTCATCCCGCCGTCCACGACCAGCTCGGTTCCGGTGATAAAGTCGTTTTCTTTTTGCGTCAAAAAGAGGCAGGCGCGGGCGATGTCGTCGGGCGTGCCGACGCGGCCTGCGGGATGCTGCGCATGATCGAGCGGGCGCAGTGCCGTGTAATCGCCGTTTTCAATCCAGCCTGGCGAGATGGCGTTCACGCGAATCCCGTCGGGGCCAAGCGATACGCCCAAAGCGTGAGTGAGCGCCAAAATGCCTCCTTTTGATGCTGCATACGCCTCTGAGTGCGGTTCAGACATGTGGGCTCTGGTCGAGGCCAGGTTGACGATGGCGCCGCCGCCGTTTCGTCGCATGATCTTCGCCGCTTCCCGCGAAGCGAGGAAGACGCTGCGCAGGTTCGTGTTCAAAATCCGGTCCCACGCTTCGACGGTCAGGTCGTAGGGGGATTCCCAGACCGACAAGCCGGCGTTGTTGATGAGCACGTCGAGTCGTCCCCAGCGGGCGTCAACGGTTTGCATCAGATTCTCGATTTGCTCGGGCTCGCTCACATCCGTTTGGACAAAAGCGGCCGAGCCTGCGATTGCTTCTGCTCCGTTTATTTTCTGGACAGCAGTTTCGCCAGCCTCGGAATTGCGCTCGGCGATGACGACGTGAGCGCCGTGCGCAGCGTACATGGTGGCGACGGCAAGTCCGATGCCCTGCCCGCCGCCTGTGACGATGACAATGTTATCCGTGTATTTCAAGCAAAACTCCTCCAAACAATAAAGTATGTATCAGCGTGCCCTTGTCCTTCTCCCGTCAAACTGCAATCGGGAAGAAAAAGGGATTGAATAACGTTTGTAACTATATTAAAGTAAGTTATATATTTGGAACAGGCAATGGACACATGGAGGGGAGAAAACTCATGACTACGGAACTGAAAATGACGGCTGAACAAGTGATGGAAGCACGCCACAGCGTGCGCAAATACGATCCGAACGTAACGATTCCACAAGGAGAGCTGAACGAGATTTTGCGTCTCGCGGCAAGCGCTCCGTCTTCCTGGAATCTGCAACATTGGCGTTTTCTCGTCGTGACGGATCCAGCGATCAAGGAAAAACTTTTGCCGATCGCTTACGGTCAGCAGCAAGTCGTGGATGCGTATGCCACCATCATCATACTCGGAGATTTGGAGGCGTACAAGTCGGCGCGCCCGGTTTATGACGCTGCCCTCGAAAAAGGATACGTCACCGAGCAAGTGCGTGACAACATGATCGCGCAAATCGAAGGAGCTTACAAAAACAATCCGGAGATCGCCCGCGACGAAGCCATCCGCAACTCTTCCTACGCGGCGATGCAACTGATGCTGGCGGCAAAAGCCAAAGGCTACGACACATGCCCAATGGGCGGATACGATCGCGATGCGCTCATCAAAGAGCTGAACATCCCGTCCCGCTACATCCCGACATTGATGCTGACGCTCGGCAAAGCAAGCGTTCAAGCTTATCCGACAGCCCGCTTTGGACTGGATGAGCTGGTGATTACGAACAAATTTTAATCGTAAACGCGTGAAAAAGGAAACCCGCTTGGTCAGGGTTTCCTTTTTGCTGTGTGCCGACAAATCAGTCAGGGCGCTTGTTTGTCGTTTCAAGGGCGATTTACGACAGCACGGCTAGCTTGCCGGAAAATTTTCCTCAGGGCCAAGGGCGAGAGGCAGTTCTACCATGATCGAAGTGCCATGTCCTTGCTTGCTATTGACCAAAAAGCCTCCTTTGTGCAACTGAATGATCTCTTTGCAGATCGCGAGCCCGAGTCCGCTGCCAGACAGCTTGGAGCGTCCTTTGAAAAATTTTTCCGTGACGTGCGGCAAGTCATTCGGGTGAATCCCTTCTCCGCTGTCCGCGACGGTGACCGTCAGCCTTCCCTCCGAGGCTGTCGCTGTCACGGAAATCGTACCGCCCTTTGGCGTGAATTTGAAGGCGTTGTCCAGCAGATTGACGAACACTTGCTTCAGCCTGTTGCGGTCGCCCATGACGGTCAGGGGAGCGGACGGGAGCGCCAGTTGAAAATCAATCTGCTTTTCCTGGGCGCGGATGGCGAACTGGACGTGCATGTCGTCGAGAATTTCGCGCAAATCGAGCAACTCGCGGGACAGCTTCATTTCGCCGGACTGGAACTTCGAAAAGTCGAGCAGCTCTTCCACGAGGCCGATGAGGCGGTCGGTTTCCTTGGAGATGACTTCCAGCCCGAGCATTGTTTCCTCCGGCTCCTCCAGGCCGCCGGAGAGGAGCGTTTCTCCCCAACCCTTGATCGAGGTCAGCGGCGTGCGCAGTTCGTGGGAGACGGAGGAGATGAAGTCGTTTTTCAGCTTTTCGTTTTTGCCGATCTCTGCTGCCATGTAGTTGAACGTATCGGCGAGCGTCCCGACCTCGTCGTCGTAGCGCTTCGGAGCGCGGGCGGTGAAGTTGCCCTCTGCCATTTGCTTCGCGGCATTCGTCAGGTCCTCGATGGGGTCGACGATCCGTTTGGCCATGAGCAGACTGAGGGCAAAAGCCAGCAGGACGACGCCAGCCCCGACGCCCAGCCCGTACAAGGCGATGCGATTGACCGCCTGATAAAGAGGCTCTGCCGAGATCGTGTAGCGGAGGACGCCGACGTATTCAGACCCGAAGGTGAGGGGATTGGACACGGCAATGACCCGCTCGCGCGACTGGGGCGTTCGGCCTACGAACAGTCCTTTTTGCCCCCTGATCGCTTCCATGACGTCCGAGGTTTGGACAAGCTCTCCCGTCTGGAAGCCGTACGAGTTGAGAATGACCTTGCCGTTTAGGTCGAGCACCTCGATTTTGGCGTATTCCTGGCTCGATACGTTTTCCAAAATATAGCGGGCCTTGTCTTTTAAGCGATAGCCGGTTGCGTACTTGTTAATAAAATTGGTGAAGGTCGTGCTGCGCGTCTCCAACGCTTCGGTAGCAGTTCCGAAGTAGTACGTATGGACCGCCCAGTAAAACAGTCCCTCCAACAGAAGCACGATCAACAGCAAGATCATGCCGAAGTAAAAGACGAGCCTGCTTCTAATTCCTTTCATCAGGAGCGTCCTTCCGCCAAAGGTATCCGTACCCCCAGACTGTTTCCAGGAAGGCCGGGTGGGCAGGATCGTCTTCGATTTTTTGGCGAATCCTGCGGATGTTCACATCCACGATTTTCAAGTCCCCGACGAAAAACTGTCCCCAGACGTTCGTCAAAATTTCGTCGCGACTGATCGCTTTGTTGGCATTTTCGGCCAGCAGCTTGATAATGGCAAACTCCTTCGGGGTCAGGACAATTTCCTGATCCTTTTTCGTCAGCTTCCGCTCATCGAGCAGCAGGGTGAAGGGAGCGATATCAATCGTATTTTTGTCCTCCACAAGAGCGGGGAGGGGAGCCAGCCTGCGGTGCAATGCCTTTACGCGGGCCAACAGCTCAGCCGGACTGAACGGCTTCGACACGTAATCGTCGGCCCCGAACTCCAGCCCCATCACTTTGTCCAGCTCCTGGCTCTTGGCAGTAAGCATGATGATCCCGAGTCGCGGGTATTTTTTGCGCAGTTGTCCGCACACTTCAAAGCCGTCGATGCCGGGCAGCATCACATCGAGAATCGCGATTTCGATATCGCTTTGCGCTTGCGCGATTTCCAGCGCTTCTTCGCCTGTCGCCGCCTCAATGACCTCGCAGCCTTCGCGCCGCAGATTGATGCGCACAAAATCGCGAATTGATTTTTCGTCTTCAAGCAATAAAACCTTCATAAACAAATCCCCTTGGTCTGATTTCGACTTTTTTCGCTCGCAGGCGGATCGGTACAAGGAAAACAGCATTGGCCTTTATCACGAAATGGATAAAGGCTTGTAAAGCTGGCGTATCTCGTCTGCTGTGAGCTGCATAGAGCGGTACTCCTGCATGGCAGACTTGCCGAGGCTTGGTGTCGTTTGCGGAAGGATCGCGATCAGGACCTGTTTTCCTTCTTCCTTCAAAAGAACGTAGGGCACTTGCTTTTGTTTGAGGCCGTTCTCGAATTTGTTCCATTCGGTTTGCGGAACGGTTTGGAGCGTCAAAAGCTCGGCTTTATTTTTCCCGTTTTCCCCGTAGTAGAAAAAGCGGATGATGTGCGAATTGGCGTTGGGACTGGCGGCAATCGTGAATTTTCCGCTCCATTTTTCCGGTATTCTCAGATCGAGTCCCAGGTCATAGTTTTGGTAATGATCCTCTACATGCTTCAGCCCGGTCTTGCCGTCCCATTGAAAATAGGAGGAGATCCAGGGAATTTCGACCATGGCCAGCTCTTCTGTGCCGGGCGGCTGTGTTCTGGTGCCGATCTCGATAATGCCGTCCCCGTTAATATCCTCACTGTACAAAGGGTAGGGCTTGAAGGTCAAATCCATTTCGCCCTCGACTTTGACCAACGGGTTGTGCAAGGTGCCATTTTCCCAGAGGAGCATGTCGGTGGCGGCCGAGTGCGCCCCTACCCCGGCTTCGATGAACAGGGCATTTTGCGTAGGGGACGCTTTTCCGATAAGCGCTTGCTCGTATCCGTTCACATAGCCGTCCAGCGCGATCTCGGTCAGCTTGGCGATTTGGCCGTCTTTGGCCCCAAACAGCTCGGCTTTGGAGGTGAAATTGCTGTGGTCGTGCAGGACCAGGGCCAGTTCGGTCTGTTTGTCCCCGGTCAAGTCGCCCACCGCCATGACGGAGTAGGGCTGTTTCATCAGCTCCGCGGTTTTGTCGTCGGTAATCGAGTACACGGACAGCTCTCTGTTCAGACCGTCGCCGCCGCCCAGGCCAATCAGCATTTCGGGAATCTGGTCGCCGTTGAGATCGTGAAACGAGACGTAGTCCAGCTCATTGCCAATCCCGGTAAAGGAGGTCAGCTTTTGCCAGTTTCCTTGCTTTTGCGAAAGCACCAGCACGCCGATTTCGTAATCCGTTTTCTCCGACTTGTAAAAAGCGACGACCTCAGGGGTTCCATCGCCGTTCAGGTCTTGAAGAGAGACGGCGCTCGCCTCTGCGGGGTGGAGCGGCACAGCCAACTGTGAGCCCGCAGGCAAAAATTGCATGACAGCCTGATTGATCGATTTTTGATCGCCGTCAGCAGAGGGGGCGCGCATCAGTTCGTTAGGGGTATCTGCCAGGCCGCAACCGCTCACGAGAGAAGCGCAGATCGCGGCAGACAAAAGCCAAGCCTTTTTCATTTGTGATTGTTCCTTTCTGCAGCAGCTTCCGTTTGACTCTATTGTAGCCTGCCTTTTCGGCGAAGTTGTTGCAAATCGGTAAAAATGGCGAGAAAACTTAGGAATTATTTACTAGCAACATTTGACCTGTCCATCTCGTTTAGAGAGAAGAGAGGGAAGGAAAGACACGGGTGTAACAATCTGGAAAGAAATAGCATGCCCAATTACATAGGAGGAGAATATCATGAAACTTTGGCAAAGAACGATGGCAACAATCGTATGTAGCGGCGCTATTCTCATGACATCAGGACTGGGGGCCTCTCCGGTTCATGCGAATGCCCTTCCGTCACAGTCACAAACGTATGCTCCAGTTGTCCTGCTGCAACCGCAGCACAACATTCCGTTTTCCGTTCAGTTTACCGACGGGTTTCAAGCGAAAGTAACGAATTTGCGCACAAAAGCAGTCAGCACGTTTGATTTATCTGCCAATAAAACAACGTACCTGAATCAAGGGATTTATCAGGCCAACGGCAAGCTGCAAAAGCCGACGGACGGCTACGTGCAAAAGCTCGTGGAGCTGGTGCCATTTCGCGACGCCAAAGGCAATCTGCGCTGGATGGGCAAGCAAAATATTTGGGGAGTAAACAATCAGGACCATATTGCCGTGGCAACCAGCGTGTGGAATATCGTGGACCAAAAGCCGCAGTTGCTCGGGGTAACAGTGGAAAAAACCGATGTCGACAACTTGCCTTCGCCGGATGTTTCGATCAATAGCGGGTTCAGCATGAAAAGCGACAGTACATTTGTGCTGGATACGAAATACGCAGATGTGACAGGCGACGGTATCAAAGACCACATCTTTTTGGTAGGCGACAAGATGGGCATGTCGATGAACCAGACGGCCGAGAATTTGCGCGTTGTGGTTCGCGAAGGGAAAGACAACCAACAGACGTTCATTTCGGTGGGCACGCGCGACAAAGGTTTGCTGCCGAAGCTGCACGTGACTGACAGCAACAACGACCAGGTCAAAGATATTTTGGTCACGATGCCGACCGCCACAGGCAATGTGTACAGCCAGATTACATGGAAAATGAATCGTCCGACCCCGGTAGTGAGCCAGGACCAGTTGAACAACCGCAACCTGTATCAGCCGGTCATCGGCGCGTATGGGGAAGCGGTGGCGATGAAGCGGGTGAAGTAGCGTAAGGATCGACACAAGTGAAGCGAAGGCTTCGCTAAAAAGATGGGCGAAGCCTTTTTTTCTCCGTTATGCTTGACAACTTCCTTTCGCAAACGTACAATTATAGATGTGGATTTGCTCGCGCGTTGTGTACGACTAAATCCACATGAAAATTAAGGCATTCTGTACGTAGCTCATGCATTGACCTATGAACAGAATGTCTTAATTTATTCTGACATATCGTCCGGTGATTTTGGATAGGGTAGGAATAGGTCGCACGTTGTGTACGACCGACAAGAGGAGTTCGCACGTTGTGTGCGTCCTCCTCTTTTTTATTTGTATTCCCAGATGATGAGCTTGGAGTCCAGATGTCGCGCATACACATCGAGGATGGCGGCCTGGTGTCGTTTTCGCGGAGGGAAGCCGTAACGATGCCGGAAATGAACAGAGGTGATGAAGTTAATCATATCAGCCAGTTGGATCAGGTTTCCATTATGATCGTGCGACAGCTTTACCTGAAGGTCGGGATACACCCTGCGATTGACCGGATTTCGCAGCGCGTCACGAAAATGGTTGAGCTCGCTCGGCTTGCCGTCGTCACAAATGACAAACGCATACGAGTCAGCACGGCTCAGCTCGTTGGAAAGGCAGCGAACAAGTTCCGTATACGCATGGATATGCATACGGTTATGGTTGGTTTCACGTGTCTGGGTCTGGTAAAGCTGTTTGTTGACTAGAGCAGCCACTACCTTTACTTCTGAAGCCTTCACTAAAGACAACAACTCTTCCACCACTTTGAAGCGTTGGCGATCCGATAAGTTATAGTAGAAATTTTCACCGTCAATAAACGCCTTTCCGTGGATTTCAAACTTTTTAAAAAAGTCGATATGTGGAAACTGCTCAGCGGGTATGCCGTGAATGGTGGCCTTTATATCTTTTTCCAGATTGTCTTTGATTTTCTGGACCTCATGATGCAAATGCACCTGGTAATGGATGGGGACCAGGATGCCCGCGTAGCAGAGAACGGGTTGATTTCTCATATCATTGAAGCCGTTGTTTCCTGATTCATCTGTGTAAAATCCGTATAAAGTCACATCTGCTCCTACTTTCCATTGCGACATAAATTGATTATAGCAAACGAAGAAATAAGAGCGGGGGTGGGGTTATTTCATCATTACTGTGTTTAAACGTAATGATTACGATTTGTCTTGACAAGCGAAAGAGCATTGCGCTAGCATGTTTATTAAATCGTAATAATTACGTTTTGTAGCGCAAAGGAGATCAGCTTATGACCGATAAAAGAATCCCGGTAACCGTCCTGAGCGGCTATCTGGGGGCAGGAAAAACAACATTGCTCAATCACGTCTTGAACAATCGGGAAGGCATGCGCGTCGCCGTCATCGTCAACGACCTCAGCGAAGTGAATGTGGATGGCACATTGGTAGCGCAAGGAGGGGGCGTTTCCCGCGTAGACGAGAAGGTCGTGGAAATGTCGAACGGCTGCATCTGCTGTACGCTGCGCGAGGATTTGCTGACAGAAGTGGAGCGGCTGGCGCGCGAAGGACGGTATGACTACATACTGATCGAATCGACGGGGATCGGCGAGCCTGTTCCTGTCGCCCAGACCTTTACGTATGTCGACGAGGAAAACGGCATCAACCTGTCTGCCTTGACCCGGCTGGACACGATGGTGACGGTCGTAGATGCGTACCGTTTCTGGCATGACTTTTCCTCGGGAGAAAGTCTTCTGGACAGGGATCAGGCAGTGGGGGAGGACGATACTCGGGAAGTGGTCGACCTGTTGATCGACCAGATTGAGTTTTGCGACGTCCTCATTTTGAACAAATGCGACCTGGTAGACCCGGAAGAGCTGGAGCAACTGGAGGCAGTGCTGCGCAAATTGCAGCCAAAGGCCCGCTTTATTCGGGCGGTGCGTGGACAGGTGGACCCGCATGAGATTTTGAATACGGGACTGTTTGATTTTGAAACGGCCAGCCAGTCGGCAGGATGGATCGCCGAGCTGCAAAAAGAAGAGCATACGCCAGAGACGGACGAGTACGGCATTTCTTCCTTCGTCTATCGTGCGCGCAGGCCGTTTCACCCCGAGCGGTTTGGCGAGTGGCTGTCGGCCTGGCCGGAGGATGTCGTGCGGGCCAAAGGCTTTTTCTGGCTGGCGACGCGCAACGATCTGGCTATGACGCTCAGCCAGGCAGGGCCTTCGATCGAGGTCGGTACGGCAGGCTTTTGGGCGGCTGCGCTGCCTGCCGAGGAAAGGCAAGCGCTGTTGGCGGAAGAACCAGATTTGCAGCGCGCCTGGGACCCGGAGCACGGGGACAGGATGACAGAGCTTGTGTTCATCGGCATCGGCCTGGACCGGGAAGCGGTGACAGAGCAGTTGGATGCTTGTCTCTTGACGGATGAGGAGTACCGTTCGGACTGGGCCAAGCTGCCTGACCCGCTACCCACTTCCAGCACCGTCGTAGAGATGCAAGTGTAAGACAAAAAGGAGGAAATCGACATGCGCGTCAACATTACGCTGCAATGCACCGAAACAGGAGATCGCAACTACATCACGACCAAAAACAAGCGAACCAATCCCGAGCGGCTGGAGCTGAAAAAGTATTCGCCCCGCCTGAAGCGCCATACATTGCATCGGGAAACGAAGTAGACGACGAAAAGCTCTCCCTTGGCAGCATGTTGCTGTGGGAGAGCTTTTTTGGCGGGGAAGGGCAGGCAAGTGGGGCAATGGAACGGCAGTCGAGTTGGCAGTGGAGCCACAACCAAGCCGACTGTGCAGCCGCAACCGAACTAACTCCGAAAGCCAACCAACCACCTGCCCCCACGCCCCAGTCCTCATGAACCGCTCCGACTAGCCCAAATCCGCATAACCTGCTCAGCCGCCTGCTCCAGAAGCGCCGCGCTGTCCCGCATGGACTCATCCAGCGTCATCGGCCGATTGGCGATGCTGACGACGGCGGTGACGCCTTTTTCATACAACGCTTCGATCCCTTCGCCGATGGAACCCGCCAGCACGATGACGGGGATGCCGAATTGCTGCGCGAGCTGGGCTACGCCGCACGGAGTTTTTCCTCGGGCGGTTTGCGCGTCCACCTGGCCTTCTCCGGTGATGACGAGATCGGCGCCCTGCATGGCGCAAGCGAGGCGGGTTGTCTCCATGACAATCTGAATCCCCGCCCGCAGCTCGCCGCCGAGAAAGGCGAGAAGCGCCCCTGCCACACCGCCCGCAGCGCCTGTTCCCGGCAGATCGTGAATGGCGATTCCCCGGCTTTTCTCCATCACGTCTGCAAAATGGCGCAAATGCTCGTCCAGCGCGAGCGCCATTTCCGGGGTGGCCCCTTTTTGCGGGCCGAATACGTGGGAAGCGCCGTTTGGACCGACAAACGGGTTGGTGACGTCGCAGGCGATGACAAACTGACATTCAGCGAGCCGCTTGTCTTTTTGGCTGCAATCAATGCGGCTCAGGCGGGAAAGCTCTCCCCCGCCAAAGGGCAAGGGCTGATCGGCCTGGTCGAGCAGCCTGTAGCCCAAAGCTTGCAGCATGCCCGCGCCGCCATCGTTCGTAGCGCTGCCGCCGAGGCCGAGAATAAAGCGGCGGCAGCCCAGGTCGAGGCCAGCTACGATCAGTTGCCCGAAGCCGTAGGTAGTGGTGCGAAGCGGGTTGCGCTCCGCTTTGGAGATGAGATACAGGCCGGAAGAGGCAGCCAGCTCGATCACGCAGGTAACGCCGTCGCCGAGAATGCCGAACTCGGCGGCAACAGGTCGGCCGAGCGGGTCTTTGACGGTGGCCGTCATGATTTTCCCATCAGTCGCGTCGACAAGGCATTGCAGCGTACCTTCTCCGCCGTCTGCCATCGGTTTGGCGACGATATCGGCGTGCGGATCGGCGCGACGTATGCCTGCGCGAATCGCTTCGCTGACTTGCTTGGCAGTGAGGCTTCCTTTGAAAGAGTCCGGCGCTACGACGACTTTCATGCCGGGCACCCTCCTTTGCATGGTCTGATCCTTTTCGACAGCAGCGAAAAAAAGCTCCTGCGTGTTCGGGAACCATTTTTCTCCATCATAAACCGAAACGGCACAGATTGCGAAGGATGTCCAAATGAAAAAGGCTGCTCCAACGTCATCTGACGTGGAACAGCCCGGCTTGTCGCCTATCCGTTCTTTTTCATCAAAAGTTGCTCTTCCTGCGTGTTTTTGTCCGCGAACAGCCATTTCATCATCGGCGGAGTGACAATCGTCGTCACCAGAACCACGACAATCAGGACGGCAAACATGTCGTCAGACAGCAGGTTGTTTTCCAAACCAATCGCCGCGATAATCAGCGCCACTTCGCCACGCGATATCATGGCAGCGCCGATGGCGAGCGAATTTTTCCAAGGGAAGCCGGTGAGTTTTGCGCCGATGGCACCGCCGACCAGCTTGGAAACAATGGCGATCACGCTCAACATCGCAATCAGCCACAGATTTTCCACGATCCCGGAAAATTGGGCGGTGACGCCGATCGAGGTGAAGAAGACGGGCACAAAGACGGCGTAGCTGATCGTTTCTACCTTGTGGGTGATTTCTTGCTTGTAGCCGGTGAGGCTGATCGCGACACCCGCAATATAGGAGCCGATAATGGCGGCAACGCCCGTGTACTCGGCAAAGTAAGCGAACAGGAAGCAAATAATCAGGGCTGCGGAGATCACGGACTCGCTGACTTGCAGCGGCGCGAATTTACGCAACACCCACGGGACGACTTTCCAGGACAGCAAGATCACGATTGCGAAAAACGCGAGCTTTTTCGCAATGACCAGGCCGAGGTTCACATCGCCGCCAGCGAAGCTCATCAAAAACGCCAGCGCCAAAATGACGAGCACGTCGTCAATGACGGCAGCCCCCATGATAGTTGCGCCCTCTCTCGATTTTAGCTTGCCCAACTCTTTCAGCGTCTGTACAGAGATGCTTACGCTGGTGGCCGAGAGCAACAGTCCCAAAAAGAGAGCCTCAAACAAAGAAAGCCCCATCGTAATCCCGGCGACGTAGCCGAGTGCCAAAGGCGCGATGATGCCGGCCACGCCAACGCTGGTGGAGGACTTCGCGGTGCGCTTGAACTCGTCGATATCGGTTTCCAGTCCGGCGATGAACATGAGCAGGATGACGCCGATCTGGCTGATTTCTTTCAAAATTTCCGTGTCGGTCACCAGCCCGAGCACGGTTGGGCCGAGCACGATCCCGATCAGCAGTTTCCCCAAAACGGACGGCTGTCCGAGGCGCACGCTGATGTCTCCGGCGATTTTGGAGGCGATCAGGATGACAGCCAGTTGAAAAATAAGCATGCGGTTTCCCCCTTTAATCTGTGTGTAAGATGCAAAAAGAGCCCGTAATCACGGGGTTTTCTTTTTGTCGGCTGAAAAAAGACAAAAAGAACCCTATGATGACAGGCTCCTCCATTAACAAAGCGAATATTCATTTGCGTTATGATGACATTTTAACATAGCGCCCGTAAAAAGTAAAGAAACGCTTGCGGGCTGGTCGTGTGCATGTCATGATGAGAAGCAAAAACAGGAGGCGAGCGATGGTGAAAATCAGCAAGCATAATGCGGAGCACTACATATGGGGCGACCACTGCGACGGCTGGCATCTGGTCAAGGGGACGGAGCTGAGCGTCATTTTTGAGCGGATGCCGAGAGAAACGGCTGAGGTGCGCCACTACCACGAGCGCTCCCGCCAATTTTTCTTTGTGCTCTCTGGACAGGCTGTTCTGGAGGTGGAGGGCGTTCGCCACGAGATCGGCCCGCAGGAAGGAGTAGAAGTGCCGCCGGGAGCACGGCATCAGATGAAAAACGAGAGCGGCGAAGACGTGGAGTTTCTCGTCATTTCGCAACCGACCACGCGGGGAGATCGCATCCAGGTGGAGTAGCCGGTTTGGCGAGGGCGAGGCAGCAGCGAGCGGGGAAAGGGCAGGAAAAGCACAGGAAAAGCACTAGCGAGCGCATGAAAAGGAAAAGACTCCTCTCCTGCCTCAGCCTACCTGCTCTTCGCCCCTTTATGCCAAAACAAAAAGCCTGACTGTCATCAGAAACAGATGGTATTATCCCCTCATGGTAGACAGTGAAAAAAGACCTCATGGTATGATGAGATCAACACTGTTGACCGGAGGGGA
>NZ_JBYSWV010000025.1:0-71725 GCF_058781555.1 Brevibacillus sp. FW306-2-1A-C05A
GCTTTAAGATGTCAAAGTTAAAAAACAGAGAATGAGCGAGAAAACAGGAGAAAACATTACTTTATAGTGGGAGGATTTTTTTATGACGCAAGCGGAGCTTCGAGAGGTATGGAGCACCCGAATCAATGACTACCGGGCTAGTGGAGAGCGCGTCGCGACCTGGTGCGAACGTCATCAGGTTACGCCGCGCCAGCTTTGGTATTGGATGCGGAAATTGAAAGGGGAAGATGAGCCAAAACAAGCAACCAACAAACCCCAGTGGGTTCCCCTTCAAGTGGAAGAATCGACATCCGACACAGCATCGCCCTTGCTTGTGAAAGTTGGTTCGGCAAGCATTGAGATCAGATCCGGCTTTGATCCATCCCTGCTTGCGGATGTGGTCAAGGTGTTGAAAACCTTATGTTAAGCGAGATTCAGGCAGATCGGGTGTACCTCGCTTGCGGCAGCACGGATATGCGCAAGTCCATTGACGGACTCGCTATCCTGGTCAAGGAGGGATTTCATCTCGATCCGTTTTCATCGGCCCTGTTTGTCTTTTGCAACAGACAGCGAGACAAACTAAAAATCCTTTATTGGGAGCATAACGGATTCTGGCTCTACTATCGTCGGCTGGAGCGTGGCAAGTTCCGCTGGCCGACAGATGCAAGCGCTGCGCCGATGAAAATGACCCGACGTGAGCTGCGCTGGCTGCTCGATGGATTGTCACTTGAACAACACCAAGCACATCCGGAGGTGACGGCCCGCACAGTCATTTGAGCCTATTTTCCAAACAAGGGCACAGGATATTCCTGCTCAGTTGTCGAATGAAACATATATGAAAAAAACAAGTGAAACGCCCCACATTACAATGGAACATCTGCAGGACCGTTGCTTCGAACTGGAGCAGCAAAACGCCGAGCTCATGGCCAAGCTCAAATGGTACGAGGAGCAGTTCCGACTGGCCCAGCAAAAACGTTTTGGTGCCTCCAGCGAGAAGACGCATCCGGATCAACTGGAGCTGAACCTGTTCAACGAAGCCGAGATGCTGGCGACTCCTGCCGCTCAGGAACCGGATGTAGAAACGGTTACGTACAGCCGTAAAAAGTCTGCTGGCCGCAAATCCAAGCTGGACCAGTTCCCCGTGGAAACGGTCCTCTATGAACTGCCGAAAACGGAGCAAGTTTGCGCATGCTGCGGAGGTCCTCTCCACGAGATGAGTACCGAGACCCGTAACGAAATCACGGTCATCCCGGCAGAAGTGAAAGTCGTGCGTCATGTTCGCCAGGTGTATGCTTGCCGCCGCTGTGAACGAGAGGAAATTCGCACACCCATCGTCACGGCTCCGATGCCAGAGCCTGTCTACCCCGGAAGCCTCGCTTCTCCTTCGAGTATGGCGTATGTCATGACGCAGAAGTACGTGGACAGCCAACCGTTGTACAGACAGGAGCAACAGTTTGCCCGCATGGGTCTGACGATCTCGCGGCAGACGCTGGCGAATTGGATGATCTACGGGGCAGAGCAGTGGCTCTCCCTGCTGACAGACCGCATGCGGGAGCATCTGCTGAACCAGGATATTCTGCACGCCGACGAAACGACGCTGCAGGTATTGCGCGAGCCTGGCCGATCCGCAGAGACGCAGTCCTATTTGTGGTTGTACCGGACAGGCCGCATGGGTCCGCCCATCGTGCTCTACGATTACCGGACAACGCGCGGCGGTGAGCATCCCCGGAACTTTCTGACGGGGTTTGGCGGCTATCTTCACGTGGACGGCTATGCCGGTTACCACAAGGTGAAGGATGTCACCCTCGTTGGATGCTGGGCGCATGCGCGTCGCAAGTTTGACGAGGCGTTGAAGGCGCTGCCCGCCTCCCAAGACAAAAATGAAACAGCAGCTCAGCAAGGGCTTCAGTTCTGCAACCAGCTCTTTGCCATTGAGCGGGAACTGAAGGACGTGACACCAGAGGAACGCTATACCGTCCGAATGGAGCGAAGCAAGCCCATTTTGGACGCTTATTTGGCATGGTTGCGTCAGCAACGCCCCCGAACGCTTCCCAAAAGTCTGCTGGGGCAGGCGATTGCCTACAGCCTGAATCAGTGGGACAAGCTGACGGCGTTTTTGCAGGATGGGCGGCTCGAGATTGACAACAACCGCAGCGAGCGGTCGATGAAGCCGTTTGTGATCGGACGAAAGAACTGGCTGTTCGCCAATACGCCTCGCGGTGCAAAGGCGAGCGCAATCATCTACAGTGTCATCGAAACAGCAAAGGAGAATGGACTGAACCCGTTCAAGTATTTGACGTACCTATTCGAGCAGCTCCCACAGCTTCCTGATCTGAAAAATCCAGAAACCCTGGACAGTTTGCTGCCTTGGTCGCCGTCGTTACCGCTAACTTGCCGCGTGTTCAACTCTTGACCCCAGCATAGACCAGCCCTCATCTTGGCAACAAGGTGGGGGCTATTTGACGCTTACGTAGGATGCGACCCTAACGACATACCCCTACCGCACTATTACTAGCGTATTTCAATCCACGCATCCGCGTAGGATGCGACCATACAAAAACGTAGTTAAACCTTTCACCACATATTTCAATCCACGCATCCGCGTAGGATGCGACCCTTCTGTGATTACTGTTGGCCTCTGGAAGTGTATTTCAATCCACGCATCCGCGTAGGATGCGACCTGCTGTGACCGTGATGGGTGTGTTGCTGGCATGATTTCAATCCACGCATCCGCGTAGGATGCGACCGTAGGGTTCGTTTTCTTCGACTATAACCCCGGCATTTCAATCCACGCATCCGCGTAGGATGCGACGTAGTGACCATCGACGGCGTGCGGTATCGCGAGGAATTTCAATCCACGCATCCGCGTAGGATGCGACCCTCGTAAATTGTCGACTTATTGCGACAAAAGCGATTTCAATCCACGCATCCGCGTAGGATGCGACTCTTGCAGTAGCACGTCCGGGTGCACGCGCTTGAGATTTCAATCCACGCATCCGCGTAGGATGCGACGGTGTCCAGCGTTTAAAAAACTCGGTGCATACGTCATATTTCAATCCACGCATCCGCGTAGGATGCGACTATCGGCGGTCCGACTGGCTATTCGGCAACCGATATTTCAATCCACGCATCCGCGTAGGATGCGACCGTGCGCCTGCGGTGTTGGTCAAGATGGTGTTGACGATTTCAATCCACGCATCCGCGTAGGATGCGACCCAACCGGTACGCTCGCGTTCTTCGTCATGTTCGCATTTCAATCCACGCATCCGCGTAGGATGCGACCTAAAGATCGTGCGACTGGTCTGCCCCTTGGGTGATTTCAATCCACGCATCCGCGTAGGATGCGACGGCCGTCGTGGTCTTGCCGGTGCCTGGTTCGCGTGAATTTCAATCCACGCATCCGCGTAGGATGCGACCGTCCGCGTTGGGTGGCGCCCCGTCCTTGAAGTTCTATTTCAATCCACGCATCCGCGTAGGATGCGACGGACGGAACTTCGTTTATCGCTCGGCAGTCTTTGATTTCAATCCACGCATCCGCGTAGGATGCGACCTCCACAGTCTGGACAGATTCGGTTTTTTGAGTAATTTCAATCCACGCATCCGCGTAGGATGCGACTGACCTGCTACGCTTGAAGGTATCGGACGTGAAGGGATTTCAATCCACGCATCCGCGTAGGATGCGACGATGGTAGGTAACGTGCCTAAGGTGTGGATTGGAATTTCAATCCACGCATCCGCGTAGGATGCGACGGTGCGTAGAGCGTCTGCTGAGGCGGGTAGCGAGATTTCAATCCACGCATCCGCGTAGGATGCGACACGAGCCGCTTATACAGCACAGTTTGCAAAGTTTGATTTCAATCCACGCATCCGCGTAGGATGCGACGGTTTTATCTGTTACGGTATCAATTATGGCTTGTTATTTCAATCCACGCATCCGCGTAGGATGCGACGCCTTAAAAGCATCGCATGAGTGCCGGCAAACCGGATTTCAATCCACGCATCCGCGTAGGATGCGACGGTTGGACAAGTTCATAAATTTTAAACCCATTTCGATTTCAATCCACGCATCCGCGTAGGATGCGACCGGTAAATACTTTTCTCAAGAGTACCTTCTTCAAATTTCAATCCACGCATCCGCGTAGGATGCGACGTACGCCATACTCTCTTCCATCCAAGGTGATGTTATTTCAATCCACGCATCCGCGTAGGATGCGACGTTTGCCAGCAGAAAGTCCTTGGCGTTCTCCAAGCTATTTCAATCCACGCATCCGCGTAGGATGCGACCGGCACAGGATTCGACAAACTTAGACAATTCATGTCATTTCAATCCACGCATCCGCGTAGGATGCGACTTTGTACGAGGATGCATGCACCATTTATCGCTACATTTCAATCCACGCATCCGCGTAGGATGCGACATACATTTCTCTCTCGACCAGGTCGTTCAGGTTATTTCAATCCACGCATCCGCGTAGGATGCGACGACAACCGTCCATAAGGTGTTAAAAGCTGCCAAATTTCAATCCACGCATCCGCGTAGGATGCGACCCGTCCAGCGCGGCTCTGACCAGGCTCTGATCGTCATTTCAATCCACGCATCCGCGTAGGATGCGACACCGCCGATCAGATCGCTAAACTTATGGAAGCTATTTCAATCCACGCATCCGCGTAGGATGCGACGTTGGCGGCGACGCTATGTGATGAGCGATCCTTATTTCAATCCACGCATCCGCGTAGGATGCGACGTGTCCCACCATCCCTCGTTGCCAAGGCCGTCGTTATTTCAATCCACGCATCCGCGTAGGATGCGACTGCCGTCGTGCAGATCGATCAGCCGCATGCTCGGAAATTTCAATCCACGCATCCGCGTAGGATGCGACCCGCCATGACCGCGCCAAAAGCTCCTACAAGGGTAAATTTCAATCCACGCATCCGCGTAGGATGCGACGATCGCGACCCTAACGATAGCAACAAGGCGCGTTGATTTCAATCCACGCATCCGCGTAGGATGCGACGTTTGACACGTACGAGGCGGCACATAGGGTGGCGATTTCAATCCACGCATCCGCGTAGGATGCGACGGCGCCTACTACGCTTTCTTTCCGACGGTTCTACGGATTTCAATCCACGCATCCGCGTAGGATGCGACAGTACCCGTTTGATTTGTACGTTTCGGAATGTTTATTTCAATCCACGCATCCGCGTAGGATGCGACCAACGCCCAATTCAAACCGTCAATGTCCCTGATTTTATTTCAATCCACGCATCCGCGTAGGATGCGACTTTCGCCAATTCCGCCTTGTCCAACGTATGGCCATGATTTCAATCCACGCATCCGCGTAGGATGCGACGCCACCAACTGGTAATACACTTGGCGCAATGTGAGTATTTCAATCCACGCATCCGCGTAGGATGCGACACTTACGGGAAACCTCCACACGTTTGGTATGGATAATTTCAATCCACGCATCCGCGTAGGATGCGACTGGCGGTACGTGCCGCCAATTCTTGATACTTGATATTTCAATCCACGCATCCGCGTAGGATGCGACAAAACGGTCATTGACAAAAAACACGCCGGTTGGAATTTCAATCCACGCATCCGCGTAGGATGCGACGAGCGGAGAGGTATGGGTATGGGCCACAACCGAGATTTCAATCCACGCATCCGCGTAGGATGCGACCCCGTGACGCGGAGGATCGAACCGCCAAGCAGGCCATTTCAATCCACGCATCCGCGTAGGATGCGACTTGCTGATGAGGATCAGTTTTACAAGTATGTGGAATTTCAATCCACGCATCCGCGTAGGATGCGACCTATATTTGTGCGTCGGTCAACAGAGTGGGTGGGATTTCAATCCACGCATCCGCGTAGGATGCGACACATATTTAATTTCGGATCGTTTGCCGGAGCCTGGAATTTCAATCCACGCATCCGCGTAGGATGCGACGTTATGCCCCCCCACCCACTCTGTAAACCAAGTACAGATTTCAATCCACGCATCCGCGTAGGATGCGACCTGACAATTTGCGAGAGACCGTCCGCGCTCTCGCGATTTCAATCCACGCATCCGCGTAGGATGCGACACGAGACACGTAAAACGGACGAGACAAGATCGCACATTTCAATCCACGCATCCGCGTAGGATGCGACGAGATCGTCGCGACCGAAGGTGAGCGCTATTTCGATTTCAATCCACGCATCCGCGTAGGATGCGACGTGGGACGCGGTACAGACGGTCGAACGCTGGATATTTCAATCCACGCATCCGCGTAGGATGCGACGGCTTAACAGGGCGGCCATTGCTGATGCCAGATATTTCAATCCACGCATCCGCGTAGGATGCGACTTAATCGCTTCCACAGTCTCGGTATCGCTTAATTATTTCAATCCACGCATCCGCGTAGGATGCGACTTAATCGCTTCCACAGTCTCGGTATCGCTTAATTATTTCAATCCACGCATCCGCGTAGGATGCGACAGTTCGTCGTAATCGTCCGTCGGCATGTAAACGGATTTCAATCCACGCATCCGCGTAGGATGCGACCCAGCAACTGGTACTGGTACTGGTACGCTTGTTTGATTTCAATCCACGCATCCGCGTAGGATGCGACGGTTGACGTCGTTCACACCAATGGACAGCAGACAGTATTTCAATCCACGCATCCGCGTAGGATGCGACTCTGCCGAGTTTATCGACCGCGCCCACGAAGTCGAGATTTCAATCCACGCATCCGCGTAGGATGCGACCCTACCCTTCACATCGTCACGGTTAGCAAAAGTCGGATTTCAATCCACGCATCCGCGTAGGATGCGACAGGTAGATGCCGAGTTGCGCGAAAAAATCGCCGCAATTTCAATCCACGCATCCGCGTAGGATGCGACCCGAAGCAGTCACGTTTGCGCTTGGCAAGGTACGCATTTCAATCCACGCATCCGCGTAGGATGCGACAAATCCACTACGCGATCATGACAGACGAAACAACGATTTCAATCCACGCATCCGCGTAGGATGCGACCTGGAGTAAGGGCAGCACGTCTGCAATGGCTGGCATTTCAATCCACGCATCCGCGTAGGATGCGACCTTATCTGGCGATCATGACGGGCATGCGGCAAGGAATTTCAATCCACGCATCCGCGTAGGATGCGACACGGCGCGATCGAGACGGCGCAGATCACAATTGATTTCAATCCACGCATCCGCGTAGGATGCGACTGATCCGACTCCGATCGGCTACGCTTTCGACGAAGTATTTCAATCCACGCATCCGCGTAGGATGCGACCACTTCAAACAGGCGGAAGATTTCGCCAGCGTTAATTTCAATCCACGCATCCGCGTAGGATGCGACATGGAACTGGATGGGGATGTATTCTTGGGTACAAATTTCAATCCACGCATCCGCGTAGGATGCGACTTGATTACGTCAGTGGAGTAATCGCAGCCGGAGCAATTTCAATCCACGCATCCGCGTAGGATGCGACATGAATGGCCGGAGGTCGAACGGATCGTGTACGAATTTCAATCCACGCATCCGCGTAGGATGCGACGATAAACGCGGCATCAAACAAGAGTGGCTTGCTAAGATTTCAATCCACGCATCCGCGTAGGATGCGACAGCGAATTTTCACCCCAAATATGCTTTCATTTTCATATTTGTAATCAAAATACGCTCAAATTCATTCATACGTTAAGATAATTTAGAGAAAGCAGACAAAAAACGGCATTTTAACCCGTTTTTCGGGTGCGAATCCCCCAGGGAATTCGTGTGCGCTTCACATTCGCACTAGAAAATCAATGGCCCCTCTAAATCAATTGATTCTTTCACACCCAAATGCTCTACCTTATTCTTGTAATGATTGCCTAATTGATAAATACGGAGGCTATCCTGATCCAGATCGATGATCGAGAGCAATTCCAGCTTCAATGAAGTAAGCTGTGTGGAATCGACAATGCATTCAAACACGGAATTTTGGACACGTTGACCGTAATTTTGGCATATTTTCGAGACGCGGCGAAGTCTTTTTTGCCCTGCACTGCTAACTGTGCTCACATCATACGTGATCAATACCAGCACACCATTCACCTACTTCCACAAAAAAGGAGGATACTCATCCAAATCATTACGTAAAAAACGGGCTAACAATAAAGCTTGTACGTGCGGAACTAGGCCCCAGGAAATTTTCTCCCCAAGAAATGGATGAGTAATTTTCTCCTGTTTTTTATTTTGCCATGCCGTTAGGAACTTCTTTCTCGCTTCATCTCCCATAATGACGGCACCATTCTCTTTTTGGAAAAAATCTTCCTTGCTCACAATCTTTTTGTTAATTAACGACAGCACAAATCTATCTGCAAAAACTCCTCGCAGCTCCTCCATCACATCTAGGGCCAGGGAAGCGCGCCCCGGCCGATCTCGATGCAAAAAACCAACATAGGCGTCTAATCCAACACCTTCCAGTGCCGCTGCCATATCAATCGCCAATAGAGAATATGCGAATGGCAGCATCGCATTCACGTTATCCAGCGGCGGTCTTCGTGAGCGTGCACGAAAGTAAAAACTTTCCTTTTGTTGTAAAATCATGGAGTCAAATAGCCTATTGTAGCAAATAGCTGCCTGACCTTCTAGCCCCCTTAGCCTCTCCAGATTTTCGCAATCCCTCACGTCCAAAAGTAAAGAAGATAGCTGCTTGGATGCATCCTTAAATCGGTCTACATCGATCCGCAAAGGATAGTCTCTGGTCATTCTTTCAATCATCCATTTATGGTTGTAAATCTTGCCTACTATAAAATTACGAGCAATTCTTGCGGAAAGAGCCTCATCCTCTGACACCACATACTGTTTTTTTCTCAGGACGACATTCCCCTTGCTTTCCCCAATCACTCTGGCAAGAAATCGCCCGTTCATGGTGAAGAATGTCAATGAAATGTTTCGCTCAGCGCAATATCCCATCAAAGCTGGACTGGCGCCGGTGTAGCCAAATGAGATGATCGATTCCAAATTGTGTAATGGCAGCCTCCCCAACTTCTCCTGATCCTTGAGGAGAACAATATTATCGCCATCAAGCGATAAATACACATCGGGCTGTGTAATAAACAACGTATTTAGCAGTTTCTTCATTCGTTGATTTTCCCTTCAACGTAACTTTTTACGGTTCGTTTGTTCATGAGCTCCGGCAAACAAATATTTTGAAGGGAACAACTTCGACAGAAGGACCCCGTCTTCACTCTAGGAGTATGTCTGCGATGATAGTAGTCTTGCATTTCAGCCACAATCAGCTTCACCTTATCTTTCAAATCAGCCGTTAGCGGGACCTCGACTCGATGCTTGATCTCATGGTAAAAAATATAGCCGAGGTCTATGTCGCACAACAGCATTTCCTCCAAACAAATGGCTTGGGCAACTAATTGTACGACATCCTCTTCTCCGCTTTTCGGCTTCCCGCGTTTATATTCAATGGGATACGCAGTGTATTTGCCGGAAGCCCCATTGATTTCAACGCCGTTATCGCTTTTCACAAACTCTACCACATCACAAACGCCTGTGATCTTGAGGCTTTCCGATTTTACAGGCATGGCTCGAACGATCAGTTTGTCTCCTCGCTTTTCTCTGGCAAACGGTTGATCTGCCTTCCGATGAAGATGTACGCCCTCTATCGTTCTGACATTCTCCTCCCACTGCTGTTCAATGTGAATCAATGCCCACTGCCGTTTGCAAAACTGAAAATGCTGAATGCCGGACAAAAGTAAATAATGATCGTCTTCACTAAATTCCATCCAAAATCTCTACTTTCAACCCATCCAATGGTTGCACCGAGAACATGTAGTCGTCAAATTTCTTGGGTTCTTCTACAAGTCTTTCAATCAATAACGATCGATGTACCTTTGCAGAGGAATAGTGGCCCAACTTGGATGGATGCTCCCACCAATACACCCTGTGAACTTCCATACTTCCTTCCGGACGGGCAGAAGACGCATCGTTCTCAAACAAGGTCACTAACGCCCTCTTGATTTTCTCGGCGTCTTCGTTCGTAAATCCCGTTTTTTCGGCGAGCTGCGTATTGATACTACCGTAAAAGACATACACCCCTGAGTCGACTCGATGCTTCATTCCCATCGTATCTGAGCCGCGAGAGGCTCCAGGCTCCGAGTTCACGCTTTTGGTAATCTGGACGCTGGAGATGTCAATCGGATCTAAACTGGTCGCCGTATGAATGGAAACAGGCCCTCTTACGCCGACAGATACACCCGCTCCTTTTTCCGCTTTGAATGCAAATACTTGACCAAAGCTTCGAACATCGATCCATTCCTGGCAAGCAATTCTGGCAAACTCATCGCTGGATACGTTTTTGGACTTTAATACCTTCTCCAGCTCGGCATTCGCATCTGCCCGCTCTCGAAGGCTTCCATAAGAATCTGATTTGCGATCATTGGACTGTACAAATATGGATTCGCCCATATCTTGCAGACGATTTCGAATCTTCCGTTTCAATGCGACATCAGAAATTTCTCCATGGCCATCATAGTTTTGCCGTGGCCGATTGCCATTCAGCGGGTCCCCGTTCGGATTGGCTTTCGTCACCGATAAAACGACGGCAAAATCGATTTTATGATCGAGCGTTGTCATATGATTCTCTCCTTTTTAATGAGTTGCTTCCGTTTCCTCTGTATCGGTCGTGCTTTTTTTCGTATACAGGTCGTGCCTTTGACTGTAGAATCCGAGCAAAAATTTGCCGGACAATGGTTTGTTATTGAATTGTTCAATGGGAATACGCGATCCTATTTCGTCAATCAGACGGTTGAAATAGAACGCTTGTCTGCCCAGCCTTGCCTGATAAGGCTGCAAGCACGCCTGAATCGTCCGCCAGGTTCGCTCCGGATGTCTTGAAAACTCATTCATGTAGCGAACCGCATTACTGGCGCGGTCGTCAGCCCCCAACGCTCGTCGTTCCAAAACATCAGCCACGGCCAACAGACGGCCAAATAAATAGTCACGGTCATTTATGCTTTCATCCAACGCCACTTTGAATCCCTCCTGTTCTTCCTGTTTGTTAATCAGCGCACACGTGATGCTCAACGTCTTCTCCCACTCCCATTTTTCCATGGAAACGGGATTGGCTGCACGCCGGCAGGAGCTCATTATGATATCCAATGGAATGTTTCGGCCATCCAGCACACAAGGCAACATTCGCTCCATGACCCCTTTGACCACTTTGTCGCTTGCCCGTGGTCCGTATGCGGCAAAAGCAATATCTTTCAAGGCAGGCGCTCCAATAAACTGCACAAATTCCCCGTTGTCATTTTTGCGGTATGTATGCAACCATGTGCAAGTCGAATGCCAGTTCACCAGCTTGTCGAAATACTGCTCTTTGTCCATATTGCGGTAATACAATACCGCCATACGCCCCGTTGTTGCCGAATCGAGAACCAGAATATTCACATTGTCTTTTCTGTCGCGCAAACCTGACAATTTGTTGCGATACCCATCTAGTGCTTTCGCTACCTCTACAGCCAATTCCCGATTGGTATAGGCGATTTTGTCTTTGACGGGGGGCGGAGTAGGGTCGATCGAAAACAAATCTTCGGTAACCCCGGGAATATCGAGTTCAGTATTGCTCCAGACAAGAAACACTCTCTGATCGATGATCTTCCCTTGACGGTGGATGAGCCACTTCAATGCATTATGCGCTTTCTGAGACACCTCGTAACTGATGCTTGCCGCCTCGTGACTCTGAGCAAACCGTCCTCTGAATGTAAAGCCACTGTTGTCATTCGCCGAAATCAGTTTGGCTTTGTCTGCTGCATTTCTGATTTTGTTGGCATGCTTGTCTGTTGCAGGCAGCTTCTTACCCGTTACATAGCAGAAATCTTCGCCACCTAGCTTGCTGCTGTAAAATTGAATGAAAGAATCGTATACCTGCTGATCGTTCCACACCTTCGTCAGTACCTTCGTGGGCGAGTAGACGTTAAATCTGACAAACGCGCTTGTCTGCTCTCCAGCAACTACCGAAAAGATCGGCGGCTTCGCTCCGTATCGCGCTTCGGCATTTTTATCCCATTTGCTAAGCAGTCGCTGATCTTCGTCTACATATAAAATTCCATGCTCGACTAAATCTTGAATCAACCGCCCTTTGCGTAGGTAGTGGTAGATGCTTTTCACTTTGTCGACAGCGTATGGAGAGCTTGCCCACTCTTCCAATTGCTTGATATAGTGCGGAAAAGCCTCTTCCTTTTTGACTTCTCCACCATAGGCTTTGTAATCTCCCGCTACGTAGCTTAATTTGTCATGCAAGGGATAAGGAGCGATCTTTGTACCTGATCGACTGGCAGAATCTTCTGTACACGGGATCACTGTACTCGCATCGCTTTTCTCAACGACTGTCGCTGAATGAAAGTGTCCGTCTTCCGTTATGTCCACTTCGATATGGGCGTTTTGTGTCGTATGCGAAACGGGCAGCAGCATGTACTCCTGGTCGTTAGACTTTCTCTCGACCTTGCCGACAACATTCAGATTCGCTTCGTATGTCTCGTACAAATTCAAAAGCCAGCTCATCGATTATCCACCTCTTCCAGTTCGGCAAACAGATCATCCACGGAGAGTAGGTTAGCAGAGTCGAAATGCTTTGGCTTCATGCTGGCAACCGTCCGAATTTGCGGACACTCCTCTGGTCGAGGAAAGCGGATAATCCCGTTCTTCATGACAGGATTCCATAGGCGAACTTCCATCTGATTCCGCCCGGTTTCGTCCGGATAATTGATGCCATGCACCATCGTTCCCAGGTGAATCTCCCCGTAGTTGTCATAAAACCCGTCCCCCTCGCCAAACACGCATGGCTCGACATATGCCTGACATTCCCGCGTGCCAAGGAAGATGTCTCTTCGCCCTCCAGCCTGAAGTGAGCGTTTCAAAATATTGTGATGCTTATGCTCGTTGCGATCATAAGCCAAATCCGGACGGTTCAGATTGAACTCGAAATGGGCCCGAACCTGGTAGCGAACGTCTCGCAAATACGTATAATTGGCAAGCGTATTCCCTCCGCCGTATTCAATTGGACGAACGCCCTTGGACTCCATGCGAATCGGGTTCATAATCCGAACTTCATCCACGATCATGAGCAACGTAGGTTTCCAGTAAATGGACTCGACTACACCCTTCAGGGCCTGGTAGGTAGGCAGTTGGTAGGATAACTTTTCTCCACCAAGTTTTGTTAACGGGTCTGTAAATAAGGCATACTGCCCGAAAACCTCGAATTCGATCGCGTTCCGCATAGCATCACCTCCTTTCTCATCCGATTCAATAGTTCAATCATACCATTTTTGTAACAGATTAGTAAGTCTGGGTAATATCCATTATATGAACGTTCAAAACATACTCATTTCAAACTGGCTGTCATTCTCGATATCCAGACCATACTCCCCGCTGTAGGCTGATTCTTTCAACGCCAGTATTTTTCCATCCAGCAAGCTTACTAGCCCATCATTCTTGACCAGTTGCTCTCGTTCATACGAAAACAGGCTGATCGTATACTGTTGTGCCCTTCGCAGCAGCCTGGACAGGTTCTCAATAGTTTCATCGCCATTTAGTCGTGCAATCATCTCTTTTCCTTCCTCTCCGTACGGAACAAGAACGGTTGTTGTCTGGTCATCGATCACCTGAAAGAAATCTGCTGCCGTCCTGTAGCTGTTCACGATAAATAGCGGCAGACTCTCCCTTTTGGATTGTGTGTACTCGCAGTTATAGGAGCTGTTGTTCCTGTTTGCCATCAGCAGTTCTGTCATGTGCTTCTCCAGCCCGCGAATAAAATAATCTAAACGGGAACGAAACTCCGTATAAAACTCTTTAAAATACTTGTCCATCGCCTGAACGGATAATAGATTGCCGCCATGCAGATTTGGATTTGTCTTGAGGTCGATAAGAATTCGTTTCGATAGTTTTTTGCCTGCCTTGATTTCCTGCAAATGATTCAAATTCTCCTCTGCATGATCGATGACATACACTTGCTGTATTTCCTTCTCCCCGTGGCGATTGCATCTGCCGGCAGCCTGCGCGATCGAATCCAGTCCGGCCAACGAGCGAATCACACAATCAAAACTGACATCCACACCCGCTTCAATTAACTGCGTACTAATGCATATCACTTTTTCCTCACGCTGCAAATGATCCCGCACTTGCCCAAGGATGTGGTTTCGATGCGCCGCACACATCGACGTACTCAGGTGGTAGAGCGGAATATCGAGCGTCTCCATTTGACGATACAATCTCTTCACAACCGTTTTTGTATTGAGAACAACCAAAATACTTTGGACCTCTTCTATTTTCTCGGTAATAAAATCAGCCAGCTTGTTCGTGTCAAAAGTTTCATCCGTAGCTTTATCGACAATTTCCACCCGTTTGAAAGCTTCAATGACGTGATCCACGTTTTGAATCATTTCAGAGTCAGCACTGATTTCCAGACGGCGCTCTACAAAATCAAGGGCCGGCTGGGTAGCCGTGCAAAGAATAAGGCTGGAATGACCATGCGATTTCAAAAAGTTCAGCGCATAATTAAACAACGATACACATGAAACCGGAATTTTCTGTACCTCGTCAAAAATAATGACCGACTCGCATAAGTTGTGAAGCCTTCGTATATTTCTGCTTCCCCTGGCATAGAACACATTCAGAAACTGAACCATCGTTGTAAAAATAATGGGTGAATCCCAGTTATCCTTGGCCAGCTTCAATTTTTGCCGTGCATTAATCATGCCATCCTGGGCCTCATCGTCATCGCTCATGTCGTCTATGACGTTGGAATGGTGCTCCAGAATATGTTCGTCGTCCATAAGGATTTTACGGACTTCCTCTGCATTCTGTTCGATAATTGTTGTAAACGGTACTACATAAATAATGTGCTTTTTGTTCTCCCGAATGGCATGCTTGAGCGCATACCGCAAACTCGCCAAAGTCTTTCCCCCACCAGTCGGAATGGACAACGTATAGATACCAGACGGCTTCTCCGCAAACTTGTCACACTGGTCTGACAATTCCTTTCTCAGTTCGTTGATCCGTGTTTTTGCCTCTTCCTTCTCTTGGTAAAATTGAAGCTTTTTCATCAGCCTCTCATAGTATGTATGAAACAGGTCTTGGCGACATGGAGTGGATTCCTCGTACTTGTTTTCCTCAAACAACCTGGTGTTCGTACGATCTGCATCAATTAATGCACTAAACACAAACTTGGTCAGAAACATCAATTTGCTTTCGCTATTCTCTACAGAAGGCTTGCCAAGATAAGCTTCCAGTTCATCGATTGCACGTAACACATATTGATGAAATGCTTGCTCGCTGATTACTTCGTCAAAAAAACGCTGGATCGACTTGTCGTATTCCTTCAACGGTTTATCCCGGACACGATGCAAGTAGGGAGATTCCAAATCCTTATTTAAAAAGTCATGGAGGTAGGAGTGGTGCGAAATGATCGCATTTCCGACAACCTCAGCTAAAATCCAGCTTCCCCTGGAAGGATTCCCGGTATGAAATTTCTGGTATAATAGTCTGCCCCCCGCAGTCGAATGATCGACACTCCCTCTTTTCGGCGCTTCTCCAGGATTTTCCACGGCTTTTATGATGTAGTCTTTAAACTCCTCGGTGTACTTTCCCATGTCATGAAGCATACCCGCCAGACCTGCGATATGCTTGACGCCTATCTTCTCGCCGATCGATTCCGCCAATGCTTTTACTCCCAGCAAATGCTCCGCGACACTTTGTATCTGTTTGTCGCTTTCACGAATATGCGCGATGAATTTCATGATTACCGCCTCCTCTTCATCATTCAGCGATTATCCATACCGAAACGCATCCTGTACCTAGTTTTTTGTAGAACGATGTCAAAATTAATCATATAACACTTTTGGTAAATAGTGTATAACGCTTGATCTATGCATTTCAGGACCAAGGCCGCTTATCTGTCTAGTCGACGGGATGTATTTCTATAGCAAAACTTCATTCAAAAGATAGCTGCAGCCATTTGAGGCCGGCAAAGAAAAGGCAGACCGCGACGACAGCGCTCTATAGGTGTAGTACACACGTCTTTCGTGTAGCCAGAGTAACCTACGAAGTTACGTACAGAGGCTGTCCTCGTTCATGATAACTTATACTGGATAAGAATCTTATCAATACTTATTAATACAAAAAAGACGCCGCCCTAAAAAATAAGGACAACGCCTTGAGCAAAGCTTCTTCTATTTCACACCCCCGCCAGCATGCCCAGCGTCCGTTTCACCGACTGGGCCGAGCGATCCAAAGCTGCTTTTTCTGTGGCAGAAAGCGGCAACTCGATCACGCATTCGACGCCATTGCCGCCGAGAATGGTCGGCACGCCCAAATACATGTCCCGATAGCCGTATTCGCCTTCCAGGTAGGCGATGGATGGCAGGATGCGTTTTTTGTCCTTGAGGATCGCTTCTGCCATTTGCACGACGGAAGCCGCAGGGGCGTAGTAGGCGCTTCCGGTTCCAAGCAGTTCGACGATTTCGCCTCCGCCTTTTCGCGTGCGCTCGACGATGGCCTCCAGCCGGTCGGCAGGGATGATTTTGTCCAGCGGAATGCCGCCTGCCGAGGAATACTGGATCAGCGGAACCATCTCATCCCCGTGTCCCCCGAGGACAAATGCGGAAATGTCTTCAACCGATACGTTCAGCTCCTGGGCCACAAACGTCTGGAAGCGCGACGTATCCAAAACTCCCGACTGGCCGAGCACGCGATTTTTCGGAAAACCGGTCGTCTGATAGCAGACGTACGTCATGGCATCCACCGGGTTGCTCAACACAATGACGTAACTATCCGCTGCATAACGGGCGATTTTTTCGGATACGTCGCGGATGATCCCCGCGTTTGTCGCGACCAAATCGTCTCTTGTCATGCCGGGCTTTCTGGCAATTCCGGCTGTGATGATGACCAGATCGCAGCCGCGTATCTCTTCATAATCAGAGGTGCCTGTTATACGGACATTGAGCGCCTGCACCGGACTTGCTTGCAGCATATCAAGCGCTTTTCCTTTTGTCGCCTTTTCCATGGAGGGGATATCCACCAATACGATATCGCCAAGCTCCTTTTGCGCCAGCATCAGAGCAGTCGTCGCGCCGGTAAAGCCTGCCCCGATGACCGCTATTTTTCTGCGTGTAAAAGCCATGCCGTTTCCTCCCGCTTACCGCTCTGGCCGGAAATGGTTTATGCCCCCGACTCCGGCGGCGACTGTTCTTGCTCCTTTATCGCTTGCTGGTTGCCCGTTGCCTTTTTTCCTGCGGCTTTCTCCCTGGCTTCCCCTTTGGCCGGATTGCCCGACGGTTTCGCGCTTGTCTTGCTTTCTTCCGTTTGCAAAAGTTTTTTTATTCCGTCATCCGGGTGCGGAATCACATGGGAGGCGATCAGTTCCCCTACTCGCGCTGCTGCCTCCCGCCCGGATTCGACGGCTGCCTGCACAGCGCCGACATCGCCTTCCACATAGATCGTGACCAGCGCCGCATCTGCTTTCTCCTGTTTCACCAAACGGACATCTGCGGCTTTCAGCATGGCATCCGCCGCTTCGACCGAACCGATCAGTCCCCGTGTCTCAATCATTCCCAATGCCTTGGCCAAGCTTTTCACCTCATTTTTCGTCAGTTCCATCGATCACACAGATGCTCTTTCCTTTTTCGCGTGCGGCATCACGGGCCAACGGCGTGACAATCGTCGTTTTGCGAATCCAGATTTTTTCTTCCTTGATCTGCTCGATATCTCTTTGCGTCAACAGTTTTCCCCGAAAAGTGATCCGCTCGCGGGAGGCGCTCGCGGCGAGAGCAGCCAATGGAGCGATTCGCACCCCAAAGCCCTCCAGCGTCTTTTTATAGCTGCCAAGGTGATGGGCATACGCTGGATTCGCGGCCTTGTCCGCGGAAACATCCAGCATCCATTCCAACTCAGCGGAAGGGATGAGCGTGATGCGCAAGCCTCGTAAAAGGAGTGTCGACAACATTTGGCTCTCCGGCGTATCGGCAATGCCCAATGCGCCTTTGACAAGCAAATCTTGTGTTGCATCCAGGAAGACCGCATCGCGCACATTTTCCGGAATCGGGGTCGGCGTCAACGGCAGTTTGATGAGATTCCAGTGCTTTTCCAGTTGGTCCAGCCTGCCGTCAGCGGAAGCATTCAGCACGAGAAGATCTGGTCTATTGGCAGACTCCGGCTCCCATTTGCGCAAAATCTCTCTGACTATCGCTTCGATTGTGGCATAGTCCATCATGCTAGACCCGCGTACTTTATCAATTTTCCCGTTGCTCCGGTTGCGATGAAACCGGCGTTTGCCTCATCGGTATCCAGATGCATCTCCAGCCGATAGTCAGGCGAAACGCGGATCAGCACATTTTCAAAAGAAAGCGCGCGTCCACTCTCCACTGTTATGCGCACGTATTCCCCGTCACTCACATGAAAAGCAGCCGCATCCGCCGGGCTCATGTGCACATGGGCTTGTGCGATAATCAGTCCCTCCTGCAAATAAATACTTCCTTTTGGGCCGATGATCGTAACCGGAGAAGACCCTTTAATATCGCCTGACTTCCGCAGGGGAGGCTGCAAGCCCAATTTGATGGAATCGGTTTTGCTGACTTCCACCTGCGTCAAGTTTCTTGCCGGACCAAGCACCCGCACGTTTTCGATGCCTCCCCTTGGCCCGGCAATCATGACGGTTTCCTGAGCGGCAAATTGCCCTGGCTGGGAGAGCGCTTTTATCGGGGTTAATTCATACCCGCTTCCAAACAGCGCTTCCAGATCGCGTCTGCTCAAATGACAATGCCGCGCAGAAACGGCAAGCGGAATCCCTTTTTCCGCTGGCGGCTGTTTCGAAAACTGGCTGACCACTTCTTCCACGATGGATTGGATCACGTTTTCATTCATTTTGTCATCCCTCACTTGAAAAACCGCGGATTAAAGCTGCGGTTTTATTTGCGGCAAAATGCTTTCGATTTCCGCATGCGGGCGCGGGATGACGTGTACGGAAAGCAGCTCCCCTACGCGCTGGGCGGCGGCTGCTCCGGCATCTGTCGCCGCCTTGACCGCTCCCACGTCACCGCGAACCAACACCGTGACAATGCCGCCTCCGACGTGAACTTTGCCCACCAGATGCACATTTGCCGCCTTGACCATCGCATCCGCCGCCTCGACCGAAGCGACCAGTCCCCTAGTTTCAATCATTCCTAAAGCAGTCAGTTCCATTGCCATCTGCTATTCCTCCCTGCCATTTTTGCATGTCCTGACGCCGCACTTGCCATCAGGACATCCGCCAATTTTTCACTTGTGTCTCCGCCAGCTTCCTTGTGCCGCTATCCGGACGGGGAACGACAGCACACGCGATCAACGCTCCCGTTTGTTTCGCCACCTGTGCGCCAGATTCGACTGCGATGCGGACGGCGCTGCTGTCTCCTTCGATGAAAACCGTCACCAGCGCCATATCGACTGTTTCCTGATTGACCAGCCGAACATCCGCCGCCTTCAGCATGGCATCCACGACTGCAACCGAGGTCGCCAGCCCCCGCGTTTCAATCATCCCCAATGATTTGGTCACGTGCATTACCCACTTCCTGTATCGACCGAATCAATAATGCCGATAATCAACGCATCAATCGGCAGTCGCTTCCCTTCCTGAATAGAAGCGGCAGAACTTCCCGTCGTCACCATGACGTGATCGCCGACCCCTGCCCCGATTCGATCAACGGCAACAAAAGCTGGCTGACCTGGCCGATCCGTTTCTGTTAATCCTGGTTGCACGATCAGAAGCTTCAATCCTGTCAACCCGTCTTCTTTACGCGTCGCCCAAACGCTCCCAATCACTTTGCCAACCAGCATTCACATGCCCTCCCGGATGTTTTTGCGAGGCGATTTCCTATGGCAAAATGATTTCCAGTTCATTGTGGGGGCGCGGAATGACATGGGCAGAAAGCAGCTCGCCTACGCGTTGGGCGGCTGCGCTGCCTGCTTCTGTCGCCGCCTTGACAGCACCGACGTCGCCCGTGACCAAAACCGTGACAATACCGCCACCGACATGGACTTTTCCTACCAGAGTAACGCTCGCTGCCTTTACCATCGCGTCTGCCGCTTCCAGGGAAGCTACCAATCCTCTCGTTTCGATCATTCCGAGCGCGCCATTAATCGCTCCAGCCATGTGCTACTCCCCCTGTTCATTGTTTGGTCAAGATTTGGCCGACCATGTTTTCTACGATTTTGGAAACGTCAGCAGGATTCCAGGAATGAGCCGTCTTTTCGACTTCCTTGAGCACCTGGCGCACCAGCTTTTCCACATCGTTACTGTCAGCTTGCTCCGTGCGTCCCCTATGCGCTTGCTGTGGCACGGGGATGGCAACCTCTCTGATTCCGTGCGCAATTCGTTTGATGTTGTACAAATGATGAGCCGTAATGTTGTCGGAGGAAATATTTCCGCCGTACGATCCGCATCCCAAGGTCAGCGACGGGCGCAAACCAGTCGTCGCCCCTGCCGCCCCGATGGAAGCGAGCGTGTTCACCAAAATACGGGACACGGGCATATCCAGCCCAAACCGGTAACTGGCCTCTTCATCGCTTGTGTGGATCGAACAACTGTGGCCCCGCCCGCCCAGATTCAACAGTTGGATGCAAATCTGCTTCGCTTCTTCCTCGCTGTTTGCCGTATAGAGAGGCAAGATCGGGGCGAGCTTCTCAATCGAAAAGGGAACATCCTTTCCGACCCGATCTTCCTCTGCGACCAGCAGCCGGGTTCCCGCCGGCACGTGAATACCGGCCATTTCCGCGATCGCGTCCGCGGAGCGCCCTACAATCGCCGGATTCAGCTTCCCCTTTGTCGGCGAAATGACGCTCTCCACCCTCGCTTTTTCTGCCGGGTTCAACATATACCCGCCGTTGTGCAAAAGCTCCCGGATCGTCATTTCCTTGATGTTCCGATGAACGACCATGGCTTGTTCCGACGAGCAGAGCGTGCCGTTATCGAATGTTTTGGAATCGACAATCAGCTTGACTGCCTGCTTCACATTCGCCGTCTTCTCCAGGTAGACGGGGCCGTTTCCCGGTCCTACCCCGTATGCCGGCTTACCGGAGCTATAGGCGGCCTTGACCAACGCCCCTCCCCCTGTTGCCAAAATCAGACTGACATCCCGATGCTTCATCAGTTGGAGCGTCGTTTCAATCGATGGCTGGGGAATCCAGCCGATCAGCCCTTCCGGGGCGCCAGCCTCGACAGCCGCGTCATGACAAATTTTCAACGCGGCAATCGTACACGTTACCGCTGAAGGATGGGGACTCGCCACGATTGCGTTTTGCGCTTTTAAGGCAATCAACGTTTTAAAAATCGCGGTCGAGGTAGGATTGGTCGTCGGGCAAATCGCGGCAATGACGCCAAACGGATAGGCGATTTCCACGATTTTGTCTTTGCTGTTTTTGCGGATGATTCCCACCGTCTTCTCATCCTTGATCGATTCGTACACGCCCATGGAGCCTAACTCGTTTTTGAGCTTTTTATGCTCGACAACGCCTATTCCCGTTTCTTCCACCGCGAGCCGGGCCAAAGACGCGGCTTCTTTGTAGGCGGCCTCCGCAATGCTTTTCACAATGCGATCAACCTGTTCCTGGGAAAACGCGCGAAACCTGGCGTGCGCTTCCTTTGCCCGGCTCACCGCTTCCCGCATCTCTTGTATCGACGCCAAATCACGATCAAATGCGCGAATAGGAAACCCTCCCTTCTTTCCACTTGCGAATCCGTCTACTGATTGTATCTGTAAAAAGTGACCTGTCCTCCCGCTTTTGTCCCTTGCATGGATGCTGTAATCTCGTTCCAGCGTTTGAGCTCTTCCCGCGAAAGCGGACGAGGCGCAGCGTCGGCAGCAGGGTTTGCCGCTTTTGTTCCCTGTATGGAAGCCGAGATGTCCTGCCAGCGTCTGAGTTCTTCCGGCGTAAGAGGCAGCGCAGTCGGGCGCTCTTCCAGCTTGGCAAGAACGAGCCTGGTGATCTTTTCTACCAAAACCGAATCCATCTCCTCACCTCCTCGTCCTCATCATGTCCAGCAATTCGCTATAGCTGGTAACAATCAAATCCGCCTCTGCCAAATGAGCGGTTTCGTTTCTGCTGTTCGCAGCAATTCCGATCGTCGCCTTTAAGCCTGCGCTCTTGCCCAGTTGCATGTCGGCATTCGTATCGCCTACGATTACCGTCTGGCCAAGCGCGATGCCATGACGATCTCTCGCCAGATACGCCATGTCCGGATACGGCTTTCCGTTCTGAACCTGATCGCTGCCGATCACAAAATCGAAGTATTCTGCCAGGCCCACTCGTTCTAGCTGCACCCGTGCTTTTTCCGTATCATCCGCCGTCACGACGCCAAGCATCCGCTCTGCTTTCTTCAACTCTGTCAAAAGCTCGCGTACGCCGTGGACGGGTCGGATCGCCGCCGAGCTGTTCTGCTTTTCGTCCGCATACTGGATGCTGTCCCGGGCGAAAAGCACGGCCGAATCCCAAGCCACTCCCTTTTCATACAGGAAGAACGCGATCACCGCCTGCATTTCCCCCAGGCTCGCAATCGCTAACGGACTTTTCGGGTCGACCTCATCCTCTCCCCAAATCCCTACGGCATCTCCAAATTCCGCCAGACTGAACGGGCAATTGGGCATGACCTCGGCGAGATGTCGGTGAATATCGTAAGCCCAAGGAATCCAAATCGACGGCAGGTCGATCAAGGTTCCGTCTTTATCGAACAAAAACGTCTGGATATCTTCCCCGAAAACGGGCATCGGTGCTCCCCTCCCTTCCTTGATTGAAACGAGTTCGATCTCTTTATTCATTTTTGCAGCTCCACATTCGCCGGATGTTGTCTGCTCTCCTGACTGAACTGTTCTTCCGGCGCGTTGACGTTAATATGATTTTTCGCCCAGGCAAAATAGTAAATGATCGCTACGCCAAACACCGAGATACTGACCCAGAAGAACGTCAAATTCGCAAAGAAGCTGGCAAACAAGGCAATGACAGCCAATACAAGCGAGACGATCGGAATGAATGGATACAACGGGGTTTTGTACGGACGGACGAGATCCGGCTCTTTTTTGCGCAGGATGATGACAGACAAGTTCATGGAAATGTAAGACACAAGCGCTCCGAAGGTAGAAATCAGAATCAGATCATTCGGGTTGAACAAGACGACCAGCAGCAAACCGATGATCCCTGGCAAAATGATCGCTGCATACGGAGTCCTGCGTGTAGGATGCAGGTGGGAGAGAAAAGCCGGAAGATATCCTGCTCTGGATAAGGCGAAAATTTGACGGGAATAAGCGAGAATGACACCGGAAAAGCTTGCGATCAATCCAACCAAACCAATCGAGGCTAAAATTTGCGCTAACCAATACGTATTGCCAAAGGTCGCGGCAACAGCAGTCGGCAACGGATCACTCGCGGTGCTCAACTGGTCGATTCCGCTCAAGCCGATCGCAACCGTAGTCGTCAAAACCGACAAAATCAGCAAAGTCACGATTCCTGACAAAATTCCTTTTGGCATATCCCTTTTGGCATCGCGGCATTCTTCAGACAGCATCGGCAACATTTCGATGGCGAGAAACAGCCACATCGCATACGGCAAAGCCGCCCAGACTCCCTCGATCCCGCCCGGAATCAGCGGCGTTCCTTCGGCGCCGAACAAGTTTTCCATAGAAATCTGCGGCAGGCCGACAAAATACATCAGGACAATCAAGCCCAGCGCAATAAAGACGAGGATTGTTTCCAGACTCGCATATTCCTTTACTCCGATAATGTGGACGATCATAAAAAATAAGTACATGAAGGCGGCTGCCAAAATCGGATTGATCGTCGGAAACAGGAAGTTGATATAAGCCCCAATCCCGATCGCCACTACGGGCGCGGCAATAAAATACTCCAAAATCACACCGATGCCTGTCAAAAAGCCGGCGAATGGCCCCATGGCCCGCCTGGCAAACGAGTAAGGTCCGCCTGCATACGGCAAAGCCGTGGACAGCTCGGAGATGCCAAAGCACATGAACAAATACATCACAGCCATCACGCCAATCGCGATCAGCATTCCGATGTACCCCGAAGCCGCCAAACCGAAATTCCAGCCGAAATAGTTTCCGGAAATGACGATGCCGACCCCGATTACCCACAGATGAAAAGCGGACAACGTCTTTTTCAGTTCCAATTGCTTGCTCATACCGTCATCTCCCTCACATTCTTGTTCAAGAAGTTGTTGCAAGGTTAATGTGACTCGAAAATCAAAAGAATCTTTTTGAATATTCCAAATATTGTCTTGCCAAAGCGTCCGTCTGCTCCGTGTATTCACCCCCCAGCTCCCTCGTCGTTTCATTTTCCCGACTGCCGATCCAGGCGATCAGTTGCAGTCTGCGCATCATGATAAACGTAGGGATTTCCAGCTCTTCTTCTTTCGACAGCGCTCGAACTTTGCGATATCCTTTGAGCCAGGCTTGAATCAGGTCAGGCACGTACGGTTTATGCTCGATAAAAGTCAAGGACGATGCCAAATCAAAAAGATACCACCCGAACCCGCTGTCGTCAAAATCAATCACTTTCACTTGTTCGTCCAGGACAAGCAGGTTCGTGTTGCGCAAATCGGCATGAATCAGGCCGAAACGGTTTGCGTCTTTTCCAAAACGGTCGAGCCGGGGCTTGATGATATCCGCTACTTGTTGAAACAGGTGCAGTCTTTCTGGCGTAATCGCTACCCCATCCTGCCATCTGCCCCAGATCGGCCGTTCTCCCAGAATTGTTTCGTAATCCCACGTAGGACGCTTGATCTCGCGAAATGCAGCCCAGTTGTCGATCGCATGCTGATGAAAATGCGCTGAAATTTCACCGATCAGCTCAAATTGTTTGACCAGCTCTGTCTCGTTATGCGCGTCCGGCGCCTCGCCTTCCAGAAAGGTAAACAGCACGCAGCAATATTCCTGGGAGTCGCTGTCCAGTTGCACCGTCTGAATGTATTCGCCGTTTTTTCCTGCGATCGGCAGAGATACCTCGACGGAAGTATCCTGATAGATCGAGCTGATCCAGTGAACCTCCCCCTCGATCTCTGCTTTCGTGTGGTAGCCGGGGCGACATACGCGCAATACGTATTTTTCGGCAGTGGGGACGTTTTTTACCAAATAGGTAGCGTTCTCTGAGTAATTCAACAGATCGACCGTCGCTTGCGACAAGTTCGGATAGGAATGAATAGCATGTTTGGCAACCTGATGAAAAACTTCCACATGCTCTTTCCACAGCTCTGCACTTGAATGGCTCATCTTCCTGCACTGCCCCTTCCTAAAATGGGATGATAACGGACAAACCAAACCTTTTACACCAAAGCACGCGCAGCTTGTCTGATGCTCAACTCGCAACGGGACAATAATTCATCGCAATAGTTCTGGTCGCACAGCAGCCCTGGCTTGAATTGCAGCACTTTCGTGTCGAGCATCGAGTAGATCGCCCATACGCCATTGTTATAGAGCGCGCGCATGACCTGTTTTGCTCCCTCAGGCTGCGCAAACTCCAGCCCCATCACTACGCCCAACTGACGAATCCCGACAAAAAAGTCGGCGTTTTGCTTTTTGATCGTTTCCAGCCCTGCGCGCAAATACCGGGATACGTAGTCGACGTTTTCGATGACTTCTTTTCGTTGGGAGATTTCCAATACTTTCATCGCTACGATACAGCCCAGCTCGGAACCGCCGAATGTCGAGATGTGGGCAAAGCCGTCTTCGTTCATCCATTGTCCTGCCCTTTCACTCACGACCGTAGCTGCAATCGGATAAATCCCGCCGCCAAACCCTTTTGCCGTGACCAAAATATCCGGCTCTACGCCATAGTGCTCTATCCCCCACAGCTTTCCTGTACGCAGCAAGCCCGTCTGCACCTCGTCGGCTATGTACAAGGAGCCGTACTTTTCGCAGAGCTGCTTCACCGCATACAGATAGCCTTTTTCCGGCAGCGGGAAGCCGTATGTGGCCGGAATGGTTTCCATAATGACGCAGGCGACATCTTCACGGGAAAGCGCGGCTTCCATAGCCTGGACATCATTAAACGGCACATGGATAAATTCCCCCGGCGCTCCTTCTCCCAAAAACGGCCGGGAATAACGCTCATTCCCCAGCGACACAGCCAATCCGGTATGACCGTGATAAGCAAATTTGACGGAGACGATTTTTTTTCGTTTCGTCGCGTACCGGGCGCATTTCAAAGCTACATCAATCGCTTCCCCTCCTCCGCTGGAAAAAATCGAATACTTCAGACTATTTGGCGTGCACCCTCCGAGTTCTTCGGCGAGCTGCGCACGCGTGATCGCGGGAAAATGATGATTCCCGATATCAAATTCATCCAAAGCATTTTTTAAGGTAGAAATAATTTCGGGATTCCGGTGCCCAAGGTTAAATGTTCCGCCATTTAAATGAAGGTCCATCAGTTGCTTCCCGTTCATATCGTACAGGTAGTAACCTTCCCGCTTTCCGATGACCAGATCGATCCCGTCTTTTTGCCATTGCCTTGTTTTTCCCGGGTTCCACCACTGGACGGACTTTTTGAGCACAGCGTCTTTATCACCGAATCTAAGCATTCGTCTTCTCCCCATTTTCAGCAGTTTTTTACGGCCAAAAGCTGGCCTCTTTACATATCCTCGGCAATCAAAAGCTCGATCTCTTTCTCGGCCAATATTTTTTTCCATTCTTCCGAGCAGCTTTTGTCAGTGATAATCATGGACGCATCCACGAGAGGACAAATGTAGGCGAAATCGGTTTTTCCAAACTTCGTATGGTCAGCCAAAACAATGACCTCTTCCGCACGCTCCATCATTTTGCGGGAAATGTTGGCCCCGTCCAGGTCGTAGTCCGTAATGCCGTCGCTCATCGAGATCCCGCTTGCAGAAATAAATACTTTGTTGGTCTTCAGACGCTCCAGCATCCTTTCCGCGAGAGGGCCGACAGCCGATTTTTGAACGCGCTCCACTTCCCCGCCGATGAAAATAATTCTTCCCTTGAACACTTCGAGAGCCAGAAGCAAGACCGGGATGGATTGAGTAATGATGGTGACGTTCTGTTTGTCCGCCAAAAAACGCACGATCTCCAGCGTGGTCGTTCCATAGCCAATCATGATACTGTCGCCGTCCTCGACAAGCTCTGCTGCCGCTTTGCAAAGGGAGCGTTTCTCTTTTTCGTTCATGGCCGCTCGCTGTTCAAAAGGTTTATCCCAGGAAGAAGTTTTCTCTTTTACAGCGCCGCCATAAACTTTTCTCAGCATGCCTTCTTTTTCGAGCTTATCCAGATCGCGCCGAATCGTTTCGCCAGAGACTTGAAGGATTTCCGCCAGTTCACGGACCTGTACTTTCCCGTCTCTTTCCAATGTTTTTAAAATTGTTTTTTTACGATCCTCAAATGATAGAGACATGACTTCATCACCTGCTACGTTTTTTTCCACACGGCCACAGTTGGAGCATCCGCTTTATTCTTTGTTGATTAATGTGGAATTGCATTGATGATAACATTGTCTATTTATTACAGTCAACGTCTCTCGCTCTTGTTGTCCCCAACGCGTGTAGCTGCGCTGCCGTTCCAGTCTGCAACAACAACTGCCTCATCCGCCACGGATCATCCTCACGACTCCTTTTCCGTTTTTTCGCATGATTCCACTTCAGAAGATGATGATTCCACAAAAAGCGATTATGTTTTCCTGCGATTCAATGTTGTATGTTGATTATTCATGTGGTTTTGACAAGATAATATCACGCCCGTTTTACCTCGTCAATATTTTTAGAAAATTATAAATTATATAAAATATGTTGTTGCTCTCCTCTCTGACTCCTGGCAACCAACCAGTGACGGCAAGCAACAACCAGCCATCTCTATGACGTGAATACAGGCGCCTGGGTTCTTTACCGTTCAAAGACAGGCTTGCTGTTGCCTCGCAGACAAACGGGGATCATGAGCTTGCTTTACGCCCGACTTGTGAAAATGTATATTGGAAAGCGACGGTACAAGGCCGATCGCGTTGAAGAATGGTGGTGAATGATGGCATGGCGAATTTCTACGAAGAGCTGGCGCAGGACCTCGCGAAAGTAGCCTTGGAGGTGCACGGCGTCTACCGGACGAAGCTTGCGGGCGGGATGATCTACGACGGCCATGTCAACCAGCCGACAACCAAGTGCGCTGTCATCGTCTGCTTGCGGGGACAGGCCGAATTTCGCTTCGATGAAACCGAACGCTACACGCTGGAGCCGGGCAAGGTGCTGCTCGGCGGGCTGAACAAGCGGCTGGAAATTCAGACTGCCCCGGACGGATTCGAATACTGCCTCGTGCACTACTTGCCCGTCAGTCCGCATGGGGAAGATACGCGGCGATTGACAGACGTGTCCTTGCTCCATGCCCCGCTTGACCCCGAGTTGCATCAACTGCTGGAGCAACTGCTGAAGACGGCTTCTGCCCCAGACAGCATGGGCCTGCTGGGTAAAAAAACGCTGTTCTACCACCTGCTGAACAAGGTGTTGCAGTCCGAACGCCTTCATCAAAACAAAGACAGCCATGCGTTGATCGACGAGGCGATTTTATACATTCAGGAAAATTATGCGCAGCCGCTTTCGCTCGGCCATCTGGCCAACCGCTACGGCATGAAGGCGAAATACTTTTCCTACCTGTTTCACAAGTACGTGGGAATTGGCCCGATTGACTATTTGATCCAGTACCGGATGAATCGGGCGCACGAGTTGCTATTGACAGGACAATTTTCCGTATCCGCCGTCGCCAAAAGCGTTGGCTATCTTGACGCTTACTACTTCAGCAGGCTGTTCAAGAAGCACAAAGGCGTTTCACCAGGCCGCATAGGGCTGTACCTCAGAAGAAATCGTCCATCGTAAAGTCGGGAATTCCTCCATTTTCATGGGGCAAGGAACGTGGTACATTCATATTTGTCAATGAGAATCATTATCAAATGTGATGCACACAGAAAGGATGCCTGACGAGGAATGCGAATAAAGTCATGGGCTATGATGGTCAGTCTGTTATGTTTGATTTTGCTGCTTGGAGCTTGTTCCGGCGCGAACACCCCGAATCAGAACGCATCGGGCGGCGACCAGAGCGCGAAAACGAGCCCGTCTCAGGAGCAGCAAGCCCCGGCAGCGACGTCTGGGTCGACCTCCCCGGAGTCCGCTGCGTTCCCCCGTACGATCAAGGACGCGAACGGAGACGTGACGATTGAAAAGCAGCCGAAAAAGGTTGCCGTCGTCCATTGGGGGTATGCGGATTCCTTGCTGCTGTTCGACGTGCCGTCGGTCGCGCTCGCGCTGCCGTTTACCGAAAAACAGTCCGTGCTGCATTCGGAAAGCTACAAGCCGTACGTGGAGAAAGTGCAGGAGCTGAAAATCGTCGGCGAGAACACCCAGGTGAACATGGAGGCGCTGCTCGACTACGGTCCCGACCTGATTATCGCCGGAAATACCGTCAACAAGGAGATTTTGGCCTCCCTGCCGCAAATCGCGCAAACCGTCGTGATCGACGAGCAGACGACCAGCGTCTGGTCGGACTGGCAGTCGGTTGTCACCAAGTTCGGTGAAATTTTGGGCCAGGAAGAGACGGCGAAGCGCTATATTGCGGACTATCAGGCACAGTTGCAAAGCGCCAAGGAGAAGCTGACAGCCCTGGACGGCACGGTGGCCTTCGTGCAAGTTCGCGACAAAGCGGTGTGGCTGCAGGGCACGAATTATTTGAAGCCTTATTATGAAGGCATGGGCCTGAAGCCTCCGACCTCTGCCAATCTGGATATGCAGGAAGGGGCGCAAATCACCCTCGAAGGTTTGAGTGTGCTGAATCCCGACTATTTGTTCCTCGGCTATTTCAATTACAACGACAAGACCATCCCCGCCCTGACGGATGAATGGGACGACACAGCAGTGTGGAGCAAGTTAAAAGCCGTGCAAAACAAGCATGTGTACGGAATCAACGGCGAGCTTGCCCTTGGGTACGGCCCGATCGGGAATATGTATGGGGTTAAAGCGGTGCTTGAGGCGTTGGGGAGATAGAGAAATTGGGATGTAGGAGGTAGTAGGGAAAAGGCTGTGGCGTTTGCCGTGAGGGGGCGCTGCGGCCTTTTTTGCGTTGGTTCAAAGGCACGGAAGCGACAGCCGATAAGGGCATCCACTCTCGTAACTATTGGTCATAACCGGGAGATCATAGGCTACAGATGTAGAAACTTCATCAGCAGCTTCAATTACTCCTCCTTGCCCAAAACCAATCATAACCATGGATTCCTTTTCAGGAAAAACATAACCCTTCATTGGCAAATAACGTGCCGCTAGCTAGGTCAGCCTCCGAATCTATGCTTATTCATCTTTATTTGGATAAGGTGTAAACGCCCCATCTTGATTAAGAATGGGGACTATTTTGCTTACGTCAAATTCAGACGCGATCGTTACATCATCCTGGTAGCCCATTGCAATCAATTCCTGACCAGAGCCCGTTTTAACAAGCCACTGTGGAAGCTTGTCTTTCATTTGCATCAAATACTACGACAGCAGTTAAGGCTTCTGGAGACAATCGCTGCTCTTCCAATTGGCTTAAAATTGCTCCTGCTGCCATCAAATCCTCAAATGCCGGGCGCAAGCTCCCGTCTGGCCATCTTTCGCCACAAGCAATTACCGACACAACCCCCTCACTTTGCCTTGCAAAACTGGCTACTGCCGATACATTCCTAAAGCATCCCGCCACGACTGTTGCTTTTGACTCTCTCGCAAGGAATGAACACGTCGCTCCATTTGGAGAAGGCAGTACAATCCGACTCCCAAACGGTATCGTTGAAAGCTCATACGGTGAAAGCGAGATCGGTTCGCCGCGTTTGCCTGCTACTATCGCATTGACTTGATCTGCGTACTCACCAGCTGCCTTTCCTTTTGACGGGTATGGAAAGACTGTTCCTCCTCGATTCAATACAACATCTACACATGTCGTAAAGGAAAGAACATCAATAATCACCACGATATCCGATAGAGCCGCTAGTGTCCTTACTCCTTCATACCCCCAATCAAAGCGCACATCTGCGCCAGTTTGTTGGAAAAAAGTTAAATCGTCCATTTTCCTCTCCTTTTTCCCCGAATATCAAATTACGGTAAACAAAATACACAGTAAAGATGGACAAGCTTTTTACTTGCTGCGTTGCCCATTGGATACGAAAGCCAACGCATAGTTGGACCAAGATTGATGGGCGATGACCTGCACTTCCGGTCACTCTGCAAAATGGCGGACTACGTTACACACCCTTCCATTCTCCGCTCAGATTAGCACGACTGTTCTGATTACTCAAGGAGTCGATGCTACAATCCTTTTCTGAACGGCTAGGTCACTCTACAATTCCCCCCATGAACGTGTACGGACCACGCTCGAAGTTTTGCCGATAAAGAAGCCTGCGCGCAATTCTCGATTCAATCCATACTGTATACAAAATCGACCAAACTGTGATGATCCTTAGGAAGCGGGTAATTTTCAAATACATTGCTTAGATTCTTTGTAGCCATATCATAATAAAAAAGTCCATACTGGTTATTGGCATCCCTTCCTAGAACAAACAAGCCTTCCGTATTATCCCTCGGGTAAAAAGTTTTCACTTCCTTAATACCCGGAACATCAAAATCTTCGACCTTTTGACTGTCGATATACAATATTTTTAGCGTCCTGGGTTTGGACGAACCCATAAATGGATCGTATGTCATTAAGATTCTATTTCGATCAAGCTGCCTGGTGAGTCTGATTTCAAATTGGTCCGTATGGTAGATCGGCTGATAATGTCCAAAATCCAAATCCATCAAATAGAGTGTTTTTGGTCGAATATGTGTAACTTCCGTAACTTTACGTGTTCTCATTTCGGAATCGGAAGCAGTAAGGCTTAATAACTTCTTCGTCGTATAATTATAGGACAACGAGAAACACCAGGTGTCATCGTCGTCTGGATTTAGATAAGTAAATTCTCTCGTCGTCCGATCAAAAATAGCCGGTTGAGTAACGGTAACGAATTGCGGTGCAACGTTTGTAATCATTTTGTTATCTACTATAAACAAATCATTGAAAAGAAACTTGCCAAAGGTTAATTGTTTTCTTTCTTTCGTTTTTAGATTATATTCATACAAATTATCAACTTCGTCACCTGTAACGCTATCGCTAAAATACACTTTATTGTTCCGAAGATCTGCAAAAGCCACCGGATACCCAGGATCTACAGGTACCCTCAAGATTTCCGACATTTTTTGATCCTGAATCGAATAAAGGTACAACACTAAAGAAACCCCGTCAGCATCATTTTTTCCATTATTATAAACTGTAGCTGTTATGTGCAAATATTCCTTTAATTCTCTTTTTGCATTACCCTCAAGTGTATGTTGATTTATAGCAATGATAGCTAAAATAATAACAACGATGATGCTGCCAAGCGTTATCATTCTCTTTTTCATATTCAAACGTTACTCCTAAGCTAAAGATTTTGAATGATATCTTGTTGGAGTGGTATACGCCATTACTTCTAAAAGAACAGCGTATACCAATGAAAAAAATTAAATCTTAACAACATTAATGGGCATGTCGGCTCGCGGTTAATAAAAGACTATCTAGGTATGCTCTGATCCGAAAATCTCTTATGGTAATACCGTACATTAGGCACTGAAGTATCTCTTGTATTCCCCGCAACCGTTTGCAAATTGCTTAATCCCCAAATATCGATAATAGCATCAGGCAAAGTCCCTACAGATGCCTGATAAAAAGTAAAGGCTTTATCTGTATCTAAATTTCTTATTGTAATATCCTTATCTCCCTTTTTAGAATAATCATACTCTTTATGAGTAGCACAATCATAGTTTTTCAGCTTATTATCTCTATTGCCGATTGAACCAGTAAAATAAGTCGCTCTGCCTGTTCCTAGAAAACTGTCGTCACCAGCCTGATACGTCAATACGTTTCGATCATCCTTCCCCCATTTCCACTGAACATTGCTAGCAGCACTGGGAACCGCTTTTTTCGAATTGGCATTACGATTCAGTGCTGAAACCGGCTCATTATGAAGGGAATAACCAGAAGGATCGTTTTCATCCGCATAATAAATGTTGTTTAGTTCGCCCGTAACTTCATCGTAAACTACTTTCATTCCCGGATAAATTTCAGGTAGAGGTGCTTGAATATAATCGCCCGCCACACTCATTTGAAACGCTTTTATTGCCAATTCATTCTCAAGCTCAATCTGCCTGGCTTCTTCTTCTGTCGCATCTTCAGGAATTTTCGCAATATGCGGTCCATCCAAATTCCTGGAAACTTGTCTAACATCGAAATTGGGATACCCGCCTTTTTCTACGACAATCTGAAGATTATCATCATAAATCAATACTGTGCCAGGTAACATGTACTGCGGAATCGTATTGTCCTCACGAGCAGATACTTCAACCGAACTCAAAAATAACTCAGCCGACATGGCAACAACTAAAAATGCAGGTAACTTTCTTTTCATAAAATGATCCCCTTTCTAAAAAAATCCGCACTTACTGCTGCTTGAGTAGACAAAATGGTAAAGTCGCAGCGTCGATCAGCAAACGTTCCACCTCACTCCTTTCCTCCTTTTATGGTTCATGCAGAATTTTCTCCACTCTCTTCCAGCACTTCTGTCGCACTAGTTGCCAGTCATACAAGTTTTCGGAAGTTGACTGCCATTTTCGGAATAGCTGCAATCCTGTACCAAACGGTTTATAGATGACTTGTATATTTGTAAAATATTTATCTAAATTCATTTTATTGGAATTTAAATGAAGTGTAAATCTAATTTTTTGTTCAAGTCCATATTTGTGTGTAAATTCCCCTCCCTCGATTAGAGGTAATCGTAAAATAGTCCCCATTACACAGGTTAATTGACAAGGTTATTGTCTCTAAGGATGGTAGCATTACCATACAGTATACCTTCAAAAACCTAATAATGATGAAGGGAGCCTAGTTACTGGCTCCCTTTGTACAGACAAAATAAACCTCTGACATTTTACCCCACTCCAACCCGCATTCCACCGTTGTCCGTAAAAATAAAGTCCTGGTTCAACTCCCCCATTTTCTCCATTTTTGACTCCATTTTTTCAACCAAAACATTATTGTTGTGAGAATAAAATATTGATACAAAAACAGGGGAAAGGCTTGATCCGATTGGATTCTGCTTTTCCCCCGATTTTTTGCTCTGGTGTTCTGGCAAAGGTTTATTCTGATTTTGTCAGGTGTTTATTGTGAATGTCAAAGGTTTATTGCTTATCTACACCCTTTAGATTCATCAATATTACGCACTCCACATGCCCCGTATGCGGAAACATATCCACCGGCTGCACTTCCTTCACCTCATACCGCTCCGCCAATACCTTCAAATCCCTTGCCAGCGTCGACGGGTTACACGACACGTACACCACGCGCTCCGGCTGCATTTCCAAAATTGTCGTCAACAGCGCCTCATCGCAGCCCTTGCGCGGCGGGTCGACCACGATTACATCGGCGCGGATCCCCTGCTCCTTCCACGCCGGAATCACGACCTCTGCCGGGCCTGCCTCGAATGTCGCGTTTTTCACGCCGTTCAACCGGGCGTTGCGGTTCGCATCCGCGATCGCTTCCGGGACGATCTCCACGCCGTACACATGCTTCGACTTCTGCGCCAAAAACAGCGAGATCGTGCCGATGCCGCAATAGGCGTCGATGACCGTTTCCGTCCCTGTCGCGCCGGCGTACTCCAACGTTTTGTTGTACAGCACTTCCGTCTGTGCCGGGTTGACCTGGTAGAACGACCGCGCCGAGATCGCGAATTTGATCGGGCCGATGTAATCGTAAATGACGTCGCTGCCCCAGAGTGTCACAGTCTTTTTGCCGAAAATGACGTTGGTCTTGTCCGGGTTGATGTTTTGCACGATGCTGGTGACGCCCGCCACCTCGGTGCGGATCGCTTCCACGAGCTTGTCTCGCTGCGGAATCGCCTCCGCGGTCGTCACGAGCACGACCATGACTTCGCCCGTCTTTACCCCCACCTTGACGACTACGTGGCGCAGCAAGCCTGTGCCGCGCACTTCGTCGTACGGCTTGATGCCGAGAGCAGCAGCGGCTCTCTTCACGGTGGCGACCCCCTCGTCGTTCTTTTGGTGCTGGATGAGGCATTCGTTCATGTCGATGATGGAGTGGGATTTTTCCGCGTAAAAGCCGCCAACCAAGGCGCCGTTTTCCTCGCCGATTGGCACCTGTGCCTTGTTGCGGTAGCGCCATGGATCGCTCATGCCGAGCGTCGGGTGCACCGTGATTGCTCCTTCTCCCTCCACCTGAAAGCCGCCGATGCGGCGCAGGTTGTCGCGGACGATTTGCTGTTTGTGCCGCAGTTGTTCCTCGTAGGCGAGGTGCTGCAGCGAACAGCCGCCGCAGCGGTCGTACAGCGGACAGGGTGGGTGCGCGCGGTATGTGCTGGCTTCCACCACTTTCGTCAGCTTGGCGAAGCCGAAGTTCTTTTTGACATGGTCGACGCGCGCGTGGACTCGCTCGCCTGCGAGTGCGCCGTCTACGAACAGCGTATATCCTTCAATCCGGCCGACTCCAGCGCCCTCGTGGTTCAGTCCGGTTATCTCCACTTCCACGGTTTGGCCGACACGTACCGGGACGTCCAGCTCCACCTTGGCGGTCTGCTGCGGTCCGCGCCGCTTTTTTGTTGTTTTTGCCACGTTTCTTTTGCTCCTTTTGTCTTGCGCTCTGGCTTCCCGGCTGCTTTTTGCTCAAGGAAGCAGGCAGGGATGCACAGCGAACGCGGCATCCCTACGGCTATTGCTATTCATTTTACTATCTTCCTACGGGACGAACAACTCGATATGTCCTGGCAAAGCTTCCACGATGCACGGCAACTGTCCGCCGAGCTCGCCGTCCAGATTGAGCTGGACCACCTCGCCTGTGGGAGAGGTCGCTTTGATGTAGTCTGCCTGGAAATACAGGATGTTAGGGTCGCGCAAATGCTCGCCGCGAACCGCTTGTGTCGCGAGGCGGATAAATTCGGCGATGTTCGTCTTTTTCACGACGATGACGTCCAGCTTGCCGTCTGACAAATCTGCTTCCGGGGCGAGCTTGTCGAAGCCGCCGACCGCATGGCTGTTGGCGATGAGAAACACCATGATCTCCTCGTCCAGCAGCACTTCCTTGCGATTTTCCAGGCGGACCCGGATCGGGTGCAGGGAGGGCAGCTTCTCCAACCCTTTGACGTAGTACGCCATCTGGCCCAGCAGCGTTTTCAGCTTGCTCGGGACCTCATAGGTCAGGTTGGTGAGGGAGCCTCCTCCCGCAATATTCATGAAATAACGGTTGTTGATTCGGCCCAGGTCGATGCGCTTCTTCTTGCCTTTGGCGATGATTTCCGTGGCGCGCGTGATCGACTTCGGTATGCCTACCGCCCGGGCAAAATCGTTGCTGGTTCCGCAGGGAATAATTCCAAGGGTGGGGCGTGCTTTTTGCTCCGCCATCCCGTTCACAACTTCGTATATGGTTCCGTCTCCGCCAGCAGCCAGGATGACGTCGAAGCCGCGGGCCACGGCGCGGGCAGCTTCCTCGGTCGCATCATCTTCCCCTCTGGTTGCATGGCAGGAGGTTTCGTATCCGGCCGATTCCATCAAATCGAGAATATCCGGCAATCGTCGCCGCACGATTTCCCGGCCGGAGCTCGGATTGTAGATCAATCTGGCTCGTTTCAAGGCAGATCCCTTCTTCCTTCCCTCGCTCACGGGTGTACTTCCTTCCATCATATCCTGTATAGCCATTTTTGGGAATCGCTATGCGGGTAACAGCGTGATAATATAGAAAAAGATGGCAAAAAGGAGAGCGAGGGGACAGTTGTGAACAAAATCATCGTTGGTGTTGACGTGGGCGGAACGGCAATCAAAATAGCGTTGATTACCCCGGATGGTGAGCTGGTAGCGAAAACGCACGAGCCGACACCTGTCGCAGATGGAGAAGATGGCGTACTGCGAAAAATCGCGGAGATGACCCGCGTTCTTCTGCACAAACACGGCTATGCGCCGGAGCAAGTGAGCGGAATCGGCGTAGGAATCCCCGGACCTATTGATGCCCAAAACGGAATCGTCATGCAAGCCGTCAACCTGCACTGGACCAAGCCTGTCTTATTGAAGCAAAAGCTGGAAGCACTTACAGGGCGGCCAGTCGCAGTCGACAACGACGCCAATGCGGCGGCACTGGGCGAAATGTGGCAGGGCGCAGGCCAAGGCGCACAAGACCTCGTGCTGATTACGATTGGCACAGGAGTCGGCGGCGGCGTCATCCTGAACGGAAAAGTCGTTCACGGCATGAACGGAGTCGGCGGCGAAATCGGGCACATCACCATGACGCCAGACAGCGGCGCTCTCTGCAATTGCGGCAAAACAGGCTGTCTGGAAACGTACACCTCCGCCACCGCCATTATCCGCGAAGGGCACCTCGCTGCCGAAAACGGAACGAGCCCGTACCTCGCTTCCGTGCTGGCCGAAAAAGGCAAGCTCGGGGCAAAGGACGTGTTCGAAGCAGCCGTAGCAGGCGACGTCGCTGCTCTTGCCATCGCCGACCAGGTGGCGCTCTACCTGGGCCTTGCCCTCTCGCATCTGGCGATTGTTTTGAATCCGGCCAAATTTGTTATCGGGGGCGGCGTGGCGGCGGCAGGCGACTTCCTCTTTTCCCGCATTCGCGATGCGTTTGCGCGGTTTGTTCCGTTCGCTTACGTCGTGGAAACAACCAAGATTGTGGCTGCCACACTGGGCAACGACGCAGGCGTGTACGGAGCGGGCTGGCTGATCCGCTCGCAGATGGAAGAGTAGCCGTCAGTTTTCTGTTGCCGCCTCGCGATTTGAGGGCTTCTCCAAACAAGCGGAGAAACACATTTACCGAGACAGGAACGGCAAAATGAGCGCGTTTTGGCAGGCTGTTTGCTTGCAAAAAGCTTGCTGCCGACGGCAAGGGCAACGGAACTTCTGCTTTTTCATTCGCTCACGCTAAGAAATCCATAAGCTACGGCCCAGTTCTTTTCCGATACGATAAACGATACAAAAAAGCGCTCCTGCCAGCAGCCTCAATGCCGCCGCACAGAAGCGCTTTTTCTCTACGATTCAATCACCCGCGCCACATACGCTTCCCTTCCTCCGCCCGATCTGGCTTCGGCTCCTTGCCCGCGACGATCAACTCCGCTCCTGCCAGCACCGTCACTACCGCCGCCCAGAAGCGCTTTTTCCTCTACGATTCAATCACCCGCGCCGCAGACGCTTCCCCTTCCTCCGCCCGACCTGACTTCGGCTCCTTGCCTGCGACGATCAGGGCCGCGCCCGCCAGCACCGCGCAGCCGCCGAGCAGTTGGAGCAGGCTGAACGCTTCGCCAAACAGCAGGGCTGAGAACACAATCGTCACGACTGGCTCGAACGTACTCAGTACGGAAGCTTTGGTCGAGCCGGTCAACTGTAGGCCGCGGAAGAAAAAGCTGATCGCCATGACTGTAGAAAAAACGACGATCCCGCCCAAGGCCCACCAGCCCGCCAGAGCAAAGGCCAGGTCGACGCCTCCTTCTTTTTGCGCGATCAAAAAGGTCGACGCGGCTGCAAACAACGAGATGTAACCCGACGTCACATACGGGGACAAACCTTTTACAACCCGGTTGCCCACGATGATGTACACCGAGTAAAACAGCGCTGCCGCGAGCGCCAACACGACTCCGAGCGGCTGAATGCCGCCAAACGACAGCCCAAGCACCAGCCCCAGGCCCAGCAAAGACAGCAGCATGGCGAAAACGGTCTTTTTCGTCAGCGGCTCTTTTTCCACAAAATAGCTCAGGACCGCCACAAACACGGGAAACGTGTACAGCAGCAACGCCGCCATCGAGGTCGGAATGTACTGAACTGCGGAAAAAAAGCTGAGCGATTGCAGCGTGTACAAAATGCCGCCCAGAAAAAACAGGGCGAGCACCTGGCGACGATTGAGCCGCAGCGACTCCTTGCGCCAGGCCAAGAGGCCGAAAAACAGCACAGCAGCAAACAAAAAGCGCAAAGACAAGAGCGTAGATACCGAAACGCCTGCTCCATAGGCATACACGGCAAAAATGGACATGACGCCAAAGCCCGCAGCCGAAGCAAGCACGTACAGCACACCGATGTACAGCGGATTCACGACATTCACCAGCCTTCTCACAATGGCAGCGACATGGGCAACAGACAGCCTGGATTTACTCCCTCCCGATCAGTTTTTCAATCCAGCCCCTTCTCTGCGGAACAGTCGCGAGGCGAAAAAAATCGTGATCGCCACGTACACCAGCGAAGAACCGATGCCGATCAGCGCATGCAGCGGGTCGACCTTGCCGTAAAACACTTCCTTGCACAGCGCCACGCCATTGAACACGGGCAGCGCGTAGTAATGCTCCGCGATGTCCACCGGGCTTTGCGGCATCAGCATGTACGACGGCACCATCGCCAGGAAAATGACTCCGCTCATGTACGTCTGTCCTTCTTTAAAAGACTTTGCAATCGTGCTGAGCATCAGCTCCAGTCCGGCAAACGTCGCCGCCATGAGCAGGATGACGACGATCAGCACGAGCAAGGTAACAGGCGAGAAAAACGCGAGCGAAAAATGGTCGCCTGCCCCTCCAAACGGCCCCATGCTCATCACCAGCGATACCGAGATGAGCGAGGCTCCCGCACTCATGATACTCATCACCATGACCGCCAAGAGCTTCGCCGTCAGAATGTGGTTGGCGGCAATCGGCGCCGTCAGAAGCGACTCCAGCGTCCCTCGCTCTTTTTCCCCCGCGACGAGGTCGTTGGCGGAGGCGATTCCTCCAGAGGCGAGCGACACGACGAGCATGAGCGGAATGATGCCTGCGAGCATCCCGCCCGACTGCCTTTCTTCCGACGCTACGTTTTGAAAGTCAGGCGCGATCGGCTGAATCGTCTGCTCGGACAAGCCTGCCTGCTTGAGCCGCTTCGCCACAATCTCCTTGCTGTACGCCTCTACGGTCCGCTCGATCAGATCGCGGGCGTAGACTGACTTGGAATTGGTCGAGTCAAAAGCGACGTGCAGTGTGGCCGTTTTCCCCGCCTGAATCTGCTCGTCAAACGATTCCGGGATCGTAATGATCGCGCGCAGTTGCCCCGCCTGCAGCGCTTGCTCGGGATCAGGCGGCTGAAGAATTTTGACCCCTTGGTTTTCTTGCAGGGACTTAATCAGCTTGGAGGAGCCGTGAACAGCCAGCGGCACGTATTCCCGCGCTTCCTTTTCCACGTTGCTGTAGGAGTTGCCCAATAAAAAAAACACAAACGGGATAATCACCAAGGGCACGAGAAACGTCCCCAGCCACGCCTTCCGGTCGCGAAACAGGTCGAGCAGCTCCTTTTTGAAAACGGTCCAGATGATTTGCCGGCCCATCAGTGCTCGCCCCCTTCCACAACCGCCATGAAGATGTCGTCCAGATCGTCAGTCCCAAACTGCTTGCGCAAGGCGTCCAATCCCCCGGAAAAGCGCAGCCGGCCTTTGTGGATCAGGGCCACCCGCTTGCACAGCTTGTTGATTTCGCCCATGTTGTGGCTGGAAAACAGGATCGTCTTGCCTTCCTCCTGCAGCCTTGTCACCATCCGGCGAAAAATGGTAGCAGCCGTCACGTCGAGCCCTGTCGTCGGCTCATCCAGCAAAATGACGTCAGGATCGTGGACAAGCGTGCGGGCGATTGCCACTTTTTGCTTCATTCCCCGGGAAAAAGCGCCGACGCGCCTGTCGATAAACGGCTCCATCTCCAAAATGCGGCTCAGGCTGTCGATCCGCTCCTGCACCCGCGACGGCGGCAAGCCGTAGAGGCTACCGAAGTAGGCGATGTTTTCCCTGGCTGTCAGCCGACTGTACAAGCCGACTTCCCCGCCAAACAGGATGCCGATTCTGCGCCGCACCTCCAAAGGCTCGTGCCGCACCGAAAATCCGCTGATCTCGATGTCTCCCGCAGTCGGCGCGAGAATCGTCGCCATCATGCGCATCGTCGTCGTCTTCCCGGCGCCGTTTTCGCCCAACAGGCCGTACACCTCGCCCTCTTCCACGCGAAACGTCAAATCGCGGACCGCTGTGATCGTCCCGAACTGTTTGCTGACTGCTTTTACCTCAATCAACAGCAGCCCTCCTCTCCTTCTCCCTTCGAACCGAACGGCCAGCCGCCCCACAGCAGATGACGCCTGGCGTCCCGCCGTCAAAATCGGACTTTCAGCAAATAGGAAGCTCTTTTCTCCCCGGAAAACGTCACCTGTACAACCCCTGTGCGGCCTTGCAGCACTCGCGGTATCGCCGCCGCCACGTGGAACTGCCTGTGCCTGTCATCGACGCGCGCGACAGTCACTGTGCCCGGCGGAGAGTATATCCTGTCTCCGTCCAGCGAATAAAACACGAGCGAGATTTCCCCTGCGGCACCGTGCGCCTCCCCGGAAAACACGATCGTATTCACAGCTCCGCTGACACCGCCGGATACCCTTGTCAGATCAAACAGCGGATGGCGCAGCGAAGCAAGCGCAAGCCCGCCCCTCCAATCTTGCAAAAAAGCGTCGAACTCCTGAACCGCCGCAGGCAAAGCGATCACAGTGGCCTGCGGCGATGCTGCGCCAAGCGAGCCTGCCGGGCTGGCGGAAGCCATGAGCAGAAGCGTCATCCATACAGAAAGCATGCTAATCATCTCCAGTAAATGGTTGTCCTTAGCATGCCCTCCGCAAAGTTTGAGCTATGTGTCTGATGCTGGCTCAGAATCTTTTGACTTTTACACACGGGCGCTATAGCTGCGCTCTCCTCATGCCGAGGTCAGGGCACTCGCGTAGCGTTCCTTCCATTTGGGCAGGGAAAAGCCTTCAAACAGGGCCACAAAGCTTTCCGTATCGTTAATGTAGTGACGCGTTTCTTTTTGCCCGGGGTACTTTTCTTCAAACAGCGGAGCGACCAGATGCGTGACCGGAATCCCTTCCGCCTCCTGGTCGTAGATGCCCCGCTCGGCCAGCACTTTGCCGAAGTAGCGACAGTAGGTCACGGTCACCGTTTTTTGCTGCCCATTGTCTTCCCACGTCGCAATCGAACGGTCAAATGTATCGGATGGCGAGCCGCCCTTGCCCGGCGCTACACTCTCTCCTGTGACAGAAATCAGCTTCATGTACTTTCCTTCCCCCTTTTTGTTCGTGTATGTTCATTATAGGGTAGAGTGGAATTTCTTACAAATCCGGCCAACCCGCAGCAAATCAGGCCGGAGTCTATGTCCGCCGCTTGCAAATAAATTTTTTACAAAAAGTTTTTACGCATCTGTCAGAAAATCCTGCGCCCGGTAGTCTATGCAGTAAGTCAACTAACAACGAGGAGTTTTGGCAATGGATCATTTGGTTATCAAGCCTGCCAGTCAAAGAGAAGAGGAGCAGGACGAGACTTTGGTAGAACGGGCAAAAGCCGGAGATCAGGAGGCGTTTGGCGAGCTGGTCAGACGCCACCGCTCCAAAGTCTACGGCTACGCCCGTTCGTACACCCAGGAAGCCTATCTCGCGGAAGACATCGTCCAGGACGCGCTCATTCGCGCCTTCCTCCACCTGGGTACGCTGGTCGACAGCCGCCGCTTCCTGCCCTGGCTGCACCGGATTGTGCGCAATCAGGCGTACACGCGTCTGAAAAAGGGACCGCAAGCACGGGAGCAGGTCTTTTCCGGGCTAACCAGGCAAACGGGCGAGGCAGAGCCGACCGACTGGGAGGATCTCGACAGCATTTTGCACAGGCTTGGCCGTAGCTGGTCGACCGCAGCCGAGAGCAACGGCAACCCCGAGGAGGTCTTGATGCGCCGCGAGCTGTTTACGACGATCAAAAGCTTGCTGCACTGCCTCAGCCCGCGCGAACGGCGGATCGTCGAATCTCACTTTTTTGACCATCTGGCCCCTCACGAGATTGCGCGCATGTTCGAGATGACCCAGGCAAATGTGTACCAGGTGCTGTCTCGCTCACGCAAAAAGCTCGTGCAGGAAAAAATTCGCCTCGTTGTTGACCACTATGTGCAAATGCGAAAGGATGCGGGAATTATGAAAAAAGTCGTTTTGAAAAAGCCGGAAGCCATGAAGCTGAAAACATGGATTACATGCGGGGCAGCGTTGCACGGATTAGTCGAGTGTACGGAACGAAAGCTGTCCCTGCCGCTGGTTCTCGGTTTGAGCGGGCACGCCTTCCGCCTGACGATCGTTCCAGAGAGCATTCATATTGCGGGGCCAACCATGTTTTACTTCCAGCCCGTTCTGGAGCAAGGCTTGCGGAACATGGGCTTCAAGCCTCGTTCCGTCTGCCAGGAGCAGTTGGACGGCACGCCTGGCCCGAATGCGAACCAGGTCGATCCCGCGCTGCTCAGCCTTGCCGCGCGCGAAAAGCGGCAGCTTCCTGCCCTGCTGCCTCAGGCACTGGAGCTGATTCACCACGCGGTTGACAAAGGAAATCCGGTGCTCGCCTGGGACTTGTTCATGCCTGAATTTGGCCTGATCTACGGTTACGAGGATGAAGCCAAGCTGCTGCACGCCGGAGACAACTGCGGCAACGACGGCACGGTGCCGTATGAGCATCTGGGGCGCGGACTGGTGGCAGAGCTGTTTGTGCTCGCCATCGAAGAGACGCTCCCCATCGACCAGCGCACGATGCTGGCTAACGCTCTGGATTCAGCCCTGGCGCATTACCGCGGCCAGGAAGGGCAAAACGCCAACTTCATCTACGGCCTGGCTGCCTATCCTGCCTGGCAGGCGGCTTTTGCCAAAGGAACCATCGAGCCAAACGGAAACGCCTACACCACAGCGGTCGCACACGACGCCCGCTGCAACGCCTACCGGTTCTTTACGGAAATCGCCGACACGTGGACTGACCCTTCACTGGATGAAGCGCGCCCGCTGCTCAAGGAAGCAGCCGCGCTTTACGCCGCTATCGCGGACGACTTCGGCAAGCTGACCAGACTGTTTCCTTTCCCGGCTGGCGGCGAACCAAATGCAGACGAGCAAGGCAAGCAAGCTGTACAGCTTTTGCAGGCCATCGAGCAAAACGAGATTCAGGCTGTCTCCTTGCTGGAAAAACTGCAAGCTGCTCTCGCCGCCAACTAGAGGCGCGTCAAACCGCTTCAAAGCCATTGGTACTTGCTGCCAATGCCGTTCCTCGCCATGTCCCCCTCTTCTGCTTTGTGCCTCTCTCTTGCCAAAAGAAACAGCACTTTCCCTGGTCGGAAAGTGCTGCTTGTTGTTGTGCCTTACAGGCTGCTCAATACTTCCTGAATCAGCTTGTTCACCAACGGCGGGTTTGCTTTGCCTTTGGTTTGCTTCATGACCTGGCCGACGAAGAAAGCGGCTGCTTTTTCGTTTCCGGCCTTGTAGTCCGCTACTGCCTGCGGGTTGGCATTGACGGCGTCGATGACGATTTGGCGCAGGGCGCCCTCGTCGCTGATTTGCACCAGTCCTTTTTCCTCGACGATCTTCTTCGGATCTTTTCCGGTCTCCACCATCTCCTTGAAGACGGTTTTGGCGATTTTCGAGGAGATCGTGCCGTCTGCGATCAGCTTAATCATGTCACCCAAGCCCTGCGGCGTCATTTTCACATCGGCAAACGTCAGGTTGTTGGCGTTCAGATGGGCGAGCAGGTCTACCATCAGCCAGTTGGCGACTGCTTTCGCATCTGCGCCTGTCTTGACGGTTTCGTCGAAGAAATCCGCCGTTTCCTTGGAAATGGTGATGACCTCCGCATCTGCCTGCGACAGGCCGAACTCGTTTACGTAGCGAGCCTTGCGGGCATCCGGCAGCTCCGGAATCGTGGCGCGGACCGCTTCAATCCACTCTTCGGAGATTTGCATGCGCACCAGGTCTGGGTCCGGGAAGTACCGATAGTCGTGCGCCTCTTCTTTGGAGCGCATGCTGACCGTCTTTTTGTTCGCCTCATCCCAGCGGCGGGTTTCCTGCACGATCGTACCGCCGGAGTTCAACACTTCTGTCTGGCGCTGAACTTCGTATTCCAGCCCCATTTGCACGTTGCGGAAGGAGTTCATATTTTTCAGCTCGGTCTTGGTACCGAACTCTTTTTGCCCATATGGACGAATCGACACGTTGGCATCGCAGCGCAGCGAGCCTTGCTCCATGCGCACGTCGGACACTTCCGTGTACTGGATGATCGCTTTCAGCTTTTCCAGATAGGCGCGTGCTTCTTCCGGCGAGCGGATGTCCGGCTCGGACACGATCTCGATGAGCGGTACGCCCACGCGGTTGAAGTCTACGAGCGATTCTCCGCCGAAGTCGCTGTGCGTCAGCTTGCCCGCGTCTTCCTCCAGGTGGAGGCGGGTGATCCCGATGCGCTTCGTCTCCCCGTTGACCTCAATGTCGATCCAGCCGTTGTAGCCGATCGGCTGGTCGTACTGGGAGATTTGGTACGCTTTTGGCGAGTCCGGGTAAAAGTAGTTTTTGCGGTCGAATTTCGTCTCGCGGGAAATCTCGCAGTTGAGCGCGAGCGCTGCTTTCATTGCAAACTCTACCGCTTGCTTGTTCGTTACCGGAAGCACGCCCGGATGTCCCAGACAAATCGGGCATGTATGTGTATTCGGTGGCGCGCCGAACTCAGTCGGGCAGCCGCAGAAAATTTTGCTCTTGGTCGAAAGCTCGGCGTGAACCTCCAGGCCGATGACGGTTTCGTACTTGCTCATGCCTCTTACCCCCTCACCCATTCCGGCTTGCGCTTGCTGTAGCCTGTTGCCTGCTCGTACGCATGTGCTACGCGCAATACGGTGGATTCGTCAAACGCGCGCCCGACGATCTGCAAGCCGATCGGCAAACCGTTTTGGGCGAAGCCGCACGGTACGCTGATCGCTGGCAGCCCTGCCAGGTTGACAGGCACGGTGCAAATATCTTCCAGATACATTTTGACCGGATCGTTGACGTTTTCGCCGATCTTGAACGCGGTCGACGGCGTAGTCGGATGCAAAATGACATCGAAGTCGGCGAAAATGTTGTTGAAGTCCTGGATAATCAGCGTGCGCACCTGCTGCGCTTTTTTGTAGTAGGCGTCGTAGTAGCCGGACGAAAGCGCATAGGTTCCGAGCATGATCCGGCGTTTCACTTCCGGTCCGAAGCCTTGGCTGCGCGATTCCTTGTACAGCTCGATCAAGTTGGACGCATTGTCTGCGCGCACGCCGTAGCGCACGCCGTCGAAGCGGGCCAGGTTGGACGATGCTTCCGAGGAAGACAGCAGGTAGTAGGCTGGAACCGCGTATTCGGTATGCGGCATGGAGACTTCGCTCCAAGTTGCGCCCATGCTCTCAAGCTGCTTCAAGGCGGCGAGCACAGCCTCGCGCACCTCGGCATCAATGCCTTCGCCGATCAGCTCTTTTGGCACTCCAATGCGCAGACCTTTGACATCGCCAGTGAGCGCGGAGAGGTAATCCGGCACTTCCACATTGGCAGAGGTGGAGTCGAACTCGTCATGTCCGGCAATCGCTTGCAGCACGTATGCTGCGTCTTCTACGCTCTTGGTCACAGGTCCGATCTGGTCGAGAGAAGAAGCGAAAGCCACCAGACCGAAGCGGGACACGCGGCCGTACGTAGGCTTCAGACCGACGACACCGCAAAAAGCGGCAGGCTGGCGAATGGAGCCGCCCGTATCCGAGCCGAGCGTGAAATAGAAGTGACGGGCAGCCATCGCTGCGGCAGAACCGCCGGACGAGCCGCCTGGCACGTAATCGGTGTTCCACGGGTTTTTGGCCGGGAAGAAACCGGAGTTTTCATTGGAGCCGCCCATGGCGAACTCGTCCATGTTCAGCTTCGCCACGATCACGGCGTCCGCTTCCTTCACCTTTTTCGAAGCAGTTCCGTCATGGACAGGATCGTAGTTCGCCAAAAATTTGCTGGCGCAGGTCGTCCGTACGTCTTTTGTAATCAGGTTGTCCTTGAGCCCCGCCGGCAGACCGAAGAGAAGGCCAAGCTCCCCGTTCTCCTTAACCAGACGCTCGTCCAACTGGCGAGCATGGGCGAGCGCTCCCTCCTCATCCACGTGCAGGACGGACTTGATTTTTTCATCGTGCTCCTTGATGCTGGCGATGGAAGCCTGCACCAGGTCTGTGACCGAAAGCTCTTTTGCGCGCAAGGCGCTATGTATTTCCGACAATCGCTTGTCAAACAGCGACACAGTGGGTTCCTCCCTTCTCGTTCTCCTGACAGATTATTCGAATACAGCCGGTACCTTGAATTGCCCGTCTTCGTGATCCGGTGCGTTTTTCAGCACTTCTTCGCGCGGCAGCGACGGTCTGTTCACGTCTTCGCGCATCACGTTTTTCACATCGGTCGCGTGGCTGGTCGGCTCAATGTTGGACGTATCGAGCTCGTTCAGCTTCGCGGCAAACTCCAGGATGGCGTTCAGGTCCTTTGTGTATTGCAAAGCCTCGTCCTCCGTCAACTGCAAACGGGCCAGATTGGCTACATGCTCTACTTCTTTGCGAGTGATGGCACTCATCTCTTCCACCTCCGAATCGTATCACATAACTTTGATCTTACTTGAAAACAGCAGGTTCAGTCAATTTTCGCGCGGATTCGGCAGCATAGAAACAAAATTTTTTCGAGTAAAAATGATTGGCTGGATGATTTGAGAGGCGAAGCTGTTTCGAAAACAAGAGCGAATCCGATCGCTCCAGCTCTGGCATGCGGTCTGGCATGTCTCGGAGCCGGGCATCGTCCTGGCAATGTCTTGACTTGGAACGGTACCGCGTGAAGCGTATAATGAAAGACAAGCACCTAAAAAATGGATATTTCTAAAAATAAGGAGGATGCCCTTGAACTCAATGATCGTGCTGCTGCTGGCTGCCATCCTTTCTACGCATCATGCGCTTCCCATGTCCAACCTGCTGCTTTCAGTCCCCCGGCAGCAAATGCTTACCCCGGAGGAAGCCACGCAAGTACTGACCGCCATTTTGAGCAAAAACCCCGCTCTTGGCCCGGTAAAAATCACCTCTGTCACATACGCAAACGGGCAGTATTATATCCGTTACATTCGCGAAACCAACTGCGAGAGCGGGACACATATCATAGATGCCTATACAGGCGAGACAGTAGGCGGGACGCGGTCCCAGTGTTAAAATCAGCTTTTTGTCTGCAACCAGCGGAACATCTATATATAGCAAAAAGGAGTCCCTTTTCTCCAAAGCAGACTCCTTTTTCATTCGGCTTCTATTTTTCAGGCAACAAGCCGCTATGCTTGTTCCTTTTGCAACGTCGCCAGCAACTGCCCCATGAGCAGCGACTTCCCTTTTTCCACGCCTGCCGCCCATGTTAGCTGCGAAGATTCCAGGAGCAGGATGACGGTCGAGCCGAACTCGAACCAGCCGAGCTCGTCGCCCTTTGCGTAGTGCGGCGTGCCTTCGATCGGCTCGTCTGTTTGCCGGCCGTGCTTGATATTGGTCGTGGCGGTATTGTACACGACTTTGACGCTGCCGACGAACAGGGCGCCGACTTTTACCAGTGCGATCTCGCCCAGGCCATCCGACTCGATGTAGGTGACGAGCCGTTCATTACGGGCAAACAGTCTGTCCACATTTTCAATCCCGAGCCGGTTCACCGGATAGAGACGGCCCGGCAAATAGCTGTAGCGCACCAACTCGCCTGCCACCGGCATATGGATGCGGTGATAGTCGCGCGGGCTCAAGTAGATCGTGATGAACTTTCCGCCGTAGTAGCGCTTTGCTTCTTCCTCGGAACCGCCCAGCAGCTCTGTCACGCTGAACTCCTTGCCTTTTGCCTGAATCAGCGTGCCCTCGCATATGTCGCCGAGCTGGGAGACGGTCCCGTCTACCGGGCTGACGATAACGTCGTTGCCGGGAGCGATCGGCCTTGCTCCCGGCTTCAGACGGCGCGTAAAAAATTCCTTGAGCGTCCGGTATTCCGTTACCGGCTTTTCTATGATGGAGGCATCAATTTTATAGTGACGGATGTAGTGTTGGATCGCTAATCGACTGAAGCGAGAAGCGGTAATTTTGCCCATGGTCCGTGACATTGCGTTTTGCGGCAGTCGATGAATCAGACCTGGCAGCAGCTTTTTGCGCATAAGTGGAACTCCTTAATCGTTTTCGATTAGACAGCAAGTAGCGAATACCCTTACTTTACCACCTCCACTTACAGCCAGTAAACCCTGCACTATTACCAACGTCTCATCATTTTCTTGCCCGGACTTGCTATACTATAATAATGGGACAAGCCTACAATCAGGAGACTACAGATATGGCGAAGCTTGATATCACAACTCTCATCAGTCAGCACGGCGACATCTTGACCAGCTTATTTCATCACATGTCGGACATGTTTTTCCTTATGGCTGTGGAAAAAAACGCCGACGGGGCCTACCAGTTCCGGTATGTCCTGATGAATCCTGCCGCTATGAAAGGAGCAGGTCTTACTGAGGACACTTACGGAAAGCTGATTGAGGAAGTGTATCCGCCGGAAAAAGCAGACCTGCTCAACAGCATGTACAGACAGACGGTGGAAGACGCAAGCCCCACTCACTTCACGACAAACGGCAACATGATCGGAGAGTCGATCCTCTCTCCCGTCTTCAACTGTGAAGGGGTTTGCACCCATGTTTTTTCCGTGACCCGGGACATTACCGAGCGCAAAAAGCTGGAAAGGCAGCTCGAATACATGGCCTACCACGATGTGCTCACAGGCTTGCCAAACAGACGCCTGCTTTACGCCAATCTCCAGCAAGCTTTGGAAAAGGCTAAAGCGTCCGGCGAAATGGTCGCGGCCCTCTATCTCGATTGCGACCATTTCAAGCAAATAAACGATACTTGGGGCCATGACGCCGGCGACGTTTTTTTGCAAATGCTCGCCCAGCGCCTCCAGGCTTGTGTCCGCGAACAGGATACGGTCGCGCGTCTGGGGGGAGACGAGTTCGTCGTCATTCTCACTGGCATCCAGAACGAGCGTCAGGCGGAAAAAGTCGCGACCCGGATTTTGCATTCGCTGCAGCAACCGTGGAGCTTTCAGGGCCAGACTTTTTCATTTACGTCCAGCATCGGCATCGCGCTTTACCCTGTTTCCGCAAGCGAGGCGGACCAGTTGTTGAGCAATGCGGACAAGGCTCTGTACAAAGCGAAAGCGACGGGACGCAACCAGTTCTTTTTCTTCGATCCCGCTCAAAACTGAGCCGTTCGCCGTTTTATGGATAGATTTCGGCTACGCCAACTCATTTGGCGGCCGCTCTTTTGTCAATGGCTTCACCACGTTAAGGCAATAACGATCTCACCCGTATAAAAACAGGAACACAGACAGGACGGAAAACAGCAAGCTCACCAAGTACAGGACGACGACTGTCTGCTTGGCCGACAGCCCGAACGACATCAGCCGATGGTGAACGTGCCTGCGATCTGCCTGGTACATGGGTGATCCGGCCAACAGCCGACTAATCATCACCTGTATCGTGTCCACGACGGGCAAGCCCAGCGCCAGCACCGTCACGACCAACGAAATGAGCGTCGCCCCTTTCATTGTGCCCTCTAACGAGATTACCCCGAGCGCAAACCCCAGAAACATCGACCCGGCATCCCCCATGAAAATTTTTGCGGGATAAAAATTAAAGCGCAAAAACGCAAGCGCAGCACCTGCCAGCGCCACCGCAAGCAGAGCGGTCACCTCCTGGCCCCGGGCCATGGACAGAAAAAACAAGGTGATCGCGGAAAACGATGTCGCCCCAGCCGCCAGCCCGTCCACTCCATCCAAAAAATTCACCATGTTGATAAGTCCGACAATCCACAGCACCGTCGCCAGCAACGAAACGAGCAACGGAAACGATACGTACGCGCCTTCCTCCGCCCCGAGCCACGTCAAGCTGATGCCGCGAAACCGGATATCCAAAAGAAAAGCGAGAACGGCCACCGCCAGTTGCACCAGCAGCTTTGGGAATGCCGGAAAATCTTTTTGCCGGGCTTTGAAGGTGTCGTCCACCCAGCCGATCGCCACCAGCAGCAAACCGCCGACTGCCAAAACTGCCACCGTTTTTTGCGCCCCTGCAAAAAAAGTTGTCACCAACAGCAGCCCGACAAACATCGCCAGCCCGCCGGACAAAGGCATCGGTCTGCTGTGTCCTTTTCTTCCTCTGGGCATGTCCAGCAGCTTCGTTTTCCAGGCCAGACGGTACGCTAACGGCATCAGCAAGTAGACGAGAAAAAACGTCGAGAGTCCTGAAGCAATGTAAGTAAACAGCTACCCTCACCTGCCCGCACATCATTTTCTTACCCATTAGTGTGGACAAAAGGAGCGCAAAAAAGCCGCCCCCGTTTGGAGGCAGCTTTGTCGTGCGTTTTCTTACATTTTTTCGGAAACCATTTTTGCTTGAGTGAACAGGAGCAGGTAGTCTGGTCCGCCCGCTTTGGAGTCCGTACCGGACATGTTGAAGCCGCCGAACGGATGCACGCCAACCAGTGCGCCTGTGCACTTGCGGTTGAAGTACAGGTTGCCCACGTGGAACTCTTCGCGAGCGCGCTCCAGGTGTGCACGGTTACGGCTGATAACAGCGCCAGTCAAGCCGTACTCAGTGTTGTTTGCGATTTCCAGTGCATGGTCAAAATCGTTGGCTTTGCAGAACGCTACGACTGGGCCAAAGATTTCTTCCTGCATGATGCGAGCTTGCGGATCTACGTCAGCAAATACGGTTGGCTTGATGAAGTAGCCGGTTTCTGGGCCTTTTTCGCCACCTGCAACCAGTTTGCCTTCTGTTTTACCGATCTCGATGTATTCGAGGATTTTGTTGTAAGCTTTTTCATCGACAACCGGACCTGTGTAGAACTCGTTGGATCTTACGTCGCCTACAGTCAGTTGGTTGGTCAGCTCGACTACGCGGCCCAGCACTTGATCGTACACGTCTTGGTGAACGATCGCACGGGAGCAAGCGGAACATTTTTGACCGGAGAAGCCGAATGCGGAAGCAACGATGGATTGTGCAGCCAACTCGATGTCGCAATCGCTGTCAACCACGATGGAGTCTTTCCCGCCCATTTCTGCTACCAGGCGCTTCATCCATTTTTGGCCTGGGCGATGTTTCGCAGCCAGCTCGTTGATGCGCAGACCTACGTCACGGGAGCCTGTGAAGCTGATGAAGCGAGTCAGCGTATGTTCTACGAGGAAGTCGCCGATTTCGCTGCCGGAACCTGGCACGAAGTTTACTACGCCTGCTGGTACGCCAGCGTCTTCGAGAATTTCCATGAATTTCGCTGCGATTACTGGTGTAGTGGAAGCAGGCTTCAGCACAACGGTGTTACCCGCTACGAGAGCTGCTGTTGTCATACCGACCATGATTGCCAGAGGGAAGTTCCATGGCGGGATTACTACGCCTACGCCGAGCGGGATGTAGTACAGCTCGTTGTCTTCATCCGGAATGCGCGGCAGGTCATGGCGCTGGGACAGCTTATCCATTTGACGGCCGTAGTATTCCATGAAGTCGATTGCTTCTGCTGTGTCAGCGTCCGCTTCTGGCCAGCTTTTTCCTGCTTCTTTTACGAGCCAAGCGGAAAATTCATGCTTGCGGCGGCGCAGAATCGCTGCTGCTTTATAGAGATAACGGGAGCGCGCCTGTGCAGGTACCTTTTTCCATGTTTCGAAAGTGCTCGCTGCTGTCTGGATTGCTTTTTCAGCCAGCGCCTGGTCTGCTTGGGAAACGACGCCCACTACTTGTTCTTTGTTGGAAGGGTTGATGGAGCGGGATTTTTTCTCGGTTGTAATGCGCTCTCCACCAATGATGAGAGGGTACTCGCGGCCAAGCTCGCTTTCTACTTTGGCGAGTGCTTCTTCAAATGCCTTTTTATTTTCCGGCAGGCTAAAATTGGTAAACGCCTCGTTTTTGAATTCAACTTGCATTCGGTGACGCCTCCTTATCGATTTCTTCCTGAGATCACTCATAAAATATATGCAAGGATCATACCAACTAATACTGAGTTGCTCGACCACGATAGTGTTTGCATTTTTCGCGAAAAACAACAGCCAAGTTCAAAAAACGAAATCTGACACTTATGTTTATAAACTGCTCAATGATATACACTTTTGTTCATTCACTGCACAAAAAGCCCGATTCACACCTTGGCTGGTGCAAATCGGGCTTCTGTCCGTTTATTGACGATAAAGATGCATGTACGGTTCGCCGGATGTCGGGCGAATATAAATCGCCAGCGGTTTGTTCATCGACTGGACGTACAGGTTGACGTGAACACTTTTGTCGAACAGTTGGTTGATGCTTCCGGCGGCATACTGGGTAAACTGCAGAACCTCTGTCCGCGAGTCGTACTCCGCTGTTGCCGTGATCGTCAGCTCGGTCAGCCTGCCATCCATAAAGCGTCCCACGCCTGTCATGCCGACGTACTCCCCGAAGTAAGCCTGCGCTTGCCGCATCAGCTTGTCGTACTGCAACGACTGCTGGGCGTATTTTTTCTCGACGTCCGCGCTCGGGAAGAGGAAAAACTCCTCGTCGATCGGCTGCCACTTCGAAACGGCCGAATCGTTGGCCGCCACTGTGCCGGACATGATGAAATGGCCCGGCACGAGCGAAGAATTTGCCTCTGGGACCTGATACAGCAAAATCAGCATCGGCACGTTCGGCGTGCTCACCCGCAACGTCGAAACGATGGTGGCGGCAAGTTGCTGGCCTTTTGCTTGCAGCTCCTGCCGGGTGTAGACCATTTCCTTGCCCGTTGCATCCTGATAGTTCGGCGAAACAGACAAGCCCAGCACCATCCCGGCGAGCTGTTTGTCTTTTTTGTTCAGGTAGTCATGCTCCAGTACGTGCACCAGAATGCCGTTTTTCTGCTGCCCGTTCGTTCCGCTCGCCTTTTCCTGGGCAATCCATTGGGCTACCTGTTCTTTTTTCACCACTTGACCTTCCTGGAAATAATACTCGGAGGTCGGGAACGTATCGCGGGCAAACTCCATCAAGCCCAGCTCCAGGTGGCTGAAATCAATCCGGTATCTCGTGCTGCTGAGCATGCCGCGCGTCAAATTCGGCTTGTACGGCGTGATGCTGCCGTAGTAATCCTCGGACACTTCCACTACTTCAGACAAGGATGGCGCGGTAGGCTCGGGCGCTTGATCCTTGCCCCCTGGCAGCAACGAGCAGCCAGCGGTTGCAATCGCGAGCACAATCGCGGCTGCGTACCTGCATCCTGTCAAAAACTTCGCTTTCATACGCTACTCCTTTTGTCTTGAAAAAATGGGACTAATTCCATTTGGTCCAGCGATTGTCGCTGAGCTTGTAGATCAGCGCCGATTCGCCGATTCCCACCCATTTTGTATCGCCGTCGCCCGAGGCGATGACGATCAGCTTTTCCGGTGAGCGCGCATCGAGCAAACGCCACTCTCCCTCAATTTTTTCATAGACGCCTTTTTCAGTTGCGACAGCGAGAACGCCAGTACGCCTGTTGACGGAGAGAGAATAGATTTGTTCTGCTTCCGGAATCTCCTCTGTCTTCCACTGCCCCTCTTCATTATAGAGCAAGCTGAATTGTGCCGCTACATAGAGACGGTTCTCGTTCGGGTCAAAATCCATGGCATATACTTCCTGGTCCATCGGCTGCCAGAGAGTCCACGACCCTCCCTTGTCTGTCGACTGGTAGATGCCTTCGCCCGACACGAAGGCGAACAAGCGAACCTTTTCCCCCTGGCGCGTACCTGCAAAGCTGCGAATCTGAGCAGGCTCAGGCAATCCGTTGCTCGCCGGGGTCCAGTTTTTCCCGCCGTCCGCAGAGCGTCGCACCCCTTCGCTTCCACCGACATAAATGTGTGCGGTATCTTCCGGGTCCACAAACCAGCCGACGGTGTCAAACTGCTCCAACTGCGTCGACAACAGCCCCCACAAGCCTCCGCCAGTGGAGCTGTACAGTCCCGCATGCGTGCCCACCCATACATGTGCAGCATCCGGCGTCATCGCCAGCGTATGAATCGTCTCTCCCTTTTCCAAAACGTCCTGATAGGTCAAGTCACCTTGCAGAGCAGCCGCCATAACCGAAGAGGGAGCTGGCTTCTCCTGTACGTCGCCGCCATCGCTGCAACCGCCCAAGAGCAGCACTGCCATTGCTCCTATTCCCCATCGCTTAAAGCTACCCATGCTCTTCACGTCCCTTCCCTTGCTCATCCGTCTGTCGCCGCTGTTTTCTCTTTCGGCGCTGTTATTTGAGAATCTCCAAAAATCCGGCTTCGTCCATGACAGCTACGCCCAGTTTTTCGGCCTTTTCCAGCTTGGAGCCGGCTTTTTCTCCCGCAATGACCAGATCGGTCTTTTTGCTGACGCTGCTCGTCACCTTGCCGCCCAGGCGGACAATCGCTTCCTCTGCCTCCTGGCGGGACATTTGCGTCAGCGTCCCCGTGAGTACAATCGTCTTGCCGGAAAACGGCAAATCTGCCCCCGCTTCGACGCGAACGCCTTTGTACTCCATGTTCACACCGGCCGCCTTCAGCCGCTCGATGACGGCCTGTGCCTGCGGCTGGGCGAAGTAGTTGATGAGACTCGCTGCCATTTTCGGCCCGATCTCGTTAATTTGCGTCAGCTCTTCCTCGGAAGCTTGCATGATCGCGTCCATATGGCCAAAATGCTCCGCCAGCACACGCGCTGCCTTGGCTCCGACCAGGCGAATGCCAAGGCCGAACAGCACGCGCTCCAGCGAGTTTTCCTTGCTCGCTTCAATCGCTGCCAGCAGGTTGTCTACAGACTTCTCGCCCATGCGCTCCATGCCGAGCAACACATCGCGCTGCTGGTGCAGGTAGTACAGGTCTGCCACGCTGTGAATGATGCCGTCGCGGTACAGTTGCGCCACCACTTTTTCACCCAGTCCGTCGATGTTCATCGCTGTGCGGGACACAAAGTGAATCATGCCTTCGCGAATCAGCGCCGGACACATCGGATTGATGCAGCGCAGGGCGACTTCTTCCTCCAGCCGCACCAGCTCGCTGCCGCACTCCGGACAATGCGTCGGCATGGCAAACGGCGTCTCGTTCCCGGTGCGGCGCTCCGGCAGTACCGCAATGATCTCGGGAATGATGTCGCCCGCTTTTTTCACGACGACGTGGTCGCCAATCAGCAAGCCTTTTTCCCGGATAATGTCTTCGTTGTGCAAGGAAGCGCGCTTGACCGTCGTGCCCGCCAGGCTGACCGGCTTCAAGAGGGCCGTTGGCGTCACGCTCCCGGTTCGTCCTACCGACACCTCAATGCCTTCGAGAATCGTGATCGCTTCCTCCGCAGGAAACTTGTAGGCGATGGCCCAGCGCGGGCTTTTGGCTGTATAGCCCAGCTCTTCCTGCTGCGCGTAGCTGTCTACCTTGATGACCATGCCGTCGATTTCGTAAGGCAGGCTCGGGCGTTTTTGCGTCCAGCTTTCGATAAAAGCGAGCAGCTCCCCGACGTCCTCGAAGACGCGGCGCTCCTTATTCACCTTGAACCCGAGCGATTCGAGCAGGTCCAGCCCCTCGCTGTGGGACTCGACAGTCTCGCCGTGCAGCTCGCCGATGCCGTAGATGAAGATGTCGAGCTGACGGGAGGCGGCAATTTTCGGATCGAGCTGGCGCAGCGAGCCTGCCGCCGAGTTGCGCGGATTGGCAAACAACGGTTCCCCGCGTTCTTCCCGCTCCCGGTTCAGCTTTTCAAAGGCAGCCTTTGGCATGTATGCCTCGCCGCGCACTTCCAATGTCAGCGGCCTGGTCAACCTGAGCGGAATCGAGCGGATGGTTTTCAGGTTTTGCGTAATATCCTCGCCGATCGTTCCGTCCCCGCGCGTCGCTCCGCGGACAAACACCCCGTTTTCGTAGTGAAGGGAAACGGCCAGCCCGTCGATTTTCAGCTCTGCCACGTAACGCACGGCCTGGCTGCCCACTGCCTGGCGGACGCGGCGGTCAAAATCTCTGATGTCCGCTTCGCCAAAGGCGTTGCCAAGGCTGAGCATCGGCGTCTTGTGCACGACCTTTTCAAAGAATGGCAAAGGTTCCCCCCCAACGCGCTGAGTAGGAGAATCCGGGGAAGCCAGCTCTGGAAACTGGGTTTCCAGCTCGATAAGCTCCCGCATCAATTGATCGTATTCCTGGTCGGTAATCTCAGGCCGATCTTCTTCGTAGTAAAGACGATTATGCCGCTCAATTCGTTTCGCCAATTCCTTGATTTTTGTTTCCGCCGTCAATCGATCCATCTCGTTCATCCTTTACTTTAACGATAGTTCTGCTTATGTCCGCTGTATCGGTGCGAATTTCGCGAGCAGCTTCTTGATGCCTGTCGGGCTTGGAAACGCGATATCAAGCTCCATGTCGTCTCCCGTGCCTTTGACCTTGACGACAGTGCCTGTGCCCCACTTGCCATGCTGCACCCTGTCCCCGACTTTCCAATCCACTCCAGCTCCCTGGCCGTGTCCGGGTAGCTTGTCGCCAGCCTGCATGCCTGGGCGGGAAAACGTTGCCTGAGAGCCTCCGGCAAAGCGCTGCGCCATGCCCGGCTTTGTCGCGCCGAAGCCACCGCCGCCTGCTTGCGAAGTCGTGGAGCCAAACGCTCTCGCCCCCGGATCGCGCTGGCCGAATGCTCCGCCGCGACTGCCGCCAAAGCTCCGCTCCGCAGCAGCAGGGTTTCCTTCCAACAGCTCTGGCGGGATTTCCTGCAAAAAGCGCGATGGCACGCTCACATTCGTCCGGCCGAACAGCGTCCGCATCCGTGCGCACGTCATGTACAGCCGCTCCTCTGCCCGGGTAATGCCTACATACGCGAGGCGGCGCTCCTCCTCCATCTCGGCATCGTCAAACAACGAACGGCTGTGCGGGAACACGCCTTCCTCCAGGCCGACGAGGAACACGACAGGAAACTCCAAACCTTTGGCGCTGTGCAGCGTCATCAGGACAACCTGCCCATTTTCCGCTACCTCTTCTTTTTCCCCGTCTTCTCCGAGCGAGTCGATGTCCGCAACCAGTGCCAGATCGGTCAAAAACGCGAGCAAGCTCTTGTCTTCGTTTTTGCGCTCAAACTCCTGCGTCACAGACAGAAACTCCTCGATGTTCTCCAGTCTGGCCTGCGCTTCGATCGTTTTATCCTCTTTGAGCGATTCGCGGTAGCCGGAGCGCTTCAGCACTTCCTCTACCAACTCGGTCACGCTCAAGTAGTCGGTCATCTGCATCAGGTTGGTAATCAGGTCGTTAAACGACAAAATCGCATTCGTCGTGCGCGACGGCAGCCCCATGTAGGCGGCCTCCTGAATCGCCTGATACAGCGACTGGCCGTTTGCATTGGCGTACGCTTGCAGCTTTTCAACCGTCGTGTCCCCGATATTGCGCTTGGGCACGTTGATGATGCGCTGCAGGCTGATGTCGTCGTCCGGGTTGGAAATGAGGCGCAGGTAAGCCAGGATGTCCTTGATCTCTTTGCGGTCGTAGAACTTCGTTCCGCCGACGATCGTGTACGGAATGTTCGACTTGATGAACACATCCTCCACCACACGGGACTGGGCGTTTGTCCGGTACAGGACGGCAAACTTGTCGTAGCGCTTGTACTGCGGCAGTTGCTTGCGGATCGTATCGACGATGAAGTACGCCTCGTCGTGCTCGGAGTCGCCCTGAAAACACATGATTTTGTCGCCGCCCGGATTTTCCGTCCACAGCTTCTTTTCCTTGCGCAGCTTGTTGTTGGCGATCACCTCGTTGGCTGCCTGCAAAATCGTTTTTGTCGAGCGGTAGTTTTGCTCCAGCTTGATGAGCTTCGCTTCCGGATAGTCTTTTTCAAAGTTGAGGATGATGGAAATATCCGCGCCCCGCCATTTGTAAATACTTTGGTCGGCGTCCCCCACGCAGCATACGTTGCGGTATTTGTCCGCGAGCATGGAGATCAACAGGTACTGGGCCCGGTTCGTATCCTGGTACTCGTCCACGTGAATGTAGCGGAATTTTTTCTGGTAAAACTCGAGCACTTCCGGCACTTCTTTGAACAGGCGAACAGTCGTCATAATCAAGTCGTCGAAGTCCAGCGACTGGTTGCTTTTCAGCTTTTTCTGGTACGCCTCGTACACCTTCGCGGCGACCTGCGCAAACGGATCTCCGGCAAGTCTGGCGAAAGTGTCCGGGTCTGTCAGTTCGTTTTTCGCTCCGCTGATGGCAGCCAAAATCGAGCGCGGCTCATACTGCTTGGGATCAATGTTTAGCTCCTTCAGGCATTGCTTGACGACCGACAACTGATCGCCCGCGTCGAGAATCGTAAAGCTGCGGCTGATGCCGAGTCGGTCAATGTCTCTGCGCAAAATTCGCACACACAGGGAGTGAAACGTCGACAGCCACGTATCCTGCGCCGCCGCGCCGCCAATGATCGCCGCCACGCGGTTTTGCATCTCCCGCGCCGCCTTGTTGGTGAAGGTGATGGCGAGAATGCTCCACGGCGCCACCTGTTTCACGCTGATGAGGTACGCGATGCGCTGCGTCAGCACTTTGGTCTTGCCGCTGCCCGCACCGGCCAAAATCAGGACAGGGCCTTCTGTAGTCAGTACGGCTTCCCGCTGCTGCGGGTTCAAGCCTGCTGTAATTCGTTCTGCTAAAACCATATGTATAAGTCCACCTTTCCACGTTCCCTAGACGAGTGCATATGTTCCTATTTTCGCACAGATCGCACTTGAGTTCCAGTTCGTAAACGGGCGAGGAAAGATCATCCTTTTGGCAAAAGCGGCTCGTACATCATATAGGCGCGATTCTCCGTCAGCCACTCCTGTTCCAGCCAGGTCCCGTCCTGCGCATACACATTGCGGTAAAGCTGATTGCTCCGTTCGTAGCCGCCCCAGATCGACGGGGTGATGGCGTGTTCTTTTTCGATAATCTCATACGTTCGTGTCGGGGGCATGTCGGAGCGCCACTCTCCGACCAGATGCGTGTCGGTCAGGTAGACGTGAAGCTGGAACGTTTGCTTCGTCCGGTTTTCGATCTGCAAGTCGAGGTAGTTGTAAAAACAGGTCGCACCGCTTCCGAACGGCTGCGTCCGGTTGGCGTCGGGAAAAACGTCGTAGCTGTGGCGGTGGCGCTCGGTGACCGTCAAGGGCGTATGCAGCGTCATCCAGTACAGCAAATTCGAGAGCTGACACAACCCGCCGCCGATTCCGGCTGTGACGCGCCCGTACGAGAGCAGCATCCCCTCCACGTAGCCTTTTCCTTTTGTCGGCTTGCCAATCAGCTTCCAATAGGAAAAGGTTTCACCCGGCCGCAGCATTACTTTGTCCAGGCGAGCTGTCGCCAGTCGCAAATTGATGACTTTGTTGTGCTGCATCCACATCTCGACGTTTTGCAACCGCCGCAGCAATATCGTCTGGTGGGAAAAATGCACATGCGAAAGCAGCTCGCTTTTTTTCTCGCGGGCGAATCTCGTTCGTCCCACCAGCCACTGAATCCGTCTTTTCCCGCGGTAATAGACGATGCCTGCCGCGAGCCTCCACCTTCCCCGCGCAATCGGCTTCATCCTCGCGCCTCCTCTTTTTTCCTGATTTATAACATGTAGACGACGCGTCAGGCCCGTTAGTTGCGAAAAAGGCTCCTTCCGATTTTGTAAGGGCGTCGTAAGCCAATTCTCTTTCCTCGCCCCTCCCTGTGCGGTAGGATGAAGAGGTGTCTGTTTTTGTTTGGACATTCATCTATGGAAAAAAGGAAGTGATCGGCTTGTCAGCCTTTGCTCCCATCGGGAACCAACGGATCAACACATTGGACACCGTGCGCGGGTTCGCCCTGCTCGGCATCGTCCTGGTCAACATATTGCCGCTTCTCTCCGTGCAGACACCTGCTCCCGGCAGCGTTGACGCCTGGCTGTTCCAGTTTTTCAACTTTGCCGTGGAATCGCGCTTTTTCGTGATTTTCTCGTTTTTGTTTGGCGTCGGCTTCCATCTGTTTGTCAGCCGGGCAAAAGAAAAAGGCGCAAACAGCACCGCCCTGTTCATTCGCCGATTGATTGCGCTTCTGGCCTTCGGCTTCGTGCACAAAATGTTTCATCCGGGAGAAGCGTTGTTCATTTACGCCATCTTCGGCTTTATGCTGATGCCTTTTTACCGCCTGCGCGCTAAAACAAATCTGGCAATCGGTCTTATTCTCTCCATCCTGGTTTGCGCCACAGGCGTGAAGCCGTTTCTCGTGCTGCCGCTGTTCATTCTCGGCCTGTCCGTCGGGCAATTCGGGGTTTTTCAGGACATTCCCCGCTTCCTGCCCGCGATCAAAAAGGTGCAAGGAATCGCCTTCGCGCTCACGCTGCTCGGCTTGTACGCCCAGTATCAATTCCTGCCATCCGATCCGTTCATGTCGGCCCAGACGATCGTCGTGGACGATATCTCGGAGCAACAACTGCTGGAGCTTACGTATTACACGATCGCCCTGACCTCGACAGGCTTTGTCATGTCGGCGTTTTACACAACGACGCTGATCCGGCTGTTGGAGCACCGCAGCGTGCAAAAGGCGCTGGCGCCGCTGACCAGCTACGGGCGGATGGCGCTGACGAACTACGTGGGACAGACGGTGCTGATTTTGGCTGGCGGCTATTTGTTTGGCTGGTACGGCACGCTCAGCTACTGGCAGTCCACGCTCATTTGTCTCGGCATTTACGCGCTGCAAATGGCGTGCAGCATGCTGTGGCTGTCGGTCTTTCGCATGGGGCCGCTGGAATGGGTGTGGCGCGTATGCACGTATATGCGGGTGACGCCTCTTTTGAAGGGCAGCAAGGAGCGGGGGCGCGCCTGATAGCTTGCTAGGGCTTGCATTTAACAGTATTGACCCTTCTGGCCCTTCCTCTTCGAAGTGAATTTGGAAAAAATGAGCAATCCGTTCTTTTGATGGATTGCTCGTTTCACCTATACCCGATATCCTACTTATTGAGATGAAGATGATGACTATTTTGGAAGTCTTCTACATGCCTGAAATAGTGACTCTTCTGTTAGCTGCTGCGTTTAATTTAAGGAGCATAGCCAAACAAAACGACAAAATCATAAAGTTGCTAGAGGAATTAAAAAAATAAAGATAGCAGCCTAAAAACCGCCAGAATGTACAAATTCGGCGGTTTCTTTTCGACAATCGAATTAAGCTTTTCGTTGGAGGTTTCACGCTGATCGCGACTGCCATTCTAGTGCGGAAGGTGTTTGGACAACTGCAACAAAAATGCAACGCCTCACTTCTTCAACCGATACGGCACCGTAGCGATTTTCACATCCTGCCTGGCAAATAAATACGCCCGAATCAGCAAACTCGTCTGGTTATGCAGCAGGTTATGCCACCAGCGCTTTGTAATAAACTGTGGAATCATGACCGTAACATGGTCGGTTTCGGCCTTTTTCCATTCCACCGTGTCAATAAACTTAAACAACGGCCTGATGATACTACGGTAGTGCGAACGCAAAACAATCAAGCGCACTCCCGGATTCCACTGCGCCCATTTTTCCTCCATTTTTTTCATGTCCTCATCACTGAATCCTACATAGACAGCCACGATGTCGTCCGTCAATGATTGCGCATAACTGATCGTGTTTTTTACCACCTGCGATATGCCCGCCACCGGGATCACAATGACACTGCCTTTTGGCTCCGGCTTATCGGTTTCAACATCCAGCCGCAGCTCATCGGCCAAATCTCTGTAGTGCCTGTTAATTTTGCGGAAGATAAAAATGACGATGGGCAGGAAAATAAAAATCGACCACACCTGCGTGAACTTGGTAAGCAAGAAGATCAGGCAAATCGTCAAGGTCGTGAGCATGCCCAACGTATTAATCAGAAAAGGCGTGAGCCAGCCTGGCGGTTTTTTCGTGATCCATCGCTTCATCATCCCTGCCTGTGACAGCGTAAACGGGATAAACACACCAAGCGCGTATAACGGGATCAGATTTTCTGTTTCTCCTTGAAACGCAATAATTAAGATTCCTGAAAGAATCGCCAAAAAAATGATTCCGTTCGAAAACCCCAGACGATCTCCCCGGACCATAAACATGTTGGGCATGAATCTGTCCTTCGACAGCATAAAGGCAAGCAAAGGAAAGGCCGCAAAAGCCGTATTGGCTGCAAGGAACAAAATAAGCGCTGTAACAGCCTGAATGAAGTAGTACAGGATTCCGCGCCCAAAAACCGTTGAAGCGATTTGCGACACTACTGTTTCCTTTGGACTCGGCGCAATCCCGTACGCGTAAGCCAGCAGGCTGATTCCCATGAACATAATGCCAAGGATCAATCCCATGGTGATAAGCGTCAAAGCTGCGTTTTTCGGTGCTGGCTCCCTGAAATTCGGAATGGCGTTGGAGACAGCTTCTACCCCTGTCAATGCCGAGCAGCCTGAACTAAAAGCCCGCAAAAGCAGGAATAACGTAATGCCTGGAACAACTGCGCCGTATTCGGGAGATGGCGTGTGAACGTTCCCGGCTATCCATTGATACACGCCGCCAATGATTAAGGCGAGAATGGCTACGACAAAAAAATACACGGGGTACATTAAAATCGTAGCCGACTCCGTGATGCCCCGTAAATTCAAGAGCGTGACAATGAAAATCATCAGAAGGGCAACCAGCACGCGATGTTCATGCAGAGCCGGAAATGCCGATGTAATCGCGTCTGTGGAAGCGGACGTACTCACCGCCACAGTCAAAATGTAATCCACGAGCAAGGAACCGCCTGCAACCAGCCCTGTCGTGGTTCCCAAATTGTCCTTTGCCACAATGTATGCTCCGCCGCCTGTCGTATAAGCGAATATCGTTTGGCGGTAGGACAAAATCAGGATAGTTAACAGGCCGACAACGGCAATCGAGATCGGGATGGAATACCATAGCGCTGCAGCGCCCACCGTTATTAATACGAGAAGAATCTGCTCGGTTCCGTAAGCTACGGAAGATAGCGCATCAGATGAAAGGACCGCTAACGCTTTTACTTTGCTTAATTTTTCTGCTGCAAGCTCGTTTGTTTTCATCGGTCTTCCGATCAGGAAGCGCTTGAAATCGGATATCATCTATATTCTGCCCCTTACCAGATTTTCGGTTAGTTTCCCCGCCGTTTCCAAAATTAAACGAACCGGTCCACCTGCTGCTAATCATGCACGGCTGCTCATTTTTTCTTATGTCAGACTACCCGAACCTTGCTCGCTTCCAGCTAAACAAGGCAACAAAAAAGCAGCCTGCACGATCTGTCACGCGGCTGCGCCCCAACCCATTTTCTTCCAAAATATATGCTTTCGCAAAAAAAAGAGAGCCTTCCATCATTCTGGCTCTCGTCTTCTGTCTGCTATTGTTCACCCTTCACGGCAGCCACTGTCGCCAAAGCTGCTTGCAGGTCGTCATAAATCACGTTGCCCACGACTACCGTGTCGGCAATCGCCGCCATTTCCGCCGCTTGCTGCGGAGTGCGAATGCCGCCCCCGTAAAAGACGTGGGCTTCGTCGGCCCCTGCCTTGCACGCCTTGACGATAGCAGGATCGCCGTAGGTGCCGCTGTACTCCAAATAGACGACAGGCAAACGGCAGATTTTGGTCGCGACTTGCGCGTATGCCTTCGCTTCTGCGGCGTCTGCGATCGGCCGCGCGCGCGTCAGCTCGGCCACTCCTGCTGCGGGATTGGCGATGAGATACCCTTCCGTAATGATCTCGTCCCAGTGAATATAGGCGCCATATGCTTTCAGCCCGGTGACGTGCGGCGTAAACGTCCAGTCAGGATCACCCGCATTCAGCACGAGCGGGATCAAATACGAATCAAATCCGGGCACAACCGCATCGAGCGAAGAAATCTCCAGCACAGCCGGAACCGCGTAGCGGCGAATGCGGGACATCAGATCGAGCGTGTTGTCGAATGTCACGCCGTACGTGCCGCCGACAATAATCGCATCGGTACCGGACTCGCAAATCAGTTCCAGCGCCTCGTCGTCGATCGTTTTGTCCGGGTCCAGTTTAAACGTATGGCGCCAACTGCGATAGTCAATCAACGTTGCCTGCCTCCTAGCTATTTTCCAATGCGCTCCAGCGCCATCTGATATCCGTCGTTGCCGTAGTTCAGGCAGCGTTTGACGCGGGAGATGGTGGCTGTGCTGGCCCCGGTCTCCGCTTCGATCTGGTTGTAGGTAAAGCCTTTGCGAAGCATGCGCGCTACTTCCAGCCGCTGCGCCAGCGACTGCATTTCGTTTACCGTGCACAAATCGTCAAAAAATTGATAGCACTCTTCCATTGTTTCCAGAGACAGAATCGCTTCAAAAAGCTGTTCAATCCCTTTCCCCTTCAGTTTTTCCAGTTGCATGTTCGTCACCCCGATTATGGTCTCCGTCTTCCGGACGGTTTCTCGCTGTACAATTTTTAAGCACTAAAGCCTTACAATTAATCTTAGAAGAAACCGCCTTCATCCGCAAGCCCCAATCCCTACTGGAACTTCAACGATTGCGACAGATCCGGGGTAGTCGGGAGGATTTCCACCCATGTATTTCCCGGCAAAAGCGGCGCCTCCTGCGTCAGCGCAACGTCCTCGTAGGCACGAATGACGCCGTTGCTGCGCTTCCACTTGATTTTGCGGGCTTTGCCCTGCTGGAACAAATAACCGTCTCCCGGGCCGACTACATCGACCTGTCTGCGGCCCTCGCTGTCGAGGACGCGGTGCTTGGCCGAGATGACCAGCAAATTCGTCGTCGAAAGCTGCTTGTTGTCGCTCAGATCGACATGCGGCTTGCCAGCCGTGAAGCGCATGTATTTCTTTTGTTCGGCATCGTATGTAAAGGCAGCCTTGTTCAACGAGTGAAACGTCAAATCCACCTGTGTCGCCGGCTCGCCTTCCTTGATCTTTGCATCTGCGGGCAGGAACGTGAAGTGAGGCACTTCAGCGGTTGAGCGCATGCCTTTGTCCTCCATCGCCTGCTGGATCAGCTCTGGCTTGGTGTAGAGGTTGTGCGGCATTTTGCGGAAGTTCTCCCTCCAGAAGTAGCGGCCGTTCGGGATTTCGTCCAGATGGCTGTAGTCGGACCGCGCCAGCGTTTCCAGCGCTTCCTGGCTGCCGCCTGCATGGACGAGCACAGCGTCAAAGCCGATGCCGAGCTGAATGAAATACGGGCGAATGCTGCGAACAGGCCCGATGACGTCCGGCTGCTGGCTTTGGTAAATCGTCAAAAAGCGAGTCATCTCGCCCTCGGCCAGCACTTCGTAGATAATGTCCGCCTTGTTCAGCCCTGTCTGCGGCCGCGCTGGCGGCGCGTTGTTAATCATGACCATGATCGGGCGCTTGCTGTCCAGTCGTTCCTGACTGCCGAGTCCTGTCAACGGGGCAGTGTACGGGTATTGGATCGGTTGGTTCGCCTCCGGCGGCGTTTGCACGGTAGGAGCGGTCGGCTGCTCTGGAGCCGGAGTAGGCTGCGTATCCACCGGCTGCGTGGCGCAAGCCGTAACAAATAGCAGCAAGGATAGTAGCATGAGTGACGTTTTCGTCTGTCGTTTCATGAAATCGCTCCTTTCCATCTGTCGGTGCCGTTTTTTCCCTTCTTCATTTTTCGCGAGAGCGGAGGGGATTCCTGCTTCCACACGTTTTCCACGATTCTCTTACGCGCCTCCCACACATCTCGTTTTTTGGCTATGCTATAATAATGGAAAACAGATGCAAAGCGAGGGCAAAACCATGAACACCCCCTACCTTGTCTATCTGGTGGACGATGAAACCAACCTGCTAGAATTGCTGCAATCGTACTTGCAAAGCGCCGGATTGCAGGTCAAGGCATTTTCCAGCGGCACCGAGGTGCTGCCGCTGCTTGATGAAGAAACTCAGCCCCATTTGTGGATATTGGACATCATGATGCCGGATATCGACGGCTACGAGCTGCTCCGGCTCATCCGCCAAAAATCGAACGTCCCGATCATTTTCATCTCGGCCCGCGACCAGGACGTGGATAAAATCATCGGTCTGGAGTTGGGCAGCGACGACTATCTCGCCAAGCCGTTTTTGCCTCGCGAGCTGGTCATTCGCGCGAAAAAGCTTTTGCAGCGCACCTATGAAAAGCCAGGTGTTGCCGTCGTGTCGCCGCAGACTTTCCAGGATTGGGTAACGGTCGGTCCTTATATGATCTCAGAAAAAGGACGGCAAGTAAAAGAAGGCGACGAACTGATTGATTTGACGACCAAAGAGTTCGAGCTGATCGTCTACCTTTTGCACAACCAGGGACTGGCGCTGAATCGCGAGCAAATCCTGACCTCGATCTGGGGCGAGGATTACATCGGCTCCGACCGTGCCGTCGATGACCTGGTCAAGCGAATCCGCAAAAAAATGCCCAAGTTTCCACTCGAAACGGTCTATGGCTTCGGCTACCGGATGACGCGCGTATGAGCAAATTTCGGCTGAAAAACTTGCCGCTCTCCCGGCAAATTCTCATTTTGTTCATGCTGTTGACGAGTGTGCTGGGCATTGGACTTGGCATCGGCTATCCGCTGGCCGTCAAACAATACCTCGTCTCCAACACGTACGCGCTGCTGGAGGACGAGTTTTACACGTTGTCCGAGCATATTTCCTTCAATGAACACAACGAGCTTTTGCCCGTTCCGGCTGCGGCTCCTTACTTTTTGCAATTGCTGCTTTCCCGCTACGAATACTCGTTTGACATGATCGTCTACGCCGAAAACGGACGAGAGCTAGGCAGCCGCAGCAGCAGCGGGCGGATTCCGTATGAGGAAGCGCGGGAATTGTTCCTCAAGGCTGCCGCGCACCCGAACGGCCAACTGCAACACGGCACGTTGAGTCGCGGCGACGAAAACTACCTGTTCGTCAGCAAGCGCATGGACTATCACGGCTTTCCGTACTACATGGTGCTGTTCTCCAAGGAAAAAGAGCTGAATCAGATCAACGCGATCCTCACCCGGCAGTTTTTGCTGATTTTCAGCCTGCTTTTGCTCGTTAGCTGGCTGCTCGCTGTCTGGTTCAGCGGATATTTGAGCAGGCCGCTGCGCAGTCTGGACGAGCTGTGCAAAAAGATCGCCCGCCGCCAGTTCGACATTCCGCTCGTGATGGATCGCGGCGACGAGATCGGCCAGCTCGCCCGCTCATTTGATACGATGAAAAACCAGTTGAAGGAATACGACGAATCACAGCGCCATTTTGTGCAAAACATTTCCCATGAGCTGAAAACGCCGATCATGGCGATTCAGGGCTATACCCAAGGCTTGATCGAGGGCGTCTTCCAGGGACCGCAAGCGGAAAAAGGGCTGGCGATCATCATGGAAGAGAGCAAACGGCTGGAAAAGGTCGTCGGCCAGTTGTTGTATTTGACCAAAATCGAATCCGTCTCCCAAATAATGCAGGTAGGACGCGTCGACCTGTCGGAGATGATGCATTTGCTGCGGCAACGGCTCTCCGTGCTCAATCCGCAAGTAGAGTGGCAAGTGAACGTGCCCCCCGACTTGATCGTGGAAGGCGACGGCGAGCAGCTCAGCACCGCTTTTGTCAACATCATGGAAAACCAACTGCGCTATGCCAAAAGCCGGCTGACCATCACCGGCCGACAGCTTGGGCAAAACGTAGTCGTGAGCATCTCCAACGACGGTCCGCCTATCGAGGAGGCGCTGCTGCCGAACTTGTTCCAGCGCTTCCGCAAAGGCAAATCCGGCAAGCACGGCCTTGGACTGGCGATTGCCCGCGCCGTCTTCGAAGCCCACAAAGGCACGATTGATGCCCGCAATGACGCGGACGGGCCTTGCTTCACCATGACGATTCCCGTCTCGTTCAAAGGCTGACAGAGCCAGTAGCAAAAAGAGCGATTCGCCCGATGCAACCAACCATCGAGGCCAAATCGCTCTTTTTTTGCGCGCTTGCCTATAAAGCAAATTCGACAAAAGCATAGCTAGACACTGTCTCGTAGCCGAGCTTTTCATAGACCCGAATCGCTTGCGGATTGTCGGCAAACACCATCAAATAGACGTTTGGCGACTTTTCCAGGCCCAGTCGGCTGACGTCGGACGTAATCTGCGTCCCCAGCCCTTTTTGCCGATGCTTTTCGCTCGTTCCGATGTTTCCGATCTCCACAAACGCCTCTTCGTACACGTGAAAGCCTGCCAAGGCCATCGGCTCGTCCTGCTCGGAAAAAAGCGCGATGTGCGGCATCTCGACCACTTCCTCGGCGCGAAAGCTAATCATGCCGATTCTTTGCGCCAGCTCCACGGCGACCTCGGCCTCAGCCGATGCGAGCAGGCGAGAATCCCCCGGCGCAAGCAACTTCTCCGGCCGGACCAGCTTCATCAGTTGCATTTCCCTTTGCGACAGCGTCCCTGGAATCGTCACCCGCTTGAGGCAAGCGTGAGGCACAGCGAACACCCCTGTCTGCCCGGCAGCCAGATCGACAGCAGGATGCTCGCGAAAATAATTCAGCATCTCCGTCACCTCGTAGTCTCTTTCAGCGGCAAAAAGCTGCAAGGAAAACGCATGGAACGGCATCCCCTGCAAATACGAGCCAACCGCCCGCAGCTCTCCCTCCTCCACATCTGCCGCAAATAAGCTCCGCTCCGCCCGCAACGCCACATTGCCGTACAATATGTACGACTGCTCCAGCGAAATGGGCGCGAGCGAACGAACTTGTTCACGATTCATCGGCAAAATCACGGCAAAAACACCCCTTCTTTCGATTCCCTATTGACGTTCTTACGCTTGGCGGTTACCATGATAAAAATTTCTCTAATAAAGATCATACAGGAGGAGAGACTTGTGGCTTTTTATTACACAGAACCATCTCGGACGTTTAACGAGTTTTTGCTGCTTCCGAACCTGACCACAAAAGAATGCACCCCAAACAATGTGGACTTATCCACTCCGATTACCAAGTTTAAAAAAGGCGAAAAACCAGCGATCAAACTCAACATACCGTTCTCATCCGCAGTCATGCAAGCAGTTTCCGACCATCATATGGCGGTCGCATTGGCTAGATGTGGCGGTATTTCCTTTATTTTTGGCTCCCAGTCGATCGAGAGCCAGGCGACCATGGTTCGCAAAGCGAAAAACCACAAGGCAGGCTTCGTCGTGAGCCGCTCCAACCTGACGCCAAGCCACACATTGAAAGATATTTTGGAACTGAAAGAACAGACAGGCCACTCCACAGTAGCGGTGACCGAAGACGGCTCCGCCAAAGGCAAGCTGCTCGGAATCGTTACCGGACGCGACTACCGCATCAGCCGCGACTCGCTGGACAAGCCTGTGAGCGATATCATGACGCCGTTCTCCTCCCTGATCTACGGCAAATCCGGCATCACGCTCTCCGAAGCAAACGACCTGATCTGGGAGCACAAGCTCAACTGCCTCCCGATCGTGGACGACAACCAAAATCTCGACTTCCTCGTTTTCCGCAAGGACTACGACTCCCGCAAAAACAACCCGCTGTCGCTTTTGGACGCCAATAAAAGCTATATCGTAGGAGCGGGCATCAATACGAAAGACTATCAGGAGCGCGTTCCTGCCTTGGTGGAAGCAGGCGTCGACATCCTCGTGATCGACTCCTCCGACGGCTTCTCCGAATGGCAGCGCGACACGGTTCAGTTTGTCAAACAAAACTTCAACGTGCCAATCGGCGCTGGTAACGTCGTCGACAAGGAAGGCTTCCGCTACCTCGTAGAAGCGGGCGCAGACTTCGTAAAAGTCGGCATCGGCGGCGGCTCCATCTGCATCACCCGCGAGCAAAAAGGGATCGGACGCGGCCAGGCTTCCGCTGTAATCGAAGTGGCGGCAGCGCGCGACGAATACTTCAAGGAAACCGGCATTTACGTACCGATTTGCTCCGACGGCGGCATCGTGCACGACTACCATGTGACGCTCGCGCTGGCAATGGGCGCAGACTTCGTCATGCTAGGCCGTTACTTCGCCCGTTTCGACGAAAGCCCGACCAAAAAAGTGAAGATCGGCAACAACTTCGTGAAAGAATATTGGGGAGAAGGCTCCAACCGGGCGCGCAACTGGCAGCGCTACGACACAGGCGGCAAAAGCAGCCTCGTCTTTGAAGAAGGCGTGGACTCCTACGTGCCATACGCGGGTAGCCTGCGCGAAAACTTGGACCGCACGCTGAGCAAAATCAAGTCGACCATGTGCAACTGCGGCTCCCTGTCCATCTCCGAGCTGCAGCAAAAAGCGCGCATCACGCTGATCTCCGCTACCAGCCTCGTCGAAGGCGGAGCGCACGACGTCATCCTCAAAGAAAGCACCATGGCAGCCGAATAATAAATATCCAGGCAGGAAAAAAACGACGCGTAAGCTGTTCTCGCATCGTTTTTTTCTATTTCAGACAAGCTACGACAGGCGGTACACCGCAAACGGCTCCCCGTGACGGTACGGGTCGCTCAGGCGGTCCAGCTTTTCCATCGTCGCCGCATCGAGCGCAAGCGAAGCGCTCTGCAAGTTATCCGTGAGCTGGTCAACGCGAGTCGCCCCCACGATCACGGTCGAGAAATTTTATTGTCTTTTGCAAAATTTACGATAGCACGACTAACCTTATGGTCTTGGTCTTTCATCCAACGTTGTTCTTTATCTTTTGAACTACGAATCGCATTTACCTTTTTCTTTTTGCCTAATGCTTTGCGTTCAGAACGGAACTTACGCTTCATGTACTTATTTTGTCTGCCATTCCCAAAGAAACGTACCTTTTCATCATCTGTTACAGCAACGGCAGGAACTTTTAAACCCAAATCAACCCCCATGACTTTTACTCCTGTTCCTTCCATAGTAGGTATGGTGACAGAAATTTGGGCAATCCATTTATTTGCTTTCTG
>NZ_JBYSWV010000026.1:0-69596 GCF_058781555.1 Brevibacillus sp. FW306-2-1A-C05A
ATCGGTTCCGTTTTTCCATGGCTTCATTATAACTTATTTATCACGCTCCCGTGTCTCAGCCTATGGGAGCATTGTAATTCATTGACTCCAGGATCAGGTAAAAATGGGGGCTTTACTAATCGAATATAAGTTCGCTCTTTTTCAACCGTACCACTTTCTTTGGGGCTCTCTATTGGAAATCCTAGCTCTTGGCTAGTTTTTATTCCGATTTCCTCTCCGCTTTTTCGATAAGCGAGCGTGTACAATTCATTTGCACTCGTGATGATCCCCAGGTTTAAAGGCGGATGCTCCTTTGTGAAGACATCTTGTCCACGCTGAACAGTCAATTGCTCCACTGCGTTTCCTTGATTTTCTGTTTCAGAATTTGGGCTATGATTGTTGACAGACGATGTCTCATGGCTGACAGGTATCGTTCCACAGCCCGCTAGAATGACTGAAATCAACAGGGAGAAGATCCATTTTCGCATATTTGTAAACCTCCGTTTTAAGTACATAAGGCAATTAGCTGAAATTATCGAAGAGGCGGCATGAGCCTCCGGAGACAATGCCCCCCAACTTTTCTTGATACAACATATACACCAAAAAAGGAAAAAGTTTCGCGGACATACAGTGTAAGCAAGAAATTGGGTCTTTTGTACGAGGCGGGAGAGGGATATGAGCAAAGACCAAGGTAGCGGCCCGGCTGGTAATTCCAACGATTATTATGCAAGCAAGCAGACCGAAGTGTAACCAAATGAACCGGCTTTCCGTACCTACCTGTGCGAGAGCTTACAAGCAGCCTATAAGTACCTTACAAAAGTGTAAGCTTCTTGAAATATAACTCGATGGTTCCTGCTTCTGATCCGTCTTACAATGAGAGCAACTCATACGGATGACGAAATGGGAGATCGATCATGAATACTGCAATCATTTATCCGAAACCGAATCAACGACAAATTTACGAAGATTATTCCGCCAAAATATACCGCTATTTCCGCTACCGCGTGAAAAACGTCTGGGACGTGGAAGACCTGACAACGACTGTATTCATCAAAGTGTACTCCAAGCTCGACCAGTACGATGGCCGCCATCCTTTTGGCGCCTGGATTTTCCGGATTGCGCACAACGCGTTGATCGACTACATGCGCAAAAAAAGGGAGTGCCCGGTTGACCAGGAGACGTTCAGCACGCTGACGGCTACTGACAAGCTGCCGGAGGAATGCGTTTTGACACAGGAGACGACGGAAGGGCTGTGGCAAAAGGTACACACGCTGACGAAGGACCAGCGCAACGTCATCTCTTTGCGCTATCTCGCCGATCTGCGCATGAACGAGATCGCCGAGATTTTGGGCAAGACCGAAGCGTCTGTCAAAATCCTGCATTTTCGCGGAATCAAAAAACTGCAGCAAATGATGGAAGCAAAAGCGTGAGGGTGGAAGTTTCGTTCCACCCTTTTTGTATGGGAAAAAGCCGAACGAATCCATCTGGCAACGGGCTTTGGCGCAATTGGCGCAGCCCAGTTTTCTAGTGGTATAGTAGAAGGAGGAGTAGCAGGAGACGCACGAGGAGAGGAGTATGAGCGAATGTCTACGATCATGATTGTAGAAGACGACCCGAAAATCAACCAGCTTTTGCAGGAGCAACTGGAAAAATACGGATTTCAAACGGTCAATGTAGAGCATTTTGATCGCGTCATGGAAGTGTTCGTAAGCAAGCGGCCTGATCTGGTGCTATTGGATGTGAACTTGCCCAAGTTCGATGGCTTTTACTGGTGCAGACAGATGCGGCAGGAGTCCAACTGCCCGATTTTGTTCATCTCTGCGCGGGAGAGCAAGATGGACCAGGTGATGGCGCTGGAAAACGGAGCGGACGACTACATCACCAAGCCGTTCGATTACGATGTGGTGCTGGCGAAAATTCGCAGCCAACTTCGCCGCGCCTACGGCCAATACGCGCCGCAGGAAGGGGAGCGCACCGTGGAGGTCGCGGGGCTGAAGCTGTTTTTGGAGCGGATGGAGCTTTCCATGAACGATACGAAGATCGAGCTGAGCAAAAAAGAAGCGCTGCTGCTGGAAGCGCTGATGAACCAATACCCGCGCGTCGTCAGCCGCGAGCGGCTGCTGGAAAAGCTGTGGGACGAGCAGTTCGTCGATGAAAACACGTTGAATGTCTACATCACGCGTGTGCGCGGAAAGCTGAAGGACATCGGGCTGGAAGGCGCGGTTGAGACTGTGCGCGGCTCCGGCTACCGTCTGCGGGCGACATGGGAGGACGGACAATGAGGCTGTTCCTTCGGGATCAATGGGCATTTGCTGCCTTTTTTCTCGTTCAGCTCATTTTGTTGATTCTGATTTTTGCCATGGACGGGTACTGGAACGAATCGCTGATGATTTACGTCGTGTTTCTCTCCGTCTTTTTTGCCGGGGCGTTTTTGGTTGTCCGCTATTTGACGCACCGTCTGATTTACCAGCGATTGAGCAAGCCGGTGGAGTCGCTGGAGGAGCTGACGCAAACGTACGGCAACGCCGCGTTGTGCCGGGCGATGGACGAGAAAAGTCTGGAGCAGTACCGCCTCTACAAGGAACAGCTGCACGCCTACGAGAACAAGCAGCGCGATTATACGACGTTTATCCAGCAATGGGTGCATCAGATGAAAACGCCGATCTCGGTCATCCACCTGTTGCTGCAAAACGAGGACGATCCGAAGTCCGAGAGCATCCGCGAAGAAGTCGACCGGATCAAGCGCGGATTGGAAACGGTGCTGTACATAGCGCGACTGGACCGTTTTGAACAGGACTTTTTGATTGAGCCAGTGTCGCTTCGCACGCTTGCGCAAAACGTGCTGGCTGAAAACAAGCGGCTGTTCATTCGCAACCAGGTGTACCCGGAGCTGAAAATCGAACAAGACTGGCGGGTGGAGTCCGACGACAAATGGCTTTCGTTTGTGCTCAACCAGCTTTTGACCAACGCCGTCCGTTATTCGGCAGGCAAAAGCAACAAGGTCACGATCCGCGCCTACGAACGCGGGTCGCATCTCGTCCTCGAAGTGCAGGACTACGGCATCGGGATTCCGGCAGAAGACATTCAGCGGGTGTTCAAGCCGTACTTCACAGGGGAAAACGGCCGCAAGTATCCGGAGTCGACCGGGATGGGGCTTTATTTGGTCAAGGAAATTTGCGGGCGGCTGCACCATGGCGTGGAAATGGAGTCGAAAGTGGGAGAGGGCACGACAGTCCGCATCGTCCTGTCTGCAGTGGTGCCAACCTTACAAGAACGTAAGAATGATGAAAGTTAATTCGATAGCTGGAAAACGCGCGTCCTCGTATAGTGGATAGTGGGATGTCAGAGGAAAGGGGAAAGACGTATGGAAATGCTTGCGGTGAACAGTCTGAGCAAAATTTACGGAGGCAAGATCACATACCGCGCGTTGACGGATATCGATTTTTCGATTCGCAAAGGGGAATTTGTCGGTATCATGGGCCCATCGGGCAGCGGGAAAACAACGCTATTGAACATGATTTCGACCATTGACTCCCCGACATCCGGGACTGTTCTCTTGAATGGAACGAATCCGCACTTGTTGAAAAAAGACAAGCTGGCGCTGTTCCGTCGCCGCGAACTGGGCTTTGTTTTTCAGGACTTCAATTTGCTCGATACGCTGACGATCGGGGAAAACATCGTGCTGCCGCTGACGCTGGAAAACGTGAAGGTCCAGACGATGGAGGAAAAGCTGCAAAGCGTGGCGACGAAGCTGGGAATCCAGGATATTTTGGAGAAGCGTACATACGAGGTGTCAGGCGGCCAGCGCCAAAAGACGGCCATCGCCCGCGCGATCATCCACTCCCCTTCGCTGTTGCTCGCCGATGAACCGACAGGCAATCTCGATTCCAAGTCTTCGCGGACGGTCATGGAGACGCTGGAAGCGATCAATAAAACAGACAATACGACGATGATGATGGTCACGCACGATCCGCTGGCAGCCAGCTATTGTCACCGGGTCATTTTTATCAAGGACGGACAGTTGCACAACGAAATGTATCGGGGGGAGAACCGCCAGGCGTTTTTCCAAAAGATTATTGACGCGCTGTCGTTCTTGGGAGGGAACACGTATGACCTTTCGACAATTCGCGTGTAATAATGTTTTGCGCAACAAACGCACTTATGCTGCTTTTTTCATGAGCAGCGTGTTTTCCGTCATGATCTTTTTCGTGTACGCGATGTTCATTTTTCATCCGGGAATCGTCGGCGAGGAGATTCATGAATCGGTTGCAACCGGGATGATCGTCGCCGAATACGTCATCTTTTTGTTCTCTTTCTTTTTTCTCTTCTATTGCGTCGGCGCGTTTTTGAAAAAGCGCGAGAAGGAATTCGGGATATTGTTCATGCACGGCATGACGCCGCTGCAGCGAAACCTGCTGATTTTTATGGAAAACATGCTCATCGGGATCGTCGCGATCGCTTTTGGCATCGGGCTTGGCATGGTGCTCGCCAAGCTGTTTTTCCAGTTCGCGGGCTTCCTGCTGGATGTGAAGGCGCTCGGCTTTTACCTCCCGTGGAAGGCGATCGGGCTGACAGTCGTCGCTTTTCTCATCCTGTTCGCCGCCATCTCGCTGTTCACGGTGCTGCTGCTTAGAAGCCGGAGCTTGCTGGAGCTTTTGCAGGGCAGCCGACGCCCCAAGCGGGAGCCAAGCGCGTCGATTGCGCTGTCGATTGTGGCAGTGGCGCTGCTTTGTATGAGCTATGCGCTGGCGCTGACGGCGGACGGCATATACGTGGTGGCGCTTGTGCTGCCTGTCACGGCTTTGACTGTCGTCGGGACGTATTTACTGTTCACGCAGCTTAGCGTGATCCTGATCGAGTTTTTGAAGAAGCGGCGCTTCATCTATTGGCGGCGCACGAATCTGTTGACGCTGTCTGATCTCTCCTACCGGATGAAGGACAACGCCAGAATGTTTTTTTTGGTCTGCATCGTGTCGACGGTCGCCTTTTGCGCGATCGGGACGCTGGCGGCATTGGCCGGGTCGATCCAGGAGACGGTCGTGAAAACGAATCCGTTTGCGTTCGAATACCAGACCAAGGCGGAGAATGCCGCCAAGGACGCGCATTTGCGGCTGATTGAAAACAGCTTGCAGCAAGGAGGCTTTTCCTTCGAAAAGTACCAGGTGTCGATGCGGGTGCTTCCGGAGCAGGTGAATGACGAGACGGTCGGGGTGGTCAAGCTGTCCGACTACAACCGTTTTGCGATGGCGGCGAACTCGCGCGAGCTGCAAATGGCCGACAACGAAGTGTTTATCCTGCTCAGATGGTTCGGCGATGCGGTTGAGGAGCAGACGTTAAAGGTCGGCGGGCAGGAGCTTGTGGTCAAAACGGACACGAAAATGAATCCATTGATTCACGGCATCGAGTTTGCACGGCTGGCGGTCGTGCCGAACAAAGTGTACGATCAGCTTCGCGACTTGCGGGAGGAGCAGCGCTTTGCCTACGATGTTCCGCGCTGGAAGGACACCCAGGAGATCAGTCTCAAGCTGGGAGAGGAAATCCAGCATTACACGGACATCTACTCGTTTTCGGCGCGCGCGCCCGTCTATCACCAGATGAAGCAGATGGCGAACACGGGGCTGTTTGTCGGGCTGTTCGTCGGCGTGCTGTTTTTCGTAGCGGCGGCGAGCTTCCTGTACTTCCGTTTGTACACCGATCTGGAAAACGACAAAAGGCATTACGGAGCGATCGCGAAAATCGGACTGACGGACGCCGAGCTGACGAGAATCGTGACGACCCAGATTGCGCTGTTGTTTTTCGTGCCGATACTGGTGGCGATCATCCACAGCATGGTGGCGTTCGTGTCGCTGCAAAGCTTGCTGAAAATCTTGCTCGTCGCATCCGTCGCCAAGCCGACAGCGATCGTGCTGTGCAGCTTTGTCATCGTGCAGGCGGTCTACTTCTGGATTATCCGCAATCGGTATTTGTTCCATTTGAAGCGCTCGATGAACCGGATATGAAGGGCGTTTCGCTTTGTTTCGCTAATGCCATCAGGCAAACTGGCATAGGATAAGGGAAGAGATGCGCGAGGAGGGAAAGGGATGGATCAGGATACGTGGATGGGGCAAGCCGTCAGCATTGCGCTGGACAATGTGAAGGAGAGCCGCGGCGGGCCTTTTGGCGCGATTATCGTCAAAGACGGGCAAATCGTCGGACGGGGCCGCAATGAAGTGACAGCGATGAACGATCCGACCGCACATGCGGAGGTGCAGGCGATTCGCGAGGCGTGCCGCAAGCTGGGCACTTTTCAGTTGAGCGATTGCGAACTGTACACGAGCTGCGAGCCGTGCCCGATGTGTTTGGGAGCGATTTACTGGGCGCGGCCGCGAGCCGTCTACTACGCCTGCACGAAAGAAGACGCAGCAAGCGTCGGATTCGACGACCATTTTATTTACGAGCAAATCATGCTGCCGCACGAAGAACGCAGCATTCCTTTCCGGCAAATCGATCTGGAAAATCGTCAGAGCCCGTTTGTAGCCTGGTCGCAAGCGGAGAAGCGAATCGAATATTGAAACGCCGTTGTTAGCTATACAGCCGCTTCATTTAATGGAGCGGCTGTTTTTTTGTTTATATAGATCAAAAATATGATAAAGAAAAATAAAAAAATGAAAATGCTTTCAAAAAGAAACTTTCTGAAAAATGCTTGCATCAGGTCGTGATTCGTATTATATTAACAACAATAGTTACGTAATTCGACTAAGATGTTAAAATAACAACCGCAAATAGGTTTGTTTTCCAATAAACAAGACGAATAAAGGAGTGTTTATATGGAGGAGAAATTCCGCCGTTCCCTGTATCCGGAGCTTGACGATACGGACTACGGGATTATCCGGGCGCTGCAGCAAAATGCACGCCTGCCTTTTACCCAGATTGCCAAAGACCTCGGGGTAACCGAAAAAACGATTCGCATGCGCGTTCAGCAGTTGCAGGATGAAGGAACGCTGAGTCTCGTCGGCATCGTCAATCCGGTCAAGGCTGGCTTGCACGTCCAGGCGATCATCCAGATAGCTGTCGAGGCGGAAAAGCTCGACGAAGTCGTCGCCGCGTTGAATGAGATCGTGGAAATCCGATTGATCGTGTTGACCTCCGGCGACTATCAGTTGTTCACGCAAGTATTGGTCAGAAGCTACGAAGAATTATCGGAATTTTTGATGAAAAAGCTCTACAAAGTGCCGGGCATCGTGCGGACAAACGTCATCAACGAGCTGAAAATCTTGAAATCCAAATACAACTTCGTCCGCTAAGGCGAAGCGAAAACCTCGGAAGGGGGAATGCCATCGGACGAATGAGCCGTTGGGATTGTCGTTTCATTGCTTAGAGCCAACAAAAAAAGAGAAAAGGGGTCATTCTATGTTTTCGACCAAGATGAGCAAAGCAATGCTCAGTGCCGTGCTGGGGACGGTTTTACTGGTAACAGGATGTGGAGGAGGAAGCGGGACAGGAACTGCCGATAGCGGAAGCACAGCGACGGCGCCTGCCACTGGCAAAAAAGTCATCAACATCGGGCTGAAGGCAGATCCGCCTTCGATGGACCCGAGCATCTCCACTTCTCTCTACGATCGCCAAGTTTACGCGAGCCTTTACGACAAGCTGTTTGACATCGACGCAGAGGGCAAGATCGTCCCGATGCTGGCTGAATCGTACGAGGTTACGCCAGATGGCAAAACCTACACAATGAAGCTCAAGCAAGGCGTGAAGTTCCACGATGGCACCGAGTTTGACGCCGAGGCAGTCAAATTCAACTTCGACCGCAACATTTCCGGGGAGAAGTCCCGCCGCAAAGGCGAGTTGAAGTTCGTTGAGTCTGTGACGGTCGTCGATAAAAATACTGTCAAAATCCAGTTGAAAGAGCCGTTTGCTCCGTTCCTGTCCGTATTGACAGACCGCGCGGGGATCATGGTTTCGCCAAAAGCGGTTCAGGAGCACGGCGATCAATACTTGAACCATCCAGTAGGGACAGGCCCGTTCACTTTTGTTGAACAGGTAAAAGGCGACCACGTGACGCTGAAGAAAAACGAAAACTACTGGAACGGCGAGGTAAAAGTAGACGAAGTGAACTACAAAGTGTTCACGAACGGTACAGCCAAGGTGCAAAACTTGCGCTCCGGCACGCTGGACATCATCGACGATACGCCTGTGAAGGAAATTCCGGTTGTAAAAGGCGATACCAACCTGCAACTGATATCCGAATCCGGCATGGGCTATCAAGGGTTTTATGTGAACAACTCCCGCCCGCCGTTTGACAACAAGTACTTGCGTCAAGCTGTCGACCGCGCGATTGACCGGGAAGCGGTAGTAAAAGTGCTGTTCAACGGCTATGCGGCACCTGCGCGTACCGCGTTTGCGAAAGGCAGTCTGGCGTACAACGAGCAGTTGAACACGCCGGTGCCGCCTAACGCGGCTGAGATCAAGGACTTGCTGGCGAAGGGCGGCAAGCCGAACGGTTTTGACTTTAAGTTGTACATCACGACTTCTCCGGAAAACGAACAGCTTGGCGCTGTGCTGCAAAGCATGCTGAAGCAGTACAACATCAACGCGACGCTGGAGAAGCTGGAATACGGCCAACTGATTGAAACAGGCGAAAAAGGCGAATTCGATGCCCTGCAACTGGGCTGGTCCGGTCGTCAGGACCCTGACCAAAACTTGCATGACTTCGTAGTCACTGGCACTTCCAACAACGACGGCCGCATCTCTATTCCGAAGCTGGACGAGCTGGTTGTAGCGGCGCGCGGGGAAATGGACGAAGCGAAGCGGAAGGCGCTGTACGAGGAAGCGACCAAGCTCTTGCAGGAAGAAGCGGGCTATGTGTACCTGTACCATCAATATGTTTTGATCGGCATGAACAAAAAAGTAACAGGCTTCACCTACGTACCGGACGGGTTGATCCGTACCGCCACATTGGACAAGCAATAAGGCAAGTCACACACTATAACGGCAAGAGCAAGGAGGAATTGTCATGATGTTCGTGGTCAGGCGTCTACTGCTGACAATCCCGATTCTCCTGCTGGTGTCCATTATGACTTTCTCTTTGATCCACTTGATCCCGGGCGATCCTGCCCGGGTCATTTTAGGACAGGAAGCGACACCGGAAGCCTATCAGGCACTACGAACAGAGCTGGGGTTGGACCAGCCGATCGTGGTGCAATATTTTTCCTGGCTGGGAAAAGTGCTGCAGGGCGATTTGGGAATCTCGATTACGGACCGGGTGCCGGTCTCTCAATTAATTATGCAAAGGCTGCCCGCAACGGTGGAGCTTACGATCGGAACGTTTCTCGTGGCGATCCTGATTGCTTTTCCTGCGGGAATCCTGGCGGCTGTGCGCCGCGGGACGTGGATTGACTACACGAGCACCTTTACTGCGCTGGGCGGGATGAGCATCCCGAGCTTCTGGCTGGCTATGATGATGATTATCTTTTTTGCAGTGAACAACCAATGGCTTCCCGCATCCGGCTACGTGCCGTTTCTGGAAGATCCGAAGCAAAATTTGCTGGCGATGGTTCTCCCCTGTTTGGCGACCGGCCTTCGGGAGTCTGCGGTGCTGATGAGAATGCTGCGTTCTTCCTTGCTCGATGTGGTCAGCATGGACTTCATTCGGACGGCGAAGGCAAAAGGCTTGAATGAAGCGCGCACGATTTTGGGCCATGCGCTGCGCAATGCGATGGTGCCAGTCGTGACAACCTCCGGGCTGATGATCGCGGGCCTTTTGGGCGGTCTGGTCATTACCGAGTCGATCTTCTCGATTCCCGGCTTCGGCCGTCTGATTGTCGAGTCGGTCTTCAAGCGCGACTACGTGACGGTACAGGGAGCGATCCTTGTTTCGGCGGTGCTGGTCGTCTTGGTCAACCTGGCTGTCGATATGTTGTATGCGGTCATTGATCCGCGCATCAAAGCTGGGAAAGGAGCGGGTGAGTGATGAAAACCGCGCGCAAATTCCTGCGAAATGGTCTTGGCGTCATCGGAGCGGTCATTATCCTTGCGTTGATTGTGATAGCGATTTTCGCGCCGCAGATCGCTCCTTTTGACCCGAATGCACAAGATTACAACAAAGTGATGATGCCGCCAGACGGCGAGCATTTGTTTGGCACAGACGACCTCGGTCGGGATATTTTCTCCCGCGTCGTCTACGGAGCGCGAATCTCTATCCAGGCTGCTCTCATTTCGGTAGGAATCGCCATGCTGATTGGCGTGCCGATCGGGTTGTTGTCCGGATATTACCGCGGGTTTTGGGATGAGTGGGTGGTCATGCGCAGCGTCGATGCGATGCAAGCCTTTCCGTTTTTGATTTTGGCGCTGGCGATCTCGGCCGTGCTCGGTTCCGGCTTCGGCAACGCGATGCTGGCGATCGGGATCGGTTTCGCTCCTGCCTTCATCCGAATTACTCGCGGTCAGGTTCTTTCTTTGCGCAACATGGAATATATTCAAGCGGCGCGTTCGGTTGGCGTGAAGGATGCCCGCATCATTTTCCGCCATATTTTGCCCAATGCGCTCAACCCGATCGTGATTCAGGCGACACTCGCGATGGCCTCCGGCATTATCGCGGAAGCTTCGCTCTCCTATCTGGGGCTGGGCGTGCAGCCGCCGACGCCATCGTGGGGAAGCATGCTGAACCAGGCGCAGACGCTGATGTCTGTCGCGCCGTATGCGACGTTTTATCCGGGGATTGCCATCTTTTTAGTCGTGCTGGGCTTCAACTTGCTGGGGGATGGATTGCAGCAGGTACTCGACCCGCGCGCGCGCAAATAATCAATGCCCTACGCAGGGAAAGGAGTGGAGCAGATGACGACCATCTTGGAAGTGGAGCAGCTAAGAACTCGGTTTCGCACGGACAGCGGTGTCGTCAGCGTTGTTGACGGCGTCGACTTCTCCATCCGTGCTGGTGAAACACTCGGCGTCGTAGGCGAATCGGGCTGTGGAAAGAGCGTCACCAGCCTGTCGATCATGCGGCTTTTGCCGCCAAACGGAAGCACAGGCGGCACGATTCGCTTCCAGGGGAAAAACGTGCTGGAGCTGTCGGAAAAAGAAATGCAAGGGATGCGCGGTAACGAGATCGCGATGATTTTTCAGGAGCCGATGACTTCGCTCAATCCGCTGCACACGGTAGGCAGACAAATTGAGGAAGCCGTCATGCTGCACCGCAAAGTCTCCAAGGCAGCAGCAAAGGAGCGGGCGATTGCGATGCTCAAGGCCGTCGGGATGCCGCGCGCAGAAGAAATCTACGGGGAGTTCCCCCATCAACTGTCCGGCGGTATGCGGCAGCGGGTGATGATCGCCATGGCGATGTCGTGCGACCCGAAGCTGATTATCGCCGACGAGCCGACAACGGCGCTAGATGTGACGATTCAGGCGCAGATTCTCGACCTGATGCGCGATCTGAAGGAAAAGACAGGGACCTCGATCATGCTGATTACGCACGATCTGGGGGTAGTAGCCGAGATGTGCGACCGCGTCATCGTCATGTACGCTGGGCAGGTTGTCGAGGAAACCGATGTGGATACACTGTTTGAAAGTCCCAAGCATCCGTACACGATCGGCCTGATGAACTCCATCCCGGAGCTGGACGAGGAGCGCGAATATTTGGAGACGATTCCGGGCGCAGTTCCTCTGCCGCACCAAATGCCGACGGGCTGCCGTTTTGCCCCGCGCTGCTCCAAGGCGCTGCCGATCTGCCAGGAAAAGCCGCCTGAATTGATCCAACTGGACGGACAAAAATGCCGTTGCTGGCTGTACGCAGAGGAGGGAGAGCGGCAATGACAACACCTCTATTGGAAGTAAAAGGGCTGCAGCAGCATTTTCCGATCAAAGGCGGCTTCCTGAAGCGGACGGTCGGCCATGTAAAAGCGGTCGATGGCATTGACCTGACTGTCTACCCCGGCGAGACGCTCGGGATCGTGGGGGAGTCCGGCTGCGGGAAATCGACGACGGGCCGGACGATTTTGCGGCTTTTGGAGCCGACAGCAGGAGAAGTCTGGTTCGATGGCAAAGATTTAGCAAAATTGCCCAAAGAAGAAATGCGCCGGATGCGCAAGGACCTGCAAATGATTTTTCAGGACCCGTATGCTTCGCTGAACCCGCGGATGACGATCAGGCAGATTTTGCTGGAATCGCTCATGGTGCACGACATCGGAACCAAGGAAGAGCGGGAGCGCGTCATTGAAGAAATCATTCAGATTGTCGGCCTGCGAAAAGAGCACCTGAACCGCCATCCGCACGACTTTTCCGGCGGACAGCGGCAGCGCATCGGGATTGCCCGCGCGCTGGTGGTCAAGCCGAAGCTGATTATTGCGGATGAGCCGGTATCTGCTCTGGACGTGTCGATTCAGTCGCAGGTGCTGAATCTGCTGAAAGATTTGAAAAAGGAATTCAATCTGACCTTGATGTTCATCTCGCATGACTTGTCGGTCGTCAAGCATTTGTGCGACCGGATTGCGGTGATGTATTTGGGCCGTGTAGTAGAAATTGCCGATAAAAGGACGCTGTTCGACAACCCGAGCCACCCGTACACGCGGGCGCTGCTCTCGGCTGTCCCTGTGGCGAAACCGCGGCAAAAGCGCGAACGGATTTTGTTGACCGGAGATTTGCCGAGTCCGGCCAATCCGCCAAGCGGCTGCACGTTTCACCCGCGCTGCCCGTATGCGACGGAGGTTTGCAAATCGCAGGTGCCAAGTCTGGCAGATATCGGTGGAGGCCAGCTTGTCTCCTGTCATCTGGTGCATTCGGGTGAGCTGCTCCGCTAAGGCAAGGATGGAGGTACGAACAACATGGTTTACTGGCATTTGTTTCTCGCCTTTTTCCGCATCGGGATATTTGGTTTCGGGGGAGGACCTACGATGGTTCCCCTTTTTTATACCGAGTGCGTGAAAAAGTACAAGTGGGTGACGGACGAGGATTTTTCCGACAACCTGGCGCTAGCCAACGCCTTGCCTGGTCCGATTGCGACCAAGCTGGCTGCTTTTATCGGCTATCGGGTCAAAGGCTGGATGGGGGCACTGGTAGCGAACGTCGCGGTAGTCATGCCGATCGTTCTCGTCATGATCGGCTTGCTGCAAGTGATTTATCAATGGAAGGACGCGCCCGGCGTCTACGGCATGATCCAGGCGATCGGCCCGGTGATTGCGGTCATGACAGGCGTGCTGACGTGGGAGTTTCTCGCCAAGGGCTGGAAAGGCGCGTCGAGCAAAACGGGAGTGAGCATTTCGCTTGGCCTGTCGCTCGTAGCGCTGCTCTTTCTTGACTGGCATCCTGGCATTGTAGTAGGCATTGCGCTGCTCGTTTCCTTTGCCTACTCCACCTGGTCTGTCCGCAAGCGCAAGAAAAAGGACGGCAAGGAGGGAGCGGCATGATTTATTTACAGTTGTTCTGGGCCTTTTTCATCTCGAACATTTTGGGGTACGGAGGAGGGCCGCCGAGCATCCCGCTCATTCAAAACGAGGTCGTCGATCATTTCCAATGGATGTCCATGAAAGAATTCGGGGAAGTGCTGGCAGTGGGCAATGCGCTGCCGAGCCCGATTGCGACCAAGCTGGCCGGCTACATCGGCTATCAGGTGGCAGGGGTGCCGGGAGCGACAGTTGCTTTGCTGGCGACGGTTGCGCCTACGGCGATTGCGATGATTCTGCTGCTCCAATTCATCAACTTGTTCCGCAATGCCCCGCAGGTAAAAGCCATGACACAATCGGTTCGCCCGGTCGTGACGGTCCTGCTCGGAACGATGACCTATCAGTTTTTGCTCGGAGCAGTCGAAGGGATCGGATGGATTCAGACAGGCATTTTGACCGTCGCATCGTATCTGCTGCTGGAGACATGGAAAGTGCATCCGGCCTTCGTAATAGTAGCGGCGATGGCGTATGGGTTCATTTTTATCGGGTAGCAACGCCAACCAGATACAAGGAGGCCTCAATCATGGTAAACTACGACGCAATGGAATACCCGTATGCATCGAAACGTGTCACGACATTTGCCAAAAACGGCATGGTAGCGACCTCGCAGCCGCTCGCGGCACAGGCAGGTCTCGATATTTTGAAAAAGGGCGGCAATGCAGTGGACGCGGCAATCGCGACTGCTGCGTGCCTGACGGTGGTCGAGCCGACCTCCAACGGAATTGGCGGCGATGCGTTCGCGCTCGTCTGGATCAAAGACGAGCTGCACGGACTGAACGCCAGCGGACCAGCTCCGCAAGCGATCTCTATCGAGGCGTTGAAAACAAAAGGACTGGAAGAAATGCCGACTTACGGCTGGACACCTGTGACGGTGCCGGGCGCTCCGGCTGCCTGGGCGGCTCTGTCTAAGCGCTTTGGCCGCCTGCCGCTGACAGAGGTTTTGCAGCCGGCCATCGACTACGCGGAAAACGGCTATCCGCTTTCGCCGACGCTGGCCCATTACTGGAACGCGGCGTATAAAAAGTTCTCGCAGCTTTGCAAAGGCGAAGAGTTTGCCCATTGGTTCTCCACTTTTGCGCCAGAAGGCAAGGTGCCAAAAGCGGGAGACATCTGGAAGTCGCCGGGGCACGCGGCTACGCTGCGGCAGATTGCGGAGACGAACGGGGAGAGCTTCTACCGCGGCGAGCTGGCGGAAAAAATCGACGCCTTTTCCCGCGAGTGCGGCGGCTATTTGCGCAAAGAGGACTTGGCCGCTTATGAGCCGGAGTGGGTGCAGCCGATAAGCGTCAACTACCGTGGCTACGACGTGTGGGAAATCCCGCCGAACGGCCAGGGCATGATCGGCCTGATGGCGCTGAACATTTTGAAGGGCTATGACTTTGCGGCAAAAGACACAACCGACACGTATCACAAGCAGATCGAAGCGATGAAGCTGGCTTTTGCCGACGGTTTGAAATACATCACGGAAGCAAGCAAGATGAAGGTCGCGGTAAAAGACTTGCTGTCGGAGGAATACGCCGCCGAGCGCCGCGCCTTGATCGGCGACGAGGCTTTGACGCCGGAGCCGGGCCAGCCGAAGTCGAGTGGCACAGTTTACTTGGCAACAGCGGACGGCGAGGGCAACATGGTGTCCTTCATCCAGAGCAACTACATGGGCTTTGGCTCAGGAGTAGTCGTGCCGGAAACAGGAATCGCCCTGCAAAATCGCGGACACAACTTTTCGCTCGACCCGAATCACGACAACTGCCTGGAGCCGGGCAAAAGAACGTTCCATACGATTATCCCGGGCTTTTTGACCAAAGACGGAAAAGCGGTGGGGCCGTTCGGCGTCATGGGCGGCTTCATGCAGCCGCAGGGCCATGTGCAGGTGGTCATGAACACGATCGACTTCCACCTCAATCCGCAAGCGGCGCTGGACGCACCGCGCTGGCAGTGGATGGAAGGCAAAACGGTGGAGCTGGAGCGGCACTTCCCGGAGCATCTGGCGCAGGCGCTGGAGCGCAAAGGGCACACGATCAAGTGGGCGCAGCTCGGCAATTACTTTGGCCGCGGCCAAATTATTTGGCGGGATGAAAACGGCGTCTTGAGCGGCGGGACGGATATGCGCACGGATAGTAGTATTGCGGCGTGGTAAAGAGTACAAAAATTTGCGAAAGCATAATGCTGAAGCCTGGCTTCGGCATTATGCTTTCGTTTTGTCGTAGTAAGCAAATTTAGGGGCTGTCATGATGTAACGGCATTTTTGGACTCACGTTGACAATTGCGCGGAGCTGCTAACGCTTTAGCTCTCTCTATGCTTGTTTGTTTTACCGCTGTAGCCGCTTTGCTTCACTTTTTCATCTATTCGATAATAGTATTTGGTTTCTTTTTCATCCGAAAAAATGACCTGAGCGCTGTAATCGCCGAATTTTCTGGAGTATGTGACGTCAATGCTCGCAATGTCGGTTATTTTGTAGTTTTGCTCTTTATCGGCACCTGGATGTTCATGCCATATAAAATCCTCATCAATCTTGACGAGCTTGAATTGAAAGTCATTGATTTCACCGACGACTTTCGGAGACCAGAGCTCGTGGAATGAAGACAGTTCCTCACTCAGATTAATCGCTTGGTAGTGCATATGAATCCCTCCTTTTTTTGACTTTGCATTGTAACGTTCAGAGACATGGGGAGCATCCGCTTGTCGCCCGGTTGTTGCACGAGAGCGATTTCGCTGGCGTTCTTCTCGCCTTTTTAGAGCTTGCGCAAGGCAGTCGATATGTTTTGCAAAGCGTATTCGATCGCCAATGGGCCGCCAGTAATCGCGGAAGTATCCATTGCAGTACCTTGAAAGGCACCATCTGGCGTAAGTCCCAGTCCCTTTTCTTTATCAAACGCAAGCGTATAGACAGGATTTCCTTCACCCAACACATTGAACGTTTTTCCATCCCAGGACAAAATGAGAGCTACCGACTCTCCTTGCAGCGACTGTAATGCTTCACGCCCCGCTGTAATTTCTTTCATCATTTTAGCAATTACGTTTTCCGCTTCGTCTTCTTTCCCGATAATCTCGGCTACGGTACGAAGTCCGTATTGCCAGTCGTCATAGATGTCCTTGGATTTTAGCGTAATGACTGGCGCAACTTTTTCCAGGGAATCATACATTTTTTCGTGTTGTTCTGTGGCTAAAATCAAATCAGGTTCAACAGAAAGAATTTTCTCGATGCTTGGAGACAATTTGTCCCCTAGTTCTTCGGCTCGATCCAGCTTTCCAGTCAGATAAGCTAAAGAAGACAGATACTCTTTTTCCGTAGAAGCAGCAGGCGGCTCCCCTAATGCAACTAATATTTCCGGATAAAAATACCATAGCGAGGCCAGTTTTTCCGGTTTTTTCTCAATAACGATCTCTTTGCCCAACGAATCTTTAAATGTTCTTGGCCAATCAGGCGTATCGGCCTTAACGGTTGATACAGGTGCAGCTTCTGTAGTGGAGCTTTTATTTTCAGCAGGAGCTTGATTACAACCTGCCAGCATGCCTGCCAATAAGAGCGTGGGGATTAGCAGACCTTTCCTCTTTTTCATGGCAATTCCTCCGACATGATGTTTTGTTTGGCTTGCCATTAGTATAGTAAAGCCATTTTCGGAGAGAATGGATGCCTGTTGAAAGCAGCATGGATTATTGATGAACTTCTCGCGATATTCCGTAGGAGAAGTACCGCATTGTTTCTTGAACACTCTGCTAAAATAAAAGGGATCGGCAATTCCGACCATTTGCGCAATTTGCTGTACGGGCAAATCGCTTGTAAGGAGCATTTCTTGCGCCTTGTTTATCCGATTCTGTGCTGCATATCCGATACAAAACGAGAATGTATTCCCAGTCGGTGTTGCCGAACATTTTTTGGGCGAGTCTCATTTTTGCGCCGCCATGCACCACTTTTCCCGGGGAAAGGATATAGGGCGTGCCATTAAAATTTGTACCTTCCCTGTAAGCGGGAACACGAATCCAGGAAAAGCATCTGTATAGTCAGCGTGAGGCACACCGGGATTTCTGGCATAGCGATATACTCCTTGGACTTGAAAAGGAATGTGTGCAAAGTGAGCTGCTAGCTGATTGACGTCGATTTTCACATTGCCTGCCTCGTTTCATTAGTAGTTTGCCGATGTTTGTGACTGGGAAGATCGTTGTACATCCTGTGCCGCGTAAACCCGGAATCAATCAAAAATTTGCCGATGCGGACAGGGGGGGCTGCGAGCTTCTGTTTATTTTCACATTAATGATAATGAATATCATCGTCAACGAAAATGCCGCACCCGGCGAATGTTCCAATGTTGATACGTGCTTGTGCTTCCGGGACTGAAAGAAATAACCTGCGGCATAGTCATAGCCAAAGAGAGATAGGCGCTGTTTTTGCTTGGACTGAAACAAGAGAAAGCAGCGCTTGGAGGCGGGGAGGAAAGCGCTGGTCAGGCGTAGAGGAAAGACCAGATTTTGTTCAGATCGCTAGAGTAGAATGGGAAATATTGACAAAAAGGTCCATATCCCTATTTAGCTTGAGGGAAACGACCTGTTTTGGAATGGCGGAGACTAGGGCGACGATCTGGCCTATGATTTTGCCATCAGCGCAGACCCGGCTTTTACCAGGCTCGCGGTCGAGGCGAGGGGGCTGACAGGGACGGCATATACCGTGGACAAGCCGGGGAAAGGCCGCTTTTTCTGGCGGGTGCTCGTGCTGGACAGCAAAGGTTTCGGGCAAACCTCTTTTGATACCGACCACGTAGAAGGGGTGCGTTACAACGGCGCAAAGGAGTTCGTGCTGAAATGAAAGGGAGAAAAGGGACAGGGATTCCAAACGGCAACAAGCGATTGCGTCACGAGTTGAAATACTACCTTCGTCTGAACGATTACGAGCCGCTGCGACAAAAGCTGCTGCTGGTGACCGAGCTGGACCCGTACTCGGTCGATGAGGAGGGGTACCATATCCGCAGCCTGTACTTCGACGATCTGCACGACACGGCTTTGCATGAAAAAAACTACGGCGTTTTCAAACGGCGCAAATACCGAATCCGCATCTACAACAAAAGCGACGCCGCGATCAAGCTGGAGCGAAAAAGCAAGTTCGGCGGGTACATTTGCAAGGAAGCGGCGTCGATTACGCGGGCTGACTACGAGAGTATCATGGCCGGGCAAGTCGACTTTTTGCAAGAGACGCCAAACAGCCTGCTCCGCGATTTTTATTACGAGTGCAAAAACCATCTGTTCATGCCGCGCGTCATGACTGATAACGTCCGCGAAGCGTATGTGATGGAGCCGGGCAATGTGCGAGTCACTTTTGACAAGCAGTTGATGACCACCGTCCATTCCCTCGACATTTTTGACGAGCAGCTCATGATGGTCAACGCCATTCACCAGCCGCTGATGATTATGGAGGTCAAGTTCGAGCAGTTTCTGCCCTTCAACATCCGCTATTTGCTGCAACATGTAAGCAATCAGCGCTCGGCGATCTCCAAGTACGCCATCTGCAGAGAGGAGAGCAAAAATACGATGATTTCTAGCGCGAGGAGATCATCAGCGACAACGAAACCACCAGCGACGGGCTGAACGTCCAGTTGAAAAAACTGAAGCATGCGCAAAATCCCTTTTCGACACTCTGGTTCGGGAAGGGATTTTTTTGTGCGATGGACGGGTGACCTGTGCGCTGCCAACAACAACTGCTTTGACGGGCGTCTCCTGCGTGACGGAGAAGCGATAGCCGATCGTCGTCAAGAAGCGGTCTGCTGAACCACTCTTTTTGGCGTACAGGCATTTTGTCCCCTGCACCATTCGACAGCAACAATCTGGCGGAAAAGGTGCCGGATACAAGGAAAATGGACCTGTTTACAGCAGAAAAAAGGGAGAGAGAAAAAAAGATTTTACTAAGATAAACCAAAAATTTTCTCGTTTGCGCAACAAAATTCCCCAAATGACCGTCTGTGATGGTGAAATTTTCCTCCAAAAGAAGGGGGGAGGAGCGAGCGTGCCGACTTTGTATGTCATCGTTCCCATTCTTTTCGTAATGGCGGTGGCTGTGTACACAGACCTACGCTACCGACTGATTTACGACTGGCTGACACTGCCCGGGATCGCCTATTTTCTCATCGCGCATGCAGTGCTTCGGCCGGAAGACTGGGTGGCGCACGTCCTGGGAGTCGTCGTGCTTGTCGGACTGTCGCTCGGGATGGCCGTCATTAGCAATGGGCAGGTGGGGGGTGGCGACATCAAGCTGCTCGCAGTGGTAGGAGCAGCGCTGGGCTGGCAGGCGGGATTGTTTGCAATGGGGCTTACCTATCTGCTTGCCGGAATCATCATGCTTCCTGTGTGGCTTGTCTCCAGGCTGTCGCGAAGGGTGACTTTTGATCGGGAAATCCCGCTGGCTCCATTCATTGCGGGGGGAACCGGGCTGTTGCTGGTAATGGTTATCTATTACTAGGCGGTGATTCTTGAGGAATAGTCCGACAATAACGGTGAGTATTTTTACTTATTATGGAGGGTCAGGCGCGTGCAGCATGATTTGACATCATTCTAGCTACAGAAAAAGAGAGGGAAGCTTTTCATGTTGGAATCGAAACGACGGGCAATTATTTTTCTGGTGTTATCCTTTTTGCTTGCGGCGCTGGCGGGTTTTCTGTTTTTGAAGAAAATCAAGGACATGAACGCGCAGCTTGGGGAGATGGTGGAGATTTACGAGGCGAATGTCGATATTCCCTCTCGGGCGTTGATCCAACCCGATCAATTGACCACAAGGCAAATTCCGAAAAAGTACGCGGATGACTCGTATGTCGTCGACAAGCTCAGTCTGAAAAATCAGGTAACGGTCGTTCCTTTGTCGAAAGGCGACGTCATTACGAAAAATATTTTAAAGCCGGCGAACATGGTCCGCGATCAAAACAATCGGCTGATTACGGTTTACGCGTCGGGAAACATCATGTTTGACCAGGAACTGGAGGCGCTGGACCGCGTCGACATCATCATCTCGACGACGAAGGGCGGCCAGCCTGTAACCGAGGTGTTCATGAAAGACGTGCCCGTCGCCATGGTTGCGAAGTCGGACAACAAATTCAAAGGCGTGGCGCTGGAGCTGCCGTTCGAGGATGTGCCCAAATTCATCCATCAGCAGCACTACGCCGAACTGATGCGCATTCTAAAAGCAAACGTCGGCAAAGGAGAGCTGGGGATTCCCGATCCGTTTACTACAACCGAGCCGGGCAAGACGGAAACTGCGCCAAAGCCTGCCGAAGCAAAGCCGCAGACGCCGCCAGCCTCTGCGCCAGCGACGGCACCAGCGGCTCAGCCAGCCGGGCAAACTCAGCCAGCACCGACCAATCAGCAGCCGCCAGCCAAACCGCCAACTTCGGTACAGCCGCCAACCAATCCAGCACCAAAAACCGGAGGGTAAGTCATGAGCAAAGAAGTGAAAATTCTTGTCGTCGCAGATCAGGATTCGGTCAAGGAGATGCTCACGGAGTTTCTGGCCGGGTATGAGCCGGTACGCTATACGACGTCCAGCGAAGTGAAAAAAGAAATCGACCGGATCGGACCCGATGTCGTGTTGCTCGTCCAGCCCGAGGAGGGGGCCGGAGTCGAGCTGGTGCAGTACATACAGAGCGAGCTGCCAGAGGGAATTGTCATTTTTCTGACGGAAAAGCAAGATTTTGTCCTGCTGCGGGATGTCGTCCGCGCCGGAGCAGTCGAGTACATCGTCATGCCCGACGAGTTGAACCTGCTGACCGACCGCCTCGAAAAAATATCCGAGCTGTCCCAAATCCAGCAGCGCAAAAAAGGCGCGGATGCTTCCGGCAAAGCGTTTGTGCGCGGGCGGGGCAAGGTGTATTCGTTTTACAGCGGCAAAGGAGGAAGTGGCTGCACACAGCTTGCCACCGGATTTGCCCAGTCGCTGAAGCTGGAATCGACGGCCAGCGTGCTGTTGATCGACCTCAACCTGCAGTACGGGGGCGTCGAGACGTTCCTGTCGTTTGACAGCAACCGCACGCTGGGGGACCTGATTCCGGTCATGAACGAGATGAACGAGTTTCACATCCGCAACGTAGCGCAGCGCGAGGCTCACTCCAAGCTGGAAGTGCTGGTCAGCCCGCGTGACGCCGAGATCGCGGAAAACATGTCCGAGGCGTTCGTCACGCGCCTGATCCGGGCGAGCCGCCGCAGCTATGACTTTGTCATCATCGACTTGCCCAGCCATATGAACGAGCTGGTGTATGCCGCCTTGTCGGAGGCCGACATGATTTACTACGTGATGAACCTGGATACGCCGTCTGTGCAAATTTATCGGCTCGTGGAAGACTTGTTCAGACGGCTGCGCATTGATACCGAGGGCAGGCTGGAAGTCGTCGTCAACCAGGTGGGCCGGGATAACGAGTTGGTCGTATCCGATCTGAAAGGGCTGTTCAACGCTCCGATTACTGCGGAAATCAGGAGAGATCACGCGGGAGTGCAGGCGGCCGTCAATCAGGGCAGGCCGTTGCAAAAAGAAGCGAACGAGAAAAAACTGACTCCTGCGGCAAAAGACATCCGAAAATGGGTCCAAAGCAAACTGTCTTGAGGGGGGAGCTAGATGGCTTTATTCAAGCGCAAGCAAGAGCAGAAGACAGCAGAAGACGAGTCGCCACGAGCGACGCTGGCAGCGACACTTGCGGCTCCCGCCTTCAACCCGTACATTGACGAGCTGGCAGAGCATTACAAGACGCGGCTTTTGCGGGAAACCAATCTGGAGAGGCTGACCAGCCTTGGCTCGCAGGAAATGCGGGTGGCGATTGAGCGGCTCGTGTCGCAGTACATGTCGGAAGAAAAAGTAGTGATCCCGCGCAGCGAAAAAGAATTGCTGCTGACTCGCCTGATTAACGAATCGGTGGGGCTGGGGCCGCTGGAGCCGCTGCTTGCGGACCCGGAGATTACGGAAATTTCGATCAACGGGCACAACCTCGTCTACATCGAAAAGCGCGGGCGGCTGGAGCTGACCGATCTGAAATTTCGCGACGAGGAGCATTTGCGGCACATCGTCGACCGGATCGTGGCGCCGCTCGGCAGGCGGATTGATGAGAGCTCGCCGATGGTCGACGCCCGCCTGAAGGACGGGAGCCGGGTGAATGCGGTCATCCCGCCGATCAGTTTGAACGGAACATTGGTGTCGATCCGCAAATTCCGCAAAGAGCCGTATTTAATGGAGGATTTGCAACAATTCGGCTCGTTTGACGAGGCGATGTCGCGCTACATCCAGGCAGTCGTGGAAGCGAAAATGAACGTCCTGATCTCCGGCGGGACCGGGAGCGGGAAAACGACGCTGCTCAACGCGGCCGCGCGAGCGATTCCCCACTACGAACGGATCATCACGATTGAGGACTCGGCGGAGTTGAAGCTGACCCATCCGAACTGCGTCGGGCTTGAGGCGCGCCCGCCGAACATGGAGGGAAAAGGCGAAATTACGATTCGCCAGCTTGTGCGCAACTCGCTGCGGATGCGGCCTGACCGGATCATCGTCGGGGAGGTGCGTGGCGCGGAGGCATTCGACATGCTGCAAGCGATGAACACGGGCCACGAAGGCTCGCTCACCACCGTCCACGCCAACTCGCCACTGGACGCTTTCAACCGGCTGGAAGGGATGGTCGTCATGGCGGGGATGGATTTGCCCTCTGCCATCGTCCGCGAGTACATCGTCAGTGCGCTCGACATCATCGTGCAGGTCATGCGGCTGTCGGACGGGACGCGCAAAATCGTCTCGATCTCCGAGGTGGCGAAGTCGGAGGACAAACGGGTAGAGGTGCAGGAAATTTTCCGCTTTCACCGGACCGGAATCGGCAGCAATGGCGAAGTACTCGGATATTTTACGCCGACCGGAATCATCCCGCGCAGCCTGGAGCGGCTCAAAGTATTCGGAATTGATCTGGACGAATCAATGTTTACGGCGAAGGGAGGGAGCAGACGTGAGCCTAGCTATTCTGTTTAGTCTGGCGGTGCTGTTCGGAATTTGGGGCATGTACGAATACCTCGGATACCGCTCGAAGAAAAACGAGTGGAAAAAGAAAGCGGAAGACTGGTACGAGGTAAAGACTCAGCGCAAAAGCTTCATCGTCGTCTGGGGCGACCGCTTCGACCAGAAGCCGTACGCTCAGGAGATCGGCAAAAAGCTGAAAAAAGCCAACATTCCGCTGACCCCTTCCGAATTTTTCGCGGGCATGTTCGTCGGCACGATGGGGCTTGGGTTTTTCCTGCACAGTGTAGTGGCGATTCCGGCTCCCTACAACTTCATGGCGGGCGGAGCTTCGATGTATGTCATCCAGAAAGCCGTCTTTTTTGCCCGGCGCCACAAATATTTGGAGAGATTGAACGATCAGCTCTCGGAGGTGTGCCGCCTGCTTGCCAACTCGTTGCGCGCAGGGCTGACGCTGACCCAGGGGATCGCGATTGTGGCCAAAGAGCTGAATGCTCCAGCCGGAGAAGAGTTCAAGCGGATGTCGCGGGAGCTGGCGCTTGGCGTCAGTTTTGACCGGGCGCTGCTGGAGATGGAAAAACGGATTCCGACGCGCGATTTCCGCATTTTCGCGGCGACGCTGCTCATCCAGCGCAGGGCAGGGGGCAACCTGAGCGAAGTGCTGCAGGAGATGGCCGAGACGATGGAGGAGCGCCGCCTCGTCTCGCAGGAAATCAAGACGATGACTGCCGAGCAGCGCTACGTCTCGTATCTTGTCCCGATCATGCCCGTCGCCCTGGTGCTGATGATGAACATGATTAACAAAGGCTTTATCGATCCGCTGTTTACGCCGATGGGGCTGGTGCTGCTCGGACTGTTTTTGATCGGAACGCTTTTGTCCTACATCCTGGTAAAAAAAGTGACCAACATAAAGGTGTGAAACGATGGATGCACTAATCATCACCTGCCTGTTTCTGTTTTTATTGTTCTTTGCCATATTTTTAAAGGAATGGTATTTGTTTTCTGTGCAAAAACGCACGCTGATCGAGCATATGTACGAAGTGACGGGTCATCGGACGTACGATGTGCGCAAGCCGGAAACCGCCTCGGAACGACTGGTCAAGCGGCTGCTGCGCTACGGGGATGACTATGCGGTCCTGGGCCAGCGCTTCAATTTTTTCAGCGAATCGCACGAAGTGGAGGACTGGCTGCTCAAGGCGGGCCGCCCGCTCGATCTGACGGTAGCCCGCTTTCAAGGGGTAAAAATCGTGCTGACGCTGCTCGGCATCATCGTCGGGGCGCTGCTGTTCGTCCTGGGCTTTCCCTTCGCCCAGTTCGGGCTGATTCTGTGGCCGCTGGCCGGCTATTTTTTGCCGATCCTCTGGCTGAAGAAAAAGGCGAGCGAGCGCCAGCAGCAAATTCGCTACGATCTGCCCGAATTTCTCGACACCGTCAGCGTGACGCTTCAGGCCGGGGTCAGTCTCGATCATGCCCTGCGCGAAGTCATTCGCTTTTTCAGCGGACCGATCCAGGAAGAGTTCTCGCGCTTCAACCAGGAGATCGACCTTGGCGTGCCGCGGGAAAAAGCGTATGAGCAACTGCTGCGGCGCAACGACAACCCGGAATTTCAACTGTTGATTAAAGCGCTGATTCAAGGGATGCGCCTGGGAGTGCCGATCTCGGTGACGTTCAAGGTGCAGGCGGACAACATGCGGCGAATGCGCAAAGAGCTGGTCAAGGAAAAGGCCGCGAAAGCCTCGCCAAAAGTGACGCTGATTACCACGCTCGTCGTCGCTCCGACCGCCATGCTGATGATCGGCGGCCTGATGGTGCTGAACATTTTGGAAAATGCCAAGACGTTTACCGGAATTTTTAAATGAATGATGGATCGGATGCCTGTAAGGGAGGTGATGCAGGCAGAGGCGTCCGGGAGTCATTTTTGTACCTATTAAATACATTCCCGTTTGGAGGAAAAAACGATGATGACAACAATGATGCAAAAACTGTTTGTAAAAGCAAGCTTTTCCCTGCGCAACCAAAAAGGCGCGCAATCAATCGAATGGATCACACTGGCTGCGGTCGTTTTGGCGGTGCTTGGCGCTGTCGCAACCTTTTTCAGCAAAGACGAGAATGTGGGTAACGCCGTTTCCAACACGCTGTCGGAAGTCATTGGGCACATTGGTGACAAGATCACAGGTGACTAATGCCAACATGTTGATGCCAGTGCCGACGGTTAGTGGTGAAAGCTGGTTTTCACCACTAACTTCCCTATTCTGTTGCCTGGCGAACAACAAGCAGCTCTGACATGACGGAGGTACATACAGATGAAAGCTATCAAGGTACTGATTGCAGCCCTTGGGCTGATGGTCGTCTTGCATGGTTGCTCCAGCGACGAGCCGCCGAGCACGCAGGAGCCGACTGCGCCAGCGGAAGCGCCCAACGAGCAGGTCGAACAGCCGGCCAATCAGGAGCAGAAGCCGTCGCGGGAGGAGCAGATCGCTGCCCTGAAGGCGCTGCTTCCTGACGGGGCCACGAAAATTCCGGAGACGGCCGCCGAGATTGCCAGCTTTCCCATCGGGCGCTATGCCGGAACGAACTATTCCGAGCATGAACAAGAGCTTCAGACGTTTCTGAACGATTTGCCCGCGATTGAAAACCCCGATCAGGAAGTGCTCGACATGTACTACATGGCGCTGCTCGGGCTATTCGCCGAAGATTATCCTGACCCGGAGCGGCTGATAGAAGATATCAAAATGGCTTCGTTCGGAAGTCCCGACATTGACGATCCGCGCTTTCAGTTCAAGGAGCAGTACAACGTGGAGATCATTCTCGACGCGAGTGGCAGCATGGCTGGGCAAATGGACGGCAAAACGAAAATGGATGCGGCCAAGGAAGCGATCAAAGCGTTTGCAGAGGCGTTGCCCAAAGAGGCGAATGTCGCCCTCCGCGTTTACGGGAACAAAGGGAGCGGTAAAGAGTCCGACAAGGCGCTTTCCTGCAGCAGCAGCGAGCTGGTGTACGAGTTGCAAAAATACGACGCCGGAAAGCTTGCCGCAAGTCTGAACCAATTTCAGCCGACAGGCTGGACTCCGATAGCCTATTCCTTGCAGGAGGCAGAAAAAGACTTGAGCCAGCTTGCTGGGGACAAGAACACAAACCTGATTTTTCTCGTCAGCGACGGAATCGAGACGTGCGGTGGCGATCCGGTGGCAGCAGCCAAACAGTTGGCTGACTCCAACATTACACCTATCTTGAATGTCATCGGTTTTGACGTGGATGGAGAGGGGCAAAAGCAGCTTAAGGCAGTCGCAGAAGCAGCGCGCGGCCGCTATGTGTCTATTCGCGACAAAAAAGGGCTGCAAGATGAATTTTTCAAAGCAAAAGAAATTGCTCTCGAATGGCACAATTGGAAGAGCAAAGAGTCCAGTAAAGCGCACTCCCGGAAAGTCAAGCAGCTCCTAAACAATACGCAATACAAGCTGAAGTGGAATTTTTTGGCCGACGATGAAAAGCGAAACATCGACTGGATGATTCGTCAGATCAAAAGGGATAAACGTTTCCCGCAGCAGCTTGCCGAAGAGTTGGGCCGCCTGCAGGATGAGCATAAACGAAACGTGGATAAGCGGGCGGACGAACTGGAAGATTTGCTCGATTCCCTGGCCAAAAAATCTTACAAGGAAACCATTGAAGCCATTTCTGAGCAGTACGGCACCAAGGCAGGCGGTAACTAGCGCCGCCGATCGGCGGTTTGCCAGGGACTAATGAAATCGGGGTGAATGCTGTGAATCGTCATGTAAGACGCACGAACTGGGCAGCGATCGTGGCCCTGTTCATTCTGGTGATGAATCTCTTCCCCTTTGCAGCTTTTGTGCATGCAGAATCTTTGGCGCCTGGGGACGTGCGTCCAGGCGCAGTCCAGCCGGGAGAGATCGGGCCGGGAAATATTTCGCCAAATGACATACAGCCCGGTAGTTTTCAGTGGGAAATAGGAGAGATTTCGCCCGGCGAGATCCAGCCGGGGAGTCTGGATACAGGAAACACACGACCTGGCAATGTGCAGCCTGGCAACGTCACGCCGGGCAATGTGAACCCGGGAGCTTTCCAGCCGGGAAGCGTCAATCCCGGTGATACCCAACCGGGGAACGTCAATCCGGGAGATACCCGTCCGGGCAGCTTAACTCCTGGAAATACGCAGCCAGGCAGCGTCACTCCTGGAAATACGCAGCCAGGCAGCGTCACTCCTGGAAATACGCAGCCAGGCAGCGTCACACCGGGCAGCTTTTCCGGCAAAGGCGATTCCAAAGCATACGACTATGTCAACTGGTCGATCAACAGCGTGTTCGGCGGCAGCCTCGGCATGGCGGCTGATCTCGCGGAAGGAAATGTAGACCCGGCTACTTTTGCCAACATGCGCAGCCTGTTCCTCGTCGAGTTGGGCGTCAAGGCAATCGACATCCATCTCAAGGACACTTCCTTCGACTGGGTGAGCGGCTTGCCTGTCGACGGCTTCGACGCTGCTTCCGCCTGGATGAATTTCAAGTTCATCAAAGACACGGCAAGCGGCCTGCAAGTGACAGGGCTGGTCAAAGGCTTGAACGTCGCAACGGCGGGGATCAGTCTCGTGTTTGACAGCATCGACACCTTCACGAACTTCCAGGATGCGTTTGATTCAAGCAACAGCCAGGATGAACGCATCGACTATGCTATCGACGGAACAGGCAGTTTCGGCAGCACGCTCATGGATGCCGGCGTCATCGCCGCGATGATTCCCGGAGGACAGACGGTCGCTGTCGTGCTTGTCTCGGTCGGCGGCGTTCTGTGGGTAGGCAGCAAGCTGGCGAAATGGGGCCGCAAGCTGTTCAAACTGTTTGCCTAGCGCCTGACGCTGGCTGTGACTGGTCGCCAAAACGTTAGATGGGAATGAGTCAGAGTGAAGCATCCGATCAAAGAAAGCTTCCTGTTTTACACGCGCAACATCGAGTCCATGCTGCTCTTGTCAGCAGTCGTCGTTCTGCCTTTTTTGCTCATTCACAATTTTACCGTCAACTATATCCACTTTATCGCTGCCTTGACAGGCGGGCAGGTGGTGTCAGCCTTTTTCAACATGTTTTTGCTGCTCGTGTTTTTGTCGGTCGTTCAGCTTCCGTTTGCCCAGTATGTGCAAAGCGAGCTTGCGGGAGAGGAGCGGCCGATTCGCCAGGCACTGCGCACGTTTTTGGATCAAAGCTTTGCCGTGTTTGTCTTCGGGATCGTCTACGTGCTTGCAGTGTCGTTTGGCATGCTGCTGTTTGTGGTGCCAGGGGTGGTCATCCTCGTGCTGTTTTACTTGACCCCGTACTTGACTGTCATCAAAAAACAGCCGGTGCAGCAGTGCTGGAAAAAGGCGTTTGCGCTGGGGAAAAAGCACTTTTTCTCCATCCTTGGCGTGATTCTGCTGATTAGCGCCATCGAGTGGGCCATCAGCGTGATCGGGCTGTTTACGGTCACGTACATTACGACCAGCTTTGGCGCAGTTTTCTTTACGCAGTTGCTCTTGAATGTCATTTTCTTTCCGCTCATGGCGGTGATGCTGACGATGTACACGCACAAATGGATGAGCGAGTCAGCGAACGCGGAGAGCGTGGATACTGGGAGGAGGGACACGGCTTGACGACAAAAGAAGCGAAGAGGCAGCGGTTTTGGAACGGGATCGCGATTGTTTTGTACGGCGTGCTCCTGCCGCTCTGCTGCCTGCTCATGATAGTGGGGGAGACGATTCCTTATCCGTTGCTGCTTTTCTGGTTTGCGCTGCCCTATATTGAACAGTCTGGCATGGAGTACGCACGCCGCAAAGAAGTGAAGCGGTAAAGCTTGGCGCCAAGCGAAAAAGCATGGAGGGGGAAATGACATGTCCAAGCAGGAGAAAAACTGGCAGCGTTTTTGGAATTTCATGCTGCTTTACTTTTACGCCTTGATTGTGCCTGCGACGATCATCGGCGCCATTTACCGGGGAGATTTTCCGATCCAGCTAGTCATTTTGGCGATCGGGCTGCCGTTCATGAAAAAAAATCATCTGGCTTTTCTCCGGAAGAAACATGCGTCTGTTTAACCGTACGCCCAGGCAGTGGGTGATGCCGGGCGCAAGACAGGGGCGCGCCGACGCGAGGGACGCAGGGAAGCTGGCGCGTGCGCTGTCTGATGAAAAAGGCTCGGTCACGATTGAGTTTCTCGGGATTTTGCCGCTGCTTTTTCTCATCATGCTCGTATGCTGGCAATTTTTGATCGGCGTGTACGGGGTAATCGCTGCACAATCGGCTGCCAATGAGGCGGCAAAAGTATTCGCCATTACGGGGAGCGAGTCCAGTGCGCTCGCTGCGGCGGAAAAAGTGCTCGCCGGAGCGGGCGGCGGTATCGGCTTCAATAAAGGGGAGTCGTACATCGAGTCGACAAGTGACGGGTATTTCAAGGTCATGATCGGCGCGAACCTGGAAATCGCCTTTTTGCCGGATATTTTGACGCGGAACATGGATGAAGCAGACAAGACGATTTCGTTTCAGCGCGAGATTACGAGCAGGGTGGTTCACTAGATGAGAGACTGGCTTGCGTTTTTGCGGAATGAACGAGGGAATGTCACGATTTTTACGCTTACGATCTTCATGCTCATCATGCTCGTCCTGTTCATGGCGCTGTTTAACCTCTCGACTGTTTTCGTCGTCAAGGAGCAGGCGTCAGACAGTGCGCAGCAAGCGGCGTTGGCGGCGGTCAAGCCGATCTACGACGAGATGGAAAAGGCGCTTGCTCGCTACGATCAATCTCCTATGCGCTTGAAGGACGAGGCTTACATCAAGCCGTTCGTGGATCAGGCGGAGGCTTCCATCCGCGCGAGCCATCCGGACTGGGCCAGGAGCGAGGTGCGGTACGAAGCGATTGACCAGGTGCTCTCAAGCTGGCTGCCGGCAAACGTGGAGCTGCTGTTCTACGTGCAGACAGGTTTGGCACAAGCGGCTCCGAAGCTGCGGGATGTCGTCGTCACGATACTGGAGGCCAATCACGCCACAGTGCCCGGCTCGCAAATTGTCGTCACCGCGGATGAGCGCATCCAGGTGCAGACCTCTGTCCGCTTCCGCTCCACTACATTTGACTTTTCCTTCATGCCTGACCCAAAGCACGAGGAGGAAGTGTACCAGACGGGATCGAGCAGACAGATTGGCTTTCTCCATGCGGCAGGGGGCCTTTTTCTCAGTTCCATCACGCTGTAAAAGCAAAAACGGTTCATCTCGTCATATCCGATGATGCAGAACATACACACGACAAGGAGGCTATGACCGAATGCACGGTACGTACAGGCGAATGCTTGGCCTGGTAAACAGCTTGATGATAGCCCTGCTGCTGTGCGGCTGCACCCTTGGCGCATCTGGAGCAGGGCCGCGAGTAGGCGAGGTGAAATGGCCGCAAAGCACGCAGGAGTTGATCGCGGAGCAGCCCGGGCAGTTGGCGGGTACGCATTTTTACCTCGCCCAACACCCGCATCGGCCTGCCATCTCGGCTATTCTCGACAAAATGCCTACCGTGGTGGACGGGATGGACGAGGCGTATTTGCAACTGTACTGGAATCAGTTGCTCGGTTTGTTCTCCGAGGACTACCTCAGTCCGCAGATGGTTGTGGATCGCTGGAAAATGGCTTCGTTCGGAAGCCCGGACATCGGGGATGCGCGGTTTCAGTTTCGGGAGCATTTTAACGTCGAAATCATTTTGGACGCGAGCGGCAGCATGGCTGGCAAAATGGGAGACAAAACCAAAATGCAACTGGCCAAGGAAGCGATCAAGGAATTTGCCGAATCACTCCCGGAGGAAGCAAACATTTCGCTGCGCGTCTATGGACATAAAGGGAGCAATGCCGATGGGGACAGACAGCTCTCCTGCTCCAGCAGCGATCTGGTCTATCCGCTGCAATCGTACGAGCCGAAGCGGCTGGATCAGGCGCTTGCGCTGTTTGAGCCGACTGGCTGGACGTCGATCGCCCATTCTCTCAAGCTTGCCCAGCAAGATTTGGCCGCGTTTTCGGCAGATAAAAACACGAACGTCATCTACCTGGTCAGCGATGGCATTGAGACTTGCGGCGGCGATCCGGTGGCCGTAGCCAAAGAGCTGTCCCAGTCGCAAATCATGCCGCTCTTAAACGTGATCGGCTTTGACGTGAACGCCGAAGGGCAGAAGCAACTGAAGGCGATTGCCCAGGCATCGGAAGGCTTGTATGCCAACGTGACGAACCGCGAGCAATTCAAAAGAGAGCTGGAGCGGGCAAAAGAAATCGCCCAGAAGTGGGAGCAGTGGAAGCGGGACGCCCTGACGGAAGTAGGCGCGGTGCTGATCGACCGCCGCAAGTGGATCGACGCCTACAACCGGGACTGGTACGACAAAAGCTGGCGGGAGAGCCTGAACCTCGGGACTGCAATCGAGTATTTGGCGGCAAGCGGCAAGATCGGCCATCAGGCCAAGGAGTATTTTACGAAGCAAAGACAGGCCAGGGAAGCGTTAGCCGCGCAATCGAAAGAGGAGCTTACCGATTACTTGGTGAACCTCACCAACAAGACGTATCAGGAAATGAAAGAAGAAATCGAGGAAAAATACAGTGGGAGCTAGTGGAAAAGTCCCGTTGCCTGAGTAAAGTGTCCTCTTTGGAATGGACATTTTTTCGCTTGTAATATTGAGAAATAAAAAGGAGAAGGAATTTTCTTCCCTCTCCTTTCACGACATTTTACCAATCAGGTTCAACTCGATAAGGCTCCGACTTCGGATCACACGCTTCCGATACTACAGGCGAGGAAAAGAACACCACAAGAGCAAAAACCACTAGTAGCTTCTGCATTAAACTCTCCTCCTTCTATATGTTACAAAATATTATCACATATGTTTTCGATTAACTCCATGTGTTCAAAGGTTAAATTTTTATTGTTGGTTCGATGATGGCGCAGGAAAAGTCGGATGCCTTCGATGACCTCTGTCGTTATGCCTATGTGCTTGTAATACTTGATACTTTCGATCAGGCTATGAAAACCCTGATCATATTTCTCCATGGAGATTAGGCACAGCGCCTTGCGTCTGTAGTATTGGGCCAGTGTCTTAATTCGGTACGGATGCTGCGGCATCTTCTCTGGCAGAAACTGATCCTCCGTTTCGAGCAAGAGCATGAGATCGTCTGTCTTTCCGGCCTGCAAATACGATTCCATGAGGTCAACGACGATGGAGATACGCCCTTCTCTGTCAGTCTCGTTTAAACAGACGTTGAACAAACTGATTGCGTCCTCATGCTGCCCTTTTTTCGCAAGCAAAGTAGCGCGAAAATGATTCTTTCGGAAATCAGCATATTTGCTGTTTTCGTACTCTTTTAGGTAGATGTCAGCAATATGGAAGTCTCCAAAATAAATACACGAGTTAAACAAGGAGATATATGCAGATGCTTTAGGTCTGCTATCTGACCGATCCTCTCGTAAACCGAGCCTGCATAAATCGATACTTTCGTCGTGTAAGTCGAGTATGTTGGCGTGAACACCCATTTTATAATAGTAGTCGATTCGATCTTCAACATAGAGATGCTCGACATAGAGAAGCAGTTCCTTCCCACGTCGATATGTTTCCTCGAAACGAGCGAAGTCGTCACGCTCAATCAAATACCTTTCATACAAGGCGTTTGCCAGATATGAGGGTATTCCCCTGCTTCTTGTGAAATTAATAATCGTATCCCACAAAATGCGTTTTATTCGTTTGTTCTCCGTATCCCTGGCAGTACGGTCGATATGATCTAACGCTCTAAATGTATCGACCTTGGGTGACTCTAAATAATGCGTAGCAACTTTGGAGACAAGAGCTTCCCATCCTTCGGTGATAACCTCTGCGAGAATGAGCTCTAATGTTCTAGGATGATGAGTAGTGTCTACAAATGCGTTAATGATGACGCTAGGTGCTATATCGATTGCCTCCGCTATCTTTCTCCAAGTGGCATAGCTGGGACGCTTGGTTTCTCCTGTTTCAATTAGCGATATGGTACTTTTACTGACTCCCGACATTTCCGAAAGGTCTGCTAGTGTTAGATTGCGTCGACTACGATGACTGCTAATTAGTGCACCTAGTGAAAGCGACACCTCACTGAGTCTCCCTTCTTCCAAAAAATGTATTTTATTTCACTTTACCATAAAAATCCGGTTGGGTATATATTTCTCCCGGAAATCCAAAAACTTTTGCTTTTTTCGTTTATACATTGTTCAATGTAAGACTATTGTAACGTTAATGAAACAAGCTGGCTCCAGGTGGGTACCGTCACCAGCTTGTTGCCCAGGGTTTACTATGTCCGTTAAATAGGGTCTTGGCCAGAGACGCTGTGTCTGGCACTACATGAGAGGCGGTCGGTCGAGTCTATCAGTCATAGGTGAAAGTGACGACCTGCTTCAACGCAGTGTCTACGCCAATCGCGATGGAGTTGTGGCCGTCTGAATAGTAAAAGTAGCGCTTGAGCTCATTGTCCGTCGGCTCTGACGTCCGAATGAGCTGAAAGTTTGCCGTTGCCAGCAAGTTTTGCGAGCGAACGAAGTCGGCTGCGGCTTTTTCCAGCTCCGCTTCGGCGATTGTTTTCGTCGCTTTTTCGCCGTCCTTGCCGATCACGTCAATCGAGAGCGAGAGAAGCTGCTTCGTCTTTGGCTCGATAATCGCGTGGTAGCCGTAAATATCGCCGCTTTTCGGCTCGCCGCGAAGCAGGGCGTGAACGGGCACTCCTTTGTAGATCGGCTCGCCAGTGGCGGCATCAATCAGCTTGGCAGGGTCTTCGAGCGTAATCTCCCGGTCGGCGGTATCTACGGAAACGTGGTAATATTGACGGACAGCGGCCGCAGCGATTTGCGCCGCTTCTTCTTTTCCCAGCCCCTGCACCTGTTCGGGCGTGCTGGGCTTGGAACAGCCTATGATAAACAACGCCAGGATCGTCGTCGCGAGTAAAAATGTTGCCAGTTTTTTCATCGGTCAAGCCTCCGTGCCTGTTGCGTAATCTTTTTTTATCCTAACAGGAATCGGGATGGAGAGATATTGATTTTCCTTTCCACTACCTTACGAAGTTGTAAGCTTGCAAAGAAATAGGGCGGACAGACAGGACATAGGTATAGAAAAGACGAAAAATTCTGTGTACGGATATTTTTGCGCGAGGCGAGTTTGTTTATTCGAGGAGGAGAGCGCTATGAGTACGAGTACGATTACCGCCCTGGAGCTGAACGAGGCTATTCAGACGTATGTGCGGACGGAAACGTTTCCCGTGGGCGTTTCGATCATGCGCGAGGAAGCGGCATTGCCGTCAAAGGCAAAGCGGCCGCAGCGGGACTTGGGGTATCCGATCACGATTTGCCAGGCGGTCGGCTTTTCGCGGCGTTATGGCTGGAGCATTGCCATGAACGGGGCAGACCTGTCCTGTCCGATCGCGCAGGTGGCGTTCGGCTACGAGGAACAGCCTGCGTACTACACCGAGGGCCATCTCGCCTGCGGGATGTACACGGATTCGCTGGAGACGGGAGCGAAAAGCGAGGCGGATGTCCCGAAATTTTCGGCGGAGGAAAGCGGCTACTACGTGTCGTACCCGTTGGAGCGGGCGCAGGTCGAGCCGGATGTGGTCGTCATTTACGGAAACGCGGCACAGGTGATGCGGCTGGTGGCGGGGATGCTCTACAAGCGCGGCGGCTCGATTCCTTCCACTTTTTCCAGCCGGGCGGACTGTGCGGATATCGCGATCAAGCCGATCCAGACCGGACAGCCGCAAGTGATCGTCCCCTGTTACGGGGATCGGCTGTTTGCCCAGACGCAGGACCACGAGATGGCGTTCAGCTTTCATTTTCGCGACGCAGCCGAGCTGGTGGAGGGATTGGCCGCCACGCAAAAAGGCGGGATACGCTATCCGATCCCGTCCTTCCTGCGCTATCAGGCAGAGTTTCCGCCGACCTACCAGAAGCTCGCTGGCCTGTTCGGGGAAAAAAGCTAGCCTTTCAGCCTGTTCAATTGGTGCAGATGGTGGCGATAGTGCATCTCGACTAGCGCAAACCATTCTTTGGCAGCGAGCGGGCCGAAGCCAGGGTGCTCGACTTTGTGGTGGGCCGGGATATCGTCCACCGTCGGCGCCAGCGCGTGCATGCGCTCAAGCACAGCCTGCATGCCGTTGACCAGTTGTTCCTTGCTCGCAGGCTGGGCAGGTGTGTATTCGGGCGAGGCAGGAACGTGAATGCGAATCGGCGGCAAAGAGCCTTGGGCAAGAATCGCTTGCCCGTTTTCACGCTTCTCGGCACCCGGCATGTTTACTTCGTCCTCGCTCGGCTTTTTGTGCAGTTGCTCCATGCTGAATGCTTCGAGCTCTTGCAAGTAATGCGCGGTTATCTTTTCCAGACTGTGCACGATTTCCACTGGATTCATGAGAATGTCAGCTCCTTTTCATTTGTGTAGCCTTAGCATACAAAAACGCTACTGACAGCAGTATGTCAGTAGCGTTTCAGCATTTTTTCCGCTTCCTCGCGAATTTTTTGGCGCAGCGATTCCGGCGCAAGGACAAAGGCATTTGCCCCCAGTCCCAGTACCCAGGACGAGATTTCCTCCAGTTGCCGGACGCGCAGCGTGACCAGCACGCCGTCCGGATGCTCGGCCATCTCTTCTATATAAAAGGCCTTTGCTTCCAGCACCTGATCGGCTATTGCTGGCTGGACGAGCAGGCGGACTTCCTACACCAGATTTTCCGGGTTCAAGCCTTCCAGCTCCGGCAGGACGAAGCGGCCGTCTTTGCGGATGAGCACGTCGTCGAACCAGATTTCGCCGCCGCCGTATTCAGGGCGCTGGATTTGCACCAGATCCCAGTGGACGGAGGAGCGGTTTCCGTTGTCTGCTACTGTGTAGGCGTTGCCAGGCGTGAAGTGGAAGCTACCTGCGATCTTCTCGTCGAACAGGATGTCGAGCATCGGGTGGAGGATGTGCGGGTTGAAGCCGATTGCAAATTCCCCGATGTAGCGAGCGCCTTCGTCCGTGTCGAGAATTTCATTCAGCGCTTTTGTGTTGGAACTGGTCGCTTCCACGATTTTTCCTTGCTTGAAGGTGAACTGGACATCGGTAAAGGAAATGCCGTGGTAGTTGGAAGCCGCGTTGTAGTAGATGGTGCCCTCTACAGAGTCGCGGACAGGCGCTGTGTACACTTCGCCGTCCGGAATGTTGCGTTTGCCGTCGCATTTGACCGCGTTGATGCCTTTGATGGAGAAGCGCAGGTCTGTTTTCGGTCCGACGATGCGGACGCGGTCGGTGCGCTCCATCAGCTCTTTCAACGGAGTCATGGCCTGGGACATTTTCGCGTAGTCCAGGTTGCACACGGAGAAATAGAAGTCCTCGAAGCCTTCCAGGCTCATGTTGGACAGTTGCGCCATCGATTTGTTCGGGTAGCGCAGAACGACCCAGCGCTTGTTTGGCACGCGTTCGTTTGTATGCACAGGCTGGTACAGGATGCGGGAATAAATGCCCATCTTGTCTTCCGGAACGTCGGCGAACTCGTTGATGTTCTCGTAAGCGCGGATCGCGATGTACGCGTCCATGTCTTTCATCCGCTCGTATTCGTACTTCGCCATTAAGGCCATGTGTTCTTCACTGGTGCCCTGGTAGAGCGCGCGCAAAACTTCCTGGTCTTTCAGCGTCACGAGCGGCAGAGCGCCGACCGCAAACGATTCGCGGACGAGTGCGCGTACAAGCTCGGGTTGCAGGCCAGTGTTTTCGATCAGGACCTTTTCCCCTTTTTGCAGGTTGAGAGAGTAGCGGACGAGACGGCTGGCCAGTTCATTGATACGTGGATCTGCCATATGTACGACCTCCATATAGTAAAAAAATTTTTATTAATCGTATTATCGCACAGGAAAGAGCGGGCTTGCCAGTATGTTCGACGTTTACAAGCACGCTCGATAGATGGCGATGACGTCATCTGCGTTCAGCTTTTTGGCGCTGGCCAGGTAGCCTGCGCCGCGTCCGCCGATGGTGACGGCTTCTTCGGCCATTTTCGGCAAGGCGTCCTCGGTCACGCCGAAGTCGGAGAGTCGTTCGGTGATGCCCATGCTTTCGTACCAGCGTGAAACAGCGGCGATAGTCGCGCGCGCTGCAGCGCCTTCGTCTTCCGCGGTGACGCCGAAGCAGTGACGGCCCATGCGCGCCAGCCGTTCCGGGCGAAGCGGCAAAATAACCTGCTCGAAGTAAGGGATGGACAAAATCGCCAGGCCGCGACCGTGGGCCATGTCGTATATTCCGCTCAGCGGGTGCTCGATGCCGTGCAGAGGCATGCCTGCGCCGCGTCCGGCGTTTGCGAACGGACTGATGCCCAGCGTGCTCGCCCATAGCAGAGTGGAGCGGGCTTCCTCGTGATCCGGCTCATGAATGGCTGTGAGGGAATGCTCGGCGACAAGCCGGATGAGCGTTTCGGTAATCCCGTCCTGCACGTTTGTTTTGTCCGCGCTGATGAGATAGGTTTCAAACAGATGGGAAAAAATATCTGCGCAAGCTTCCGCCGTGACGCGCGCAGGAACGGTAAAGGTGACGGATGGATCGAGAATGGCGATTTTCGGAAAGAGAGCCGGGCCGTTGATGGAGGATTTTTCATGCGTCTCCCAATGGGTCAGGACGCTGATGTTGTTCGCTTCCGATCCGGTAGCGGCTACTGTCGGAACCGTCAGGAGAGGGAGCGCCTCCTGCACAGGTACCAGCCATTTGCCTGTGCCGCTCGGATTGCCGCGCATGTAGTCGTAGATCGGACGGCCGGAAAGCGCTGCGGCTGCAATCGCCTTGGCAGCATCCATGACCGAGCCGCCGCCGAGCGCCAGCACGAAGTCGCACTGTTCGTTCCGGGCGAGCGCTGCCCCGGCATCGACCGTAGCCGTGCGCGGATTCGGTTCGATTTTGTCAAAGAGAACAAAGGCTACTTGCGCTTCCTGCAGGAGCGTAATCGCGCGGTCGAGAAGCCCCGTGCGCTTGGCCGCGCTGCCTCCTGTAACGAGAAGCGCCTTGTTGCCGAGAGTTTTCGCTGCCTGGCCCAAACGCGCAAGTTCACCCATGCCGAAGTAGATACGGGTAGGAAAAGATACTTCAAAGGGAAACATCTGCTATTCCTTCTTTCACGTGTAGGTTGTACCAAAGACAGTGTAACACAAAGCTGGCGAAAGAGCCTTTTTTGGGCGGGGGAGACTTCTGCATTCCGGACCCGATCAAGCGTAATACCTCTCGCGGGAAAAAAGCATAGTAAAACAGACAAGACGAAACTTGCGCCGCTGCTTCAGAAGCAGCAGGGAAGTAATATGCAAACGAATGTTGGCAAAAACTTGACAGACAATTATGTAATAATTCCCGAACATTTGTCGAAGGCTGTTCACGCTTTTTCGTTGATAAATGCGTATGTTTATGTTTTAATGTAGTTGAATCGTTCGTGAATTAATCGCAACTCAACCTTTTTATCTGGGAAGGTGACTCCTACAGTGGAAAAACAGGAACAACTCTACGAAGGTAAGGCGAAACGTATTTATCGGACATCTGAGCCTGAGCAATACTGGGTAGAGTATAAAGACGACGCAACAGCATTCAACGGAGAGAAGCGGGCGCAAATCACCGGAAAAGGTGAGCTGAACAACCGCATTACCGCTATCTTTTTCACCATGCTAAAGGAGAAAGGCATCGACAACCATTTTGTCCGCCTGCTGTCCGCAACCGAGCAGGTTGTCCGCAAAGTGGAGATCATTCCTTTGGAGGTCGTTGTCCGCAATATCGCGGCAGGCTCGCTCGCCAAACGCCTTGGCATGGAAGAGGGCACCGTTCTCCCGCAGCCGGTTGTCGAGTTTTACTACAAGGACGACGCATTGGGCGACCCGTTGGTGAACCCGTCCCATATCAAAGTGTTGGGAATTGCGAGCGAAAGTGACCTGGCGACGCTTGAGCGCATGGGGCTGGCTGTAAACGAGGTTCTCGTGCCTTACCTCGCCGAGCGCAACATCACCCTGGTCGATTTTAAACTGGAATTTGGAAGAACGCCGGACGGGGAGATCCTCCTCGCCGATGAAATATCCCCGGATACATGCCGTTTCTGGGACTCGGTAACAAAAGAGAAGCTGGACAAAGACCGCTTCCGTCGCGATTTGGGCAATGTAGAAGAGGCGTACCAAGAAATGCTGAAGAGACTGGGAGGAGACGTACATGTTTAAAGCTGTTGTTTATGTAACGCTGCGCGAGAGCGTTTTGGACCCGCAAGGCCACGCTGTAAAAGGGGCTCTGCACACCCTTGGTTTTGACGAAGTAAACAATGCGCGGATCGGGAAGTACATGGAGCTTACGCTGAACTCAGCGGACCGTGCGCAGGCAGAAGAGCGTGTACGTGAGATGTGCGAAAAGCTGTTGGCCAATACGGTGGTTGAAGACTATCGCTTTGAAATCGTGGAGGGCTAAGGACATGCGAGTAGCGGTTATCGTCTTTCCAGGCTCCAATGCCGACGTAGATTTGTATAACGCAGTTGAAGACGTAATGGGAGTGCCGGTCGATTACGTATGGCATTCCGAGACAGATTTGTCCGGGTATGACGTGATTCTTTTGCCGGGCGGTTTCTCCTATGGAGACTATTTGCGCTGTGGCGCGGTCGCTCGCTTTTCGCCTGTCATGGAGCAGGTGGTCAAGGCAGCGGAGGAAGGCAAGCTGGTGATGGGAATCTGTAACGGCTTCCAAATTCTCACGGAGGTAGGGCTGTTGCCAGGAGCGCTTTTGCGCAACCGTTCCCTCAAATTCGCCTGCAAGCTGTCCGGCCTGCGCGTAGACAACAACGATACCCCGTTTACCCGCGACTACGCGGCCGGGGAAGAAATTCAGATTCCGATCGCGCACGGCGAAGGAAACTACTACTGTGATGAAGAGACGCTTGCGAAGCTGAAAGCAGGCAAGCAGATCGTATTCCGCTACAGCGGCGAGAACCCGAATGGTTCGATTGACGATATTGCAGGCATTTGCAACGAGCGCGGCAATGTGCTCGGCATGATGCCTCACCCTGAGCGCGCTGTCCACAAATGGATGACTTCCGATGACGGACGCCGCATGTTTACCTCGATCCTGAAGACGTGGAGGGAACAAAACAGTGTCACAACTCACGCATAAAGAACCGACCGCAGAACAAATTGCCGATCAGAAGCTCTATCGCGAAATCGGGCTGACTGACGAAGAATACCAACGTGTTGTCAATATTTTGGGACGCCAGCCGAACTGGACAGAGACAGGTCTGTACAGCGTGATGTGGTCTGAGCACTGCTCCTACAAAAACTCCAAGCCTGTCCTGCGCAAGTTCCCGACAAAAGGTCCTCGCGTGCTGCAAGGTCCAGGCGAAGGCGCAGGGATCGTGGACATCGGCGACAATCAGGCAGTTGTTTTCAAAATCGAAAGCCACAACCACCCGTCTGCTATCGAGCCGTACCAGGGCGCAGCGACTGGCGTGGGCGGCATTATCCGCGACGTGTTTTCCATGGGCGCGCGTCCAATCGCCCTGCTCAACTCGCTTCGCTTCGGGGAGCTGAAAACACCGCGCGTCAAATATTTGTTTGAACACGTGGTGGCTGGTATCGCCGGTTACGGAAACTGCATCGGGATTCCTACCGTGGGCGGAGAAGTGAACTTCGACCCTACGTATGAAGGCAACCCGCTCGTCAATGCGATGTGCGTGGGCCTCATCGACCACGAAAAAATTCAAAAAGGGGTAGCCTCCGGTATCGGCAACCCTGTCATCTACGTCGGCGCAAGCACAGGCCGCGACGGGATTCACGGCGCAACGTTTGCGTCCGAGGAGCTGACAGAGGAATCGGAGAAAAAGCGTCCGGCGGTACAAGTGGGCGACCCGTTCATGGAAAAACTTTTGCTTGAAGCGTGCCTGGAGCTGATCGACACAGGAATCGTCGTCGGGATTCAGGACATGGGCGCGGCTGGCTTGACCAGCTCCAGCTCCGAGATGGCGTCCAAGGCAGGAAACGGAATCGAGATGAACCTCGACCTCGTGCCACAGCGTGAAGCGGGAATGTCCGCTTACGAGATGATGCTGTCCGAGTCCCAGGAGCGCATGCTCGTCGTCGTGGAAAAAGGCAAGGAAGCAGAAGCCATTGCTATTTTTGACAAGTGGGGCTTGGCGTCCGCTGTCGTGGGCAAAGTAACGGAAGACAGCAAGCTGCGCCTGCTGCACAAAGGCGAAGTCGTGGCAGAAGTGCCAGTAAACAGCCTGGCTGATGACGCGCCTGTCTACCACCGTCCATCCGCAGTACCTGCTTACTACGAGGCAAACGCGAATGTAGACGTGCTCGCTGCCATCCAGGAGCCGAAAGATTTGAACGAGACGCTGAAAAGCATTCTGGCACAGCCGACTGTTGCCAACAAGGCGTGGGTGTACGAGCAATACGACCACATCGTGCGGGCAAACACAGCGGTCAAGCCTGGCTCTGACGCGGCGGTTGTCATGGTGCGCGGTACGCGCAAGGCGCTTGCCATGACGACAGATTGCAACGGACGCTACGTCTACCTCGATCCAAAAGTGGGCGGCGCCATCGCTGTAGCGGAATCCGCTCGCAACGTGGTCTGCTCCGGTGCCGAGCCGCTGGCGATCACCGACTGCCTCAACTTCGGCAGCCCGGAAAAGCCGGAAGTGTTCTGGCAGTTCGAGAAAGCGTGCGAAGGCATGAGCGAGGCGTGCGTGGCACTCGACGCGCCTGTGATCGGCGGCAACGTATCTTTTTACAACGAACGCAGCGGTGACGCGATCTATCCGACTCCAACCGTCGGCATGGTCGGTCTGATTACCGATGTTGACCATATTACGACCCAAGACTTCAAAAACGAAGGCGACGCGATCATCCTGCTCGGCGAAACGTTCGCAGAGCTGGGCGGCAGCGAGTATCAAAAGCTCGCAACAGGCTCCATCTCCGGCCGTCCTCCGCAAATTGATCTGAACAAGGAAGCCGCTGTACAAAAGCTCGTGCTCACAGCGATCCGCAAAGGCTTGGTCAACTCCGCTCACGACCTGTCCGAAGGCGGTCTCGGCGTGGCTCTGGCAGAGTCTTGCTTCGGCAAAGGCATCGGCGCTCAAGTCGAGCTTAGCTCCGAACTGCGAAGCGATGTACTGTTGTTCAGCGAATCCCAATCCCGCATTTTGCTCAGCGCAAGCCCTGAGCAGGCGGAAGCGATCCTCGCATTGGCAGGTGAGCATGGCGTATCGGCTGAAAAAATCGGTACGATCGGCGGCGATCGTCTGGTAGTGAACGTGAACGGTGCAGAAGCGATCAACGCTTCGATTCAAGAGGTGAAAGCAGCCTGGAAGGATGCGATTCCATGTTTGATCGGGTAATCTGGGACAAACTTAACGAAGAATGCGGCGTCTTTGGCATCTACAACCATAAGGAAGCATCCCAACTGACTTATCTCGGTCTGCACGCCCTTCAGCATCGCGGTCAGGAGAGCGCAGGTATCTGCGCCTCCGACGGCGAGAAGTGGTATAAGCACCGCGGAATGGGGCTTGTATCGGAAGCGTTTGGCAAAGGCGACCTGGAAAAATTTCGCGGTCACATCGCCATCGGCCACACCCGCTATACGACTGCCGGCTCCAGCAAGATTGAAAATGCCCAGCCGCTGTTTTTCCGCTACGCGCAAGGCAGCATGGCTGTTGCCCATAACGGTAACCTCGTCAATGCGGCCGTCCTGCGCAAAGAGCTGGAAGCAAAAGGGTCGATTTTCCAGACGACCAGCGACACCGAGGTGATCGCGCATCTGATCGCACGCTCCGAGCGCCGCGACCTGCCAGGTGCGGTAAAAGACGCGCTGCAGCACATCAAGGGCGCGTATGCGTTGCTCGTCATGAACGAGAAGCAGCTCGTGATCGCACTCGATCCGAACGGCCTGCGTCCGCTGTCGCTCGGCCGACTGGGCGACGCGGTGACAGTCGCCTCCGAAACCTGTGCGTTTGACATCATCGGTGCCGAGTATTGGCGCGACGTGCAGCCAGGGGAAATGATCGTCATCGACCAGGACGGCATCACCGAGACGAAGCACACCGAGACGACACAACGCTCGATCTGTACGTTCGAATACATTTACTTCGCCCGCCCGGACAGCGACATCGACGGCATCAACGTCCACATGGCCCGCAAACGGCTGGGCAAGCAGCTCGCTCTGGAATCGGCAATTGACGCCGATGTAGTCACAGGCGTGCCGGACTCCAGCATTTCCGCCGCGATCGGCTTTGCGGAAGCGACAGGCATTCCGTACGAGATCGGCTTAATCAAAAACCGTTATGTAGGCCGGACGTTCATCCAGCCGAGCCAGGAGCTGCGCGAGCGCGCGGTGTACCTCAAGCTGTCGGCGGTTCGCAAAGTAGTCGAAGGCAAGCGCGTCGTCATGATTGACGATTCCATCGTGCGCGGCACGACGAGCAACCGCATTGTCCGCATGCTGCGCGAGGCTGGCGCCAAGGAAGTACACGTGCGCATCAGCTCTCCGCCTGTCATGAACTCGTGCTTTTACGGCATCGACACCTCCACGCGTGACGAACTGATTGCCGCGACCAAATCGGTAGAGGAAATTCGCCAGATCATTGAAGCCGATTCCTTGGCCTTCCTGTCTGTAGAAGGCATGATCGAAGCGATTGGCCGCCAGGATTCCGCTCCGAACAAAGGGCATTGCCTCGCCTGCTTTACCGGAGAGTATCCGACCGAGATTGAATTTGAAGAGGCGCTACCAGCGTCCAAGTGCTAATACAAGCAACCTCTTGTAAGGGGGAGAAACGATGAGTGAAGCATATAAACAAGCGGGTGTCGACATCGACGCGGGGAACGAAGCCGTCGAACGCATGAAAAAACACGTGAAGCGGACATTCCGCCCCGAAGTGCTGACCGATTTGGGCGGCTTCGGAGCGTTGTTCCGTCTGGACACGAAAAAATACGAAAAGCCGATTCTCGTATCGGGTACCGATGGGGTAGGCACCAAGCTGAAGCTGGCTTTTGCCATGGACAAACACGACACGATCGGGATCGACGCCGTCGCGATGTGCGTCAACGACGTCGTGGTGCAGGGCGCGGAGCCGCTCTTTTTCCTCGACTACCTGGCAGTAGACAAGGTGATCCCGGAAAAAATCGAAGCGATCGTAAGCGGGATCGCAGAAGGCTGCGCCCAGTCCGGCTGCTCGCTGATCGGCGGGGAGACGGCGGAAATGCCAGGCATGTACGCTGAGGGCGAATACGACATCGCCGGATTTACCGTAGGGGTTGTCGACGAGAGCAAAATGATTACGGGTGCGAACGTAGCAGCAGGCGACGTGCTGATCGGGCTGGCGTCGAGCGGCGTGCACAGCAACGGCTTCTCGCTCGTGCGCAAGGTGCTTTTGGCCGACAAGGGCATGTCTTTGCACGACCATGTAGACGTCCTCGGCAAAAAGCTCGGCGAGGAACTGCTGACGCCGACCCGCATCTACGTGAAGCAAGTACTGGCTGTGCTGGAATCGCATGAAGTCAAGGCTTTGGCTCACATCACAGGCGGCGGCTTTACGGAAAACATCCCGCGCGTGCTCCCGGAAAACACGCAAGCGGTCATCAACGTCGGCTCCTGGCCTGTTCTGCCGATCTTTTCGCTCGTACAGGAAGCCGGAAACATTTCCTTCCCGGACATGTACAAAACGTTCAACATGGGCATCGGCATGATCTTGGTCGTGAAGGAAGCGGATGCGGTGAGCGTCATGGAAAAGCTGCAAGAGCTCGGCGAGCAGCCGTACCTGATCGGAAACATTCAGGCGGGTGAGCGCAAAGTCGTGTACAACGGGGTGGAATGGTGAGAAAGCTGGCCATTTTCGCCTCAGGCAGCGGCTCCAACTTCGAAGCGATCGCGCAGGCTGTTCAGGCAGGACGGCTGCCGGGCGTGGAAGTCGCCCTGCTCGTCTGCGACAAGCCGCAGGCGAAGGTGCTGGAGCGCGCCGAACGTTTGGGAATCGAAGCTTTTGTGTTCCAACCGAAGGAGTATGCCAGCAAGGCAGCGTTTGAAGCGGAGATTGTCGCAGAGCTGCAAAAACGCGAGATTTCGCTGGTCGTGCTGGCAGGCTACATGCGGTTGGTAGGCGAGACGCTGCTGTCCGCTTACGAAGGAAAAATCATCAACCTGCATCCGTCGCTCTTGCCTGCTTTTCCAGGCAAGGACGCGATCGGCCAGGCACTCGCTTACGGGGTAAAGATAACGGGGGTAACGGTCCATCTGGTCGATGCCGGTCTCGATACGGGTCCGATCATCGCTCAGGTTCCCGTAGCAGTGCATGACAACGACACGGCCGAGACGCTGGCAGCGCGCATCCACGAGGTGGAGCACGGGCTGCTGGTGGAAGTCATCGGCATGCTGGCGGAAGGCCGGGTGCAGGTTACAGGGCGGCAAGTTCAGGTGATAGCATAGCGTCAAAAGAAAGACCGGCACAGGATAGATGTGCTGGTCTTTTTCCTTTTTCTGTTACAATTGAGAAAGGGAGGGAGAATGATGAAAGAACCGATGACAAGAGCAGTCCTGATCGTAAGTCTCGTCATGCTGGTCGGCGCGTGGATGATTGCCGACGCTACCAGAAGTATTTCTGCCTATGCTGATTCAGCCACCCACAATACGGCAGAGATTGCGACTGCCCTCACGTCCTTCGACAATCGACTGAATGATCTGAACCAGTCTGTGCATTCAGTGGAAAAGCAAATCATGAACGCGGATGAAGTCGCTGTCTATTTGGGAATAACCGATCAGGTGCTGTCCAAATTGCTGGAAGACAAGCAGCTTCCAGCGATTCAAATCAATGGGATTTACCGCTTCTCGAAGCGGGCCATAGACGAGTGGGTGTATGAGAAATCAAAGAACAAAGCCAGCTATCAAAACTGGTAGCGCTAATTGCCCGCCAGCAGCTTCTCGTTCATCCGCCGGAACGGGCTTGCTGAAAAAATAGCCCTGCACCGTCAGGCAGCCAAGCGAACGCAAAAAAGCGAGCTGCTTCGCCGTCTCGACGCCTTCGGCCACGAGCGAGAGCTGCAGGCTGTGCGCCATGGCCGCGATGGCGGTCACGATCGGCATGTGAGACGACGAGTCCGTCATGTTGCGCATAAACGACTGGTCGATCTTCAAGGAGTTGATCGGCAAAAGCTGCAAGCAACTGAGCGAGCTGTAGCCCGTGCCAAAGTCATCAATGGAAATCTGGATGCCCATTGCCTGTAGCGTTTGCAGACGCGGGATGACGGCATCGAGCCTGTGCATGGCGATGCTCTCCGTAATCTCCAACTCCAGATAGCGCGGATGCAGCCCGGTTTTTTGCAAAATTTGCTGGACCATCGGCACCAACTGCTTGTCCTGAAGCTGGCGCATGGACAAGTTGACGGCGAGGCGAACGGGCGGCAAGCCTTGCTGCTGCCACTTCACGCATTGCTGGCAGGCCATTTCCAGCACCCAGCGACCGATCGGGACGATCTGCCCTGTCTCTTCTGTCTGCTTGCGCTTCGTAATGTCGTGCGTGACGATCAAGGCCCCGACAGGCTCCCCGCTGGAAGCGTACAGCAGCTTGCCGTTGGCGACGAGGATGGAGACAGCTTTTCCGGGCGGCTGTACCCAAATCTCCTGATTGTAGACATTTTCTTGGTGCAACACGCGAACAGACGGCAACTCCGCAAACGATGCGGGAGTGCTGCCGTCGGGATGGTAAAACGAATAGGAGCCGTACGTTCGTTCATGCAAGTCTATGGGCTCGGACATGCCAAAGCGTTTGGCTGCCTCGTTGAAAAAAAGGAGGCGTCCATCCAACCCGTAGACAGTCACGCCTGCCTCCATATGCTCCAGAATGGGCTGCAGCAAGGCTTCGTGCAAGGCGGAGGATGAGGAGCCTAAGAAAGCGTCAACTGGTGGAGAAAAAAGCTGATGGCGAGTTGACTTCATGTAAGCCTTCGGGCAGATGCATGTAATCGTACCATTTATGTTAATGAAAGTGAGAATCATTGTCAATAAATGGACTGCTTTTCCCTGCCAACGATTGACAGGAATGAAAGCAAACCAAATCTGCCCTCCCGACATACTGTAAAAGGAAGCAGGAAAAGAGGAGGGGCCGATTTGAGCGGAGATTTCGTTGCGGATTTGCTGGGCAAGCTAAGCAAGAGAACAGGGCGGGAATGGACGCTGAACGATATTATGAAGCTCGCGCAAAAATTCCCCAAAGGCGGGGGCAACGTCGACGAGTTGATGAATGAGCTGTCCGAGATGGGCCTTGACGTGCCGGAGGAGACAAAAGAGCGTGTCAAGGAACGGATGAAAAGTGGAAAGTCGCTCTCCATGGAAGAATTGGTGTCGAAGGTTCCGAAAGAGGTCAAGGCAAAAAGCAGCAAGCCGAAAAAGCCATCCAAGGCTGCTGGAAAAAGCAAGCACCTTTCTCTGGCGGAGCGTGTGAAAAAGCTGTCTGGAGGAAGCAAAAAAAAGCGGTAAGCTTCCCGCGTCGGGAGCGAAACAGGGCAGTCGCGAGTGCCGAACAGGCATGGGCGGCTGCGTTTGTTTTCGCTGAGGAAACTCTTGATAAAAACGTACAATTATGTTTTAATATGAAAGGAATGTTCGTGTTTTAGTGTGGCGCGAAAAGCTTTCCGTCATGTTTTCTTATTAAAAGTCAGGAGGTTCTATCCGTGAGTGTGAAAAAGGCGTTGATTAGCGTTTCTGACAAGACAGGATTGATTCCGTTTGCCCGTCGTTTGGCAGATGCCGGAGTAGAGATCATTTCCACCGGAGGTACGGCTGCTCTCTTGAAAGCAGAGGGGGTTCCCGTCATTGGCATTTCCGAGGTGACCGGATTTCCCGAAATTTTGGACGGACGTGTCAAAACGCTGCATCCGAATATCCACAGCGGCCTCTTGGCTGTGCGTGACAACGAAGCGCATCAAAAACAGTTGAAGGACCTGAACATCGAAACAATCGATCTGGTCGTGGTCAATCTGTATCCATTCAAGGAAACGATTGCCAAGCCGGACGTGACATACGAAGATGCGATTGAGAATATTGATATTGGTGGGCCGACGATGCTGCGCTCCGCGGCGAAAAACCATGCGTTCGTGAGCGTTGTCGTGGACGCTGCCGACTATGACAAGGTAGCCGAAGAAATCGAGGCAAACGGCGATACTACGCTGGAAACGCGCCGTCGTCTGGCAGCGAAAGTATTCCGTCACACAGCGGCCTACGATGCCCTGATCTCGCGCTATTTGAGCGAGCAGGTAGGCGAGCTGTTGCCAGAGAGCTACACGGTGACCTACGAAAAAGCGCAAGACCTGCGCTACGGCGAAAATCCGCACCAGCGCGCCGCTTTTTACCGCGAACCGCTGTCCAGCCAGTTGAGCATCGGCTATGCGGAGCAACTGCACGGCAAAGAGCTTTCCTACAACAACATCAACGACGCAGACGCGGCTCTGGCGATTGTGCGTGAATTTACCGAGCCGGCTGTTGTCGCGATCAAACACTCCAACCCTTGTGGCGTGGGGATCGGCGCAGACATTCGCCAGGCGTACCAAAAAGCGTACGAAGCGGACCCCGTATCCATTTTCGGCGGCATCGTCGCGGCGAATCGCCCGATTGACAAAGACACGGCGCTCGCGATGAAAGAAATTTTCCTGGAGATCATCATTGCTCCTGATTTTACCGAAGACGCATTGGCTGTGCTGACCGAGAAAAAGAACCTGCGTCTCTTGCGCATCCCTGCCCTGAATGAGCCAGCGAAAAAAGCGGACAATCTGTTCCGCATCGCTCCGGTCGCGGGCGGCGCGCTGATTCAGGATTACGATTACAAGCAATTGGCAGAAAGCGAAATCCAGGTCGTGACAGACCGCAAGCCTACAGCCGAAGAAATGGCCCAACTGCAATTCGCCTGGAAAGTTGTCAAGCACGTGAAGTCTAACGCGATTTTGCTGGCAAAAGACAACATGACGATCGGGGTAGGCGCTGGTCAAATGAACCGTGTCGGCGCAGCGAAAATCGCCATCGAGCAGGCGGGAGAGCTGGCAAAAGGCGCTGTGCTCGCTTCCGATGCCTTCTTCCCGATGGGAGATACCGTAGAGGCGGCGGCTGCGGCCGGAATTACCGCGATCATTCAGCCGGGCGGCTCGATTCGCGATCAGGAATCCATCGACGCCTGCAACCGTGCGGGCATCGCCATGGTGTTTACTGGCACGCGCCACTTCAAGCACTGATTCATACAGATCCCTTCAATAACAGGAGGATATCCCCATGAAAGTATTGGTAATTGGCGGCGGCGGCCGCGAACACGCCATTGCCTGGAAGCTTTTGCAAAGCCCGAAGGTAGAAAAGGTGTACTGCGCTCCGGGAAACGGCGGCACAGCCGAGATTGCCCAGAACGTACCGATTGGCGTCAATGACTTTGCGGCGCTAGCCCAGTTCGTCAAAGACGAAGGCATTGATTTGACTGTCGTAGGACCAGAAGATCCACTGCTCGGCGGCATCGTGGACTTTTTCCAGGAGCGCAACCTGCCGATCTTTGGGCCGAATGGCAAAGCGGCGATGATCGAAGGCAGCAAGTCGTTCGCGAAAAGCTTGATGAAACGCTACAACATCCCGACCTCTGCCTACGAGTCGTTCATCGACTACGAATCGGCGAGCGCGTATGTGCGCCAGCAAGGGGCGCCCATCGTCGTCAAGGCTGACGGCCTCGCCGCAGGCAAAGGCGTTGTCGTGGCCGAGACCGTAGAGGAAGCGGAAGAAGCGCTCCGCCAGATCATGCAGGAGAGCGTTTTTGGCGCAGCGGGTACGCGCGTGGTCATCGAGGAGTGCATGTTTGGCGAAGAGCTGTCCCTGCTCTCCTTTGTCGACGGCGAAACCGTGAAGCCGATGATTACCTCCCAGGATCACAAGCGCATTTTCAACGACGACCGCGGCCCGAATACAGGCGGCATGGGGACGTACGCCCCGGTTCCGCACATGTCGGCCGAACTGGTCGATACGATTGTGAAAACGATCGTTCAGCCGATGGCGTCCGGGATGGCGAAGGACGGTATTCCGTTCAAAGGCATTCTCTACACTGGACTGATGATTACCGAGCAAGGACCAAAAGTGGTCGAGTTCAACGCCCGTTTTGGCGATCCGGAGACGCAAGTGATTTTGCCGCTGCTGGAGACGGATTTGCTCGACATTTTCGTGGCGACCGTTAACGGAGAGCTGGACAGCCTGGACGTGACCTGGAAAGAAGGAAGCGCCGTCTGCGTCGTCATGGCAGCTCCCGGCTATCCGGGCGATTATCCGAAGGGCAAGCGGATCGACGGCCTGGCGCAAACGACAGAAGGCGTTACCGTATTCCATGCCGGCACCAAGCAAACAGACGAAGGCATTGTGACCAGCGGCGGCCGCGTGCTCGGCGTAGTCGGAACCGGAGCCGACCTCGAACAAGCGCGTGAAGCGGCGTACGCGTCTGTGCAGGCGATTTCGTTCGAAGGAGCGCAATACCGCACGGACATTGCGGCAAAAGCGATGAAGCACCAGCAGCAAAAGTAACAACCACCGAAAAAAAGCAAAGAGGCAGTCCCGTTCGCCGATGAGGCTCGAACGAGGACTGCCTTTTCCTTATAGACCGATATGTTCGCCTGCCAGCCGTGCCTTTTTCCCTTTGGCTGCCACAAGCTGCGACAAGACGTAAACGCCGAGGAACAACAGCATGCAGGCGGCTGACCAGCGGTACATGACCGAGTAGCTGGAATGAGTCGCAAGCACGCCGAGCAGCATGGAGCCTGCGGCGATGCCGAGGTCGATGGAATTGAAGAACAGGCCGTTTGCCATGCCGCGCTGCTCTGGCGCGACGACTTTGACCATCCAGGCTTGAATCGACGGCTGGATCATGCCGTAGCCGAGTCCGTAGAAAAAGGCCGAGATCAGCAGCAGCGATTCGCTGGTCGTCACCGACAGGAGCAGCAGGCTGACGCCCACGAAGATCGCGCCTGGCGGCAGGACGGCGATATGGCCCTTGCGATCGTACAGCTTGCCGGAAAAAGGCCGAATCAAAATCATGGCGAGCGCGTTGGCGAGGAAAAACCAGCCCACGTTGGCGATGTGGGTTTCTTTTCCGTACAAGGCCAGAAAGCTCAAGATTCCGCCGTACGTAATGGACAGGCAAAAATTCAGGCTGACGGGCAGCAGCAACTTTTTGTCAAAAAAGCGGGCAAACCCTTTGACGGGCGCTGCTTTGGGCGCTGGCGCCATGCGCAGGCTGTAGGAGCGGATCATGTGCGCCAACGGGAAAATCGCAGCCACAAGCAGCACGAGCGTCAAAAGCATCGGGCCGATTCCGAACGATTGCAGGATACCAAGGCCAATCAGCGGGCCGAGCGCCATCGCCAGACTGGTGGACAGGCCGAAGTAGCCCATCCCTTCCCCGATGCGCCGGACGGGAATGACGTTGGACACGACCGTCGGAAACGCTGTGCTGCCCATGCCAAAGCCGATGCCGACGAGAACGCGCAAAAACAAAAACAGGGCGATATGCCCGGCCCAGTAGTAGCCTGCGCTGAATATCCCGACAGTGCACAGCGCCAGCATCGCGATGACTTTGCTGTTTTTCGTTCGCAACGCTTCCCCGGTCAATGCGCGTGCCACTACGGCTGCCAACGAAAACAGGCTGATGACCAGGCTGACGACGAAATCGTTTGCCTGATACGCCTGCTTCACGTAGGCCGGAAACGTCGGCGTCTGCATCTGGATGGTGAGGAACAACAGCATGTTGCATACAGTAAGCAGGACGAAATCCTTCGTCCACAGTTTCTCTCTACTCTCTCCCAACGTGTTCACTCCTATTCTTGTGTATGGCGGTTTACATTCTCATTGATCTCCAGCAGTATTTCCCGCAAAAAAGCGAGCTTCTCCGGCGAAATCCCGGCGAAGATGTCCGCTATCGCCTTGGCCTCGGCGGGAATGGCCTTTTCAATCCACTCCCTGCCATTCGGCGTGAGCGTGATGAGATAGGCGCGGCGATCGTGTTCGCTCAGCTTTTTTTCAATCCAGCCTTTTTTCGCCAGGTTGTCGAGAATGCGCGTCATGGTCGGCTGGTCTTTGGCGGAGCGCAGAGCCAGCTCTTTCTGGTTGATTCCGTCCTCTTCCCGGAGGCGGTACAAGACGGCAAACTGCTCCGTCGTCAGGTCGAATTCGCGCAAAAACAAGGACACATAATGAATCATGCGCCTGTACGTATTGCCGATCAGAAAGCCGATCGGTTCATGTTGCCAATGGTCGATCATGAGAAGAACCTTCCTTTGCTCGCGAAATTAGTTGTTTTGACAATTATATGCATAGCAATTAATTTTGTAAATGGAAAAACCGCCTGCGACGAAACGAGGCGGTTTGTATCCTTGGGAGCTGTCAGCTTATTGCCGATAGCGCCCTTTTCGCTTGGAGGCGTAAAAGGCGTAATAGCCGACTACGCCAATGACACCGACGATCATGGCTGCGACGAACAGATTGTGGGACAGCCATTCATAGAGGGGAGTTCCGACGATCATGAGCGCGTCGCCTCTTTTCTACGAGTAAGTGGGGTAGCGTGTGCTGCTGTCGTCCTTTTCCTGCGAGCGGTAGGAAATAAACTCGCGGGCAGCTTGTTCGAGCAACTGGTCTTCGGCAGACAGCTTGCCTTTTTTGGATTCGTTTTGCTGCGTCGCGGTATGCGTGTTTACAGCAGCAGCCTGCGGTTTTGTGTTTTGCGCGTCTGCGGCGGCTGTAGCAGTAGCGCTTGACTCCTGCTTATTGTGCTCCTTGCCTTTTGCGGAAGTGCCGCTGCCGCTAAACGCACCCGTCACCTGGTTCATGACGGTTTGAATCCCTTTTTGCTTCATTTGATCCATCATGCCCGACATGCCGTTTGCCTTGATCGTGTTAATGCCCAGCGCTTTGTACATCGGGCAAAAACGGGTGGCGCCTTCCGCTACCTTCATGGCGGAAAAAGCCATTAACAGCCAGGGGGCATTGTGCGGGCGACGGCTCATTTTGCCTATGCCGTAAGCCAGGCCCAAGAGGCCGCCCGTCATGCGGATGATTGCATCTGTAGTTCCAACGTTTCTTTGCATCTGTGCTCGCCTCCAGTCGCGTCTTCTACGCATTAGTCTGTGATAAAGGCAAAAGGACAACCCGTGGAAATTGCAGGTCGAAGTGTTCCGGCAAGCAGGGGAAGTCTTCGCGGGCGGCGAAGCAGTAAAGCAATGTCAATATGAACGATCATTCAGTCGATGCAGACGACGATGGACAGCGAGGGGAGAGAAAAGCATGCGAGTTCGAGCTTTATCAGAGGAAGCGTACCGGAATCTGCTCCGCGTGAGCAAAAGACAGGCGCCGGCCAGCTTGTGGATCAAGGGAGCCAGCGTCCTGAACGTATTTACAAAAGAATGGCAGGAGCATCATGTAGTCGTAGCCGGGGAGCGGATTGCCTACGTGGGGGAAAAAGAGCCGCTGACAGACGAGCATACGGTGATCGTCGAAGCGGACGGAAAGTACGTCGTGCCCGGCTACATCGAGCCGCACGCCCATCCTTTCCAATGGTACAACCCGTACACGCTGGCGGACTTTGCATTGGAGCGGGGGACGACCACGCTCGTGTCCGACACGTTGATGCTGATGAATTTGCCGCCCGAGCAGGTGGCAGCGCTGATGGAGTCTTTGTCCGGCCATCCGGTCAAACAGTTTTTCTGGGCGAGACTCGATCCGCAAACAGGTAAAGAGCACCCGCAATTCACGAAGGAAGGGCTTGCTCGCATGCTCGAGCATCCTCTCGTCGTCCAGGGCGGAGAGCTGACGAACTGGTCCGGCGTGCTGCAGGAGGACGAGACGCTGCTGTTCGGCTTGAAGCACACGCGCGATCTGGGCAAAAGAATGGAGGGGCATCATCCCGGCGCTTCCTACGAAACGCTGAACATTGCAGCGGCGGCCGGAATTACCGCCTGTCACGAAGGAATTACGGCGGAGGATTTACTTCAGCGGCTCCGGCTTGGCATGTACGCCACCTTGCGTCATTCCTCGATTCGCCCGGATTTGCCGGAGCTAGTCAAAGGATGGCTCGCGCTCGGGTTGCCGTGGTCGCCCCGGATGATGCTGACATCAGATGGCAGCACCCCGCCGATGCACCGCAACGGCTTCCTCGACGGGACGATTCGCGTCGCGATAGAAGCGGGCATGCCGCCGGAAGAGGCGTATGTGATGGCGACGCTGAATCCGGCCGTCTACTACGGGCTAGACGCCGAACTCGGCGGAATCGCGCCGGGAAGAGTGGCAGATATGCTGCTTCTGCGAGCCAAGGACGACCCTGCGCCGCTTGTCGTCTTTGCCAACGGACAAAAGGCGGCGGAGGAAGGCAGATTGCTCATTCCCACAATCGAGCCGCGCTGGGCGGACTACTCGTTCCCAACCGTCGATTCGCTGCAGGACAAAACGCAGGCAGAATGGTTCACGCTGCGCCCTGACGAAGACGGCAAGGTGCCGGTGCTGAACATGCTGAATGCCGTTATTACCCGCATGACGCTGGAGCAGCTTCCGGTAGACGAGCACGGCTTCGTCTCGCTGGCGCACGACCCGCAGCTCGCCCTGATTGTCAGCGTCGATCCGGCAGGGAAAAGCCGCACGGTTGCAGTACTGCGCGGCTACGGCGAGCATATCGAGGGCTTGGCCAGCTCCTATACAGCGTCCGGCGACTGGCTTGTCATCGGGCGCGACCCGCAGGCGATGGCGGCAGCGCTTGCGCGAATCAGAGACATCGGCGGCGGAGTCGTGCTGATCGACGAGGGGCAGATTGCCTGCGAATGTCCGCTGCCGCTTGCCGGAAAATTTTCCCCGGCTCCGATGGAAGAAGTGATTGCCATGGCGGAGAATTTGACGGCCAAGCTGCGGGCAAAAGGCCACGCGCACCTCGATCCGCTCTATTCTCTCCTGTTTTTCACCGCCACTCACCTGCCTTATGCGAGACTTACTGCGGAAGGCATCGCAGACGTAAAAACAGGGCAAATTCTCGTCCCGGCACTCCCTCTGCAATAGAGGGAGTTTTTGTTTTGGGAGCCGTAAATATAATGGATAACATTAACGCTTTATGGCGATAAAGCAAAGATATAATTATTTGATTTCAATAGCAGGGAATGAAATCACGAGTATGTAAGCATTCGGTATATGATCGAAAAAAATATTTTACCTCTTGTAAATTATCAGACTTATTTTACAATAAATAATAGCCAAGCCACATCTATCTTCCGTCCTAACAGAAAGAGTGCTCACAGAGTCGCAACCTGGTAAGTAGGGTAGATCGTCTGGCGAGGACAAAAATAAAGAATAATTAAAGGGGGATTCAATTCCGCATGAAAAAACTCTCTCACATCAGTATTTTATCTGCGGTATTGGCGACGAGTGTGGCACTCACAGGTTGCGCAGGAACCAGCAATTCATCAGGCGGAACCAACACAAGCGGAGGTGGTCAGCAGCCGGCGCAAAACCAGACGAGCACTTCCGGTAGCGGCGGCGGAGCAACAGACGGTGGTGTCATCAAAATCGCAACCCAAACCCCCCTCTCCGGGAACCAGTCCTCTCTCGGAGACGCGATCAAGACGGGTGCCGAATACGCGCTGAATCTGCGCAAGGAAGAATTCAAAAAGCTCGGCTTCGACATCCAGCTCTTCCCGCAGGATGACCAGGCGGACCCGAAGATCGGCGTATCGAACGCGGAAATGCTCATCTCCAACCCTGACGTGTACGGGGTAGTGGGCCATCTGAACTCCGGCGTAGCGATTCCTTCGTCCGTGAAGTACGAGGAAGGCAAACTGGTCATGGTGTCTCCGGCCAATACGGCGGTGAAGCTGACCGAGGAAGGCAAGAAAACCGTACACCGGATTTGCGCTCGCGACGACGCCCAGGGACCGAAAGCGGCCATGTATGCGAAAAACACGCTCGGCGTGAAAACAGCTTTCATCATTCATGATAAGACCGCATACGGCCAGGGCTTGAGCGACCAGGTGAAGCTGCAGTTTGAAAAAGACGGCGTGCAGCTCCTCGGCTACGAAGGCATCACGCAAGGCGAAAAAGATTACAGTGCCGTACTGAACCAGGTAACGGCAAAAAACCCTGACATCATCTTTTTCGGGGGACTTTATCCGGAGGGCGGAATTTTGGTCAAGCAAGCCCGTGAAAAAGGATACAAGGGATATTTTATGGGTGGCGACGGTTTGGACTCTTCTGATATGATTAAAATAGCCGGCGATGCCGTCGAAGGTGTCGTGTTTACGTCAGTGGCAGGTGACGTGACGCAGACCGAAGAGGGCAAGAAGTGGGCCGAAGAGTACAAGAAAACGACGAACAAACCTCTTGAAACCTACTCCGTCTACGGTTTCGACTCCATGAACGTCATCCTCAACGGCGTCATGGAAGCAATCAAAGCGAATGGTGGCAAAAAACCAACACGCGAGCAAGTCCTCGAAGCAGTTCACAAAACGAAAGATTTTCAGGGGCAATTCACAAAAGTTACCTTTGATGAAAAAGGTGACAACGTAAACGCAGATGTATTCATTTACAAGTATGACAAGGACAAGTCCACTTTTGTAGGCAAGGCCGAGTAATCGCAGCCAACATCACCGTACACTCTTTCATGCCTCATACAGTCCGGGGCGGCACGCTTGTGTTCGCCCTTTTCTACTGAAACTCACGTCCAGTCATGCGAATGGATGCAGAAAATTTCTACAAGTTTATTGAGAAGTGAGGGATGGGAAAGCATGATGCTCAACATTTTGCCTCAGGTGTTGGTTGACGGATTAACACTTGGATTCATGTACGCAGTCGTGGCCTTGGGCTACACAATGGTTTACGGGATTTTGGAATTTATCAACTTTGCTCATGGAGAAATTTTCATGGTCGGGGCCTTTGTCGGTACAGAGGTATTGTTGATCTCTGACGCCCTGGGGGCTTTGGAAGGCATGAACCCTTTTGTCGCACTATTCTTGACACTGATAATCGCCATGGTGATTACGGGTGCGCTCGGAGTAGGAATCGAGCGGGTCGCCTATCGGCCGCTACGCGGAGCGCCGCGCCTCGTGCCACTGATTTCTGCCATCGGTGTATCGTTTTTGCTGCAAGACCTCGTTCGTTTTACGGAAGCGCTGGCTCGCAATGAATTTTATCTGAACAGTCCAACTCTTTTTACTGGTTCGATTTCTTTAGGCAGTTTCGCTGCGATTCCAGCCAAGGGCTTGATTGTAATTGTGCTCGCCATTGTGATGATGATTGCGCTGACGCTGTTCATTAACAAGACAAAATGGGGAATCGCCATGCGGGCCGTAGCGCAGGATCAGAGCACGGCTTCGCTGATGACCATAAATGTAGACAAAGTAATCATGCTTACGTTTTTGATCGGGTCCAGTCTCGGCGGAGCGACAGGCGTGCTGTTTGCGCAAAATTACGGGACGATCGACCCTTATATCGGCTTCATTCTCGGATTGAAGGCATTTACCGCAGCCGTTCTCGGCGGGATCGGCAACCTGCGCGGAGCCATGGTGGGCGGGGTGCTGCTCGGGCTACTGGAATCGCTGTCTGGCGCTTTCATGGGGCCGCTGACCAACGGCGCATTTGGTGCTGAGTACAAAGATGTGTTCGCGTTCAGCATTCTAATCCTCGTGCTTCTCTTCAAGCCGGAAGGGCTGTTTGGCGAAGCTGTGAAAGAGAAAGTGTAGGTGAGACCAATGGCAAATCTGGCCTGGAAAACGTTCAAAGGAATCCCGCTCGCGCTTACGTTGGTTTGGATCGCCGGCTTCGCGGCTGCTCTGCATTTCATGGACAAATCAGTCATCGCGTTTCTCGGCATTCTCTCCTCAATCGTGCTCGTCTATTACACGAATACGTCCAAGACGATCAAGATGATTGTCGGGGCCGCTGTCCTGCTGATTATCATTCCGCTGGTCGCGGGTGAAAACCGCTACTACATGGAGGTCGCTTCGCAAGTCGGCATCTACGTGGCAATGGCGCTCGGACTGAACATCGTAGTCGGATTCGCGGGGCTGCTCGATTTGGGCTACGTCGCCTTCTTCGCTGCTGGTGCGTATGCCTACGCGATTTTCTCGACCTCGCAGGCGAATGAATTTATCGCGGGCAACCTGTTCCCGCTCTCTGGTGACTGGTTTTGGCCGTTCCTCATCGTCGGCTTGATCGTGGCCGCGATTTTCGGGATATTGCTCGGTCTGCCGGTGTTACGGGTAAAAGGGGACTACCTCGCCATCGTTACGCTCGGTTTTGGTGAGATTATTCGGATTATTTTTAATAACCTGGACAAACCGATCAACATTACAAACGGTCCGCAAGGGATTACCCCGATTCCATCGCCGGAGCTGTTCGGCATCAAGATGGGGACGCCGTTTTACTTCTACTTTATCGTCCTGTTCGTAATCGCCTTTATCGTCCTGGCGAATATCCGCTTTGAGCATTCCCGTTTGGGCCGCGCGTGGATCGCCGTGCGCGAGGATGAGCTTGCGGCGCAGTCTATGGGGATCTCGCTGTTGAATACAAAGCTGGCCGCGTTTGCGACAGGCGCTTCCTTCGCAGGGGTGGTCGGGGTTATTTTCGCAGCCAAACAGACTTTTATCGATCCGACTTCGTTTACGCTGATGGAATCAATCGGGATTCTGGTCATGGTCATTCTCGGCGGAAGCGGAAGCATCCCGGGCGTCGTGCTTGGAGCCGCTTTTGTCACCATTTTGCAGGTGCAGCTCCTGAAAGAGTTCTCCAACTTCCTGCACAGCCTGCAGCAATCCGGCATCATCAACCTGCCAAACCAGTTGGACCCGTCCAAGTTCCAGCGGCTCATCTTCGGGATCATGCTGATTCTCGTCGCCTTGTATCGTCCCAACGGACTGATTCCGGCCAAGCGGAAAAAGAACGATCTCGACGCGATCAAAGAGAGCGAGTATGGCAAACAAAAGCTGGGGATTCTCGGCAAGCTGTCCCAATTGGCTTCTGGCAAGCAGTCATAGCGGACGAGGAGGGAAAAGGGCATGGCATTGTTGGAAGCAAAAAACTTGACGAAGCGCTTTGGCGGACTGGTAGCCAACCAGGACGTTTCGATTTCCATAGACAAGGGAAGCATTACGGCAGTCATCGGGCCGAACGGGGCCGGGAAAACGACTTTTTTCAACATGATTACCGGATTTTACGTGCCGGATGAAGGTGAAATTCTCCTGGACGGCAAAAGCATCAAAGGGCTGCGCCCCGATCAGATCGCAAGCCGCGGGATTACCCGGACGTTCCAAAATATCCGGCTGTTCAAAGAAATGACGGCGCTGGAAAACGTGATGGTCGGCGTTCACAGCCGCTTGTCAGCCGGGTTGCTCGGCATTTTGTTCAACACCAAGCGCGTACGGGTCGAGGAAGAAAAGGCCCGCGTAGAAGCCTATCAGCTTCTGGAGTATGTAGGCATCGCCCATATCGCCAACGAAGCGGCGGGTAGCCTGCCATACGGATTGCAGCGTCGGCTGGAAATCGCTCGGGCGATGGCGACGAATCCGCAGATTATTTTGCTCGACGAGCCGGCGGCGGGGATGAACCCGCGCGAGACAGTCGAAATGACCGACTTTATCCGCAAGCTGAAACGCGAGCTTGACCTGACGATTATCTTGATCGAGCATGACATGAAGCTGGTCATGGGACTCAGCGAATACATTCACGTACTGGATTACGGCCGGAAAATTGCGGAGGGAACACCGGAGCAAATCCGCAACAACCCGAACGTAATTGAAGCCTACCTCGGCAAAAGTGCGTCGGAAGTGTCGTAGAAGGAGGAAAAACGATGGCATTGCTAGAGCTGAATAACGTTCATACCTATTACGGCGGTATCCACGCATTGAAGGGATTGAGCATTACCGTCAACGAGGGTGAGGTCGTCACCTTGATCGGCTCCAACGGGGCGGGAAAATCGACCACCCTGAAAACGATCTGCGGCCAGACCCGCGCCAAGGAAGGCAAAGTGATCTTCAACGGCAAGGATATTACCCAGATGCGCACCCACGATATTGCCAGTGCGGGAATCGCCCATGTGCCGGAAGGCCGCCGGATTTTTCCAAAGCTGACCGTGCGCGAAAACCTGGAAATGGGAGCGTTCGGCGTATCGGATAAACAGGTGATCGAGGAAGGCATCGAGCGCGCTTTTGCTTACTTCCCGCGCCTCAAGGAACGGATCGACCAAAAAGGCGGGACGATGTCCGGCGGTGAGCAGCAAATGCTGGCGATCGCGCGCGGACTGATGATGAAGCCGAAAATTCTCATGCTCGATGAGCCGTCAATGGGCTTGGCTCCGATTCTCGTCGAACAAATTTTTGACATCGTCACAGAGCTGAACAGGGAAGGCATGACGATCCTGCTGGTAGAGCAAAACGCGAACCAGGCGCTTTCAGTGGCGCACCGCGGCTACGTGATCCAGACAGGTGAAATCATTTTGAAGGACGATGCGCAGACTCTGCTGGCAAATCCACAGGTTCGGGACGCTTATCTCGCGTAAAACATGCGATCAAAGAAGTCAGCCTGTTACGGACAATAGGGTAAGCTGGGGCCGATGGAGACTTTTCTCCGTCGGTTTTTCTTTTCCCGGAGAATAACTTTCAGGCTACGAGGCGGGTACCAGACGGTTTCCGCTGTGCCGCAAAGCCGCATGCAGGCAAGTTTTCCAACCGGGAGGAAATGTGCAAATTTTCTGATATGATTAAGCATAGACTGACTTGGCCTTAGTGAACATGGACAGATTGAAAAAAAGGAGGCAGGTCAGTTGCAGGGAGAGGAGAAAACAGAACATGCTGGACATCAGTCCCCACTTGGTTGAGGACAAAGAAGCGTTGTATTTGCAGCTCTATCGGTATTTTCGCGCAGAAATCCAAGAAGGCCGGCTGCCTTCGGGAACAAGGCTGCCATCTGTGCGGGCCTTGAGCGGATTTTTGCAGGTCAGCAAAACGACCGTGGAGTGCGCCTACCATCAGCTTTTGGCAGAAGGGTACATTGAGAGCCGGGAGCGCAGCGGTTTTTATGTCGTAGATATGGAGTGGGATGGCCCGCTACCCGAACATGCGGGGAAAAAGAGCGTACCGACCGCTGGCGCGGTTGGCGTTGCCGCTGCGGGTGGGCGTGTGCCGCATGCAGCGGAGCAGCCGGAGGACGGGCAACCAGTTTCCATTCGCTACGATTTTCACCATGCCCGGGTCGATGCGGAGCACTTCCCTTACGAGCGCTGGCGCAAATACACCAACCAGTGCATGCAAAAAGAGAACCGGAGCGTGCTGTATTACGGCGACAGGCAAGGGGAGCCGCTTTTGCGAGAGGAGCTTGCCCGCTACTTGAGCCGTGCCCGCGGGGTGCAGGCGACGCCGGAGCAGATTGTCATTGGCGCGGGTACGCAGATCATGATTAGCTTGCTCGGCTTTTTGTTCGGCCCGCGCGGACAGATTGTCGCCATGGAGGAGCCCGGCTATAACGGGGTGCGTTCCGTTTTTGCCCACCTTGGCTTTGCGGTATGTCCGATTCGGCTGGAGGAGGACGGGATCGACGTGGAAGCGCTCGGGAAAAGCGGAGCGAGATATGTGTACATTACCCCGTCCCATCAGGACCCTTCGGGAATCGTCATGCCGTACGCCAAGCGGCTGAAGCTGCTGCACTGGGCGAACCAGACAGGCGGCTATATTATCGAGGACGACTACGACGGAGAGTTTCGCTATCACGGCCGACCGATTCCTTCGCTTCAAGGGCTGGACACGCACGGGCGGGTCATTTACCTCGGGACGTTTTCCAAGGCGCTGCTGCCGTCGATACGGATCAGCTACATGGTGTTGCCGCAGGAGCTGCTTGCCATCTACCACGAGCAACTGGCGGATTTCGACCAGTCTGCGTCGCGGATTCATCAGGAGACGTTGGCTCTGTTCATGAAACACGGCGACTGGGAGCGCCATATTCGCAAGATGCGCACGCTCTACCGCAAAAAGCACGATGCGATGCTGCACATTTTGCAGGAGCAGCTCGGGCCTTACATTTTGCTGAAAGGACAGGATGCCGGATTGTCGATGACAGTCGAGGTGGCAAGCGACTGCACGGCTTTGCAGCTTGCGCAAATCGCGGAGGCTGCGGGTGTGCGCGTCTACCCTACCTCACACAAATGGATGGAACCGCAGCCAAAAGCGCTGCCTGCTTTCCAGTTCGGCTTTGGCGGCATGACGACGGAAGAGATGGAGGCGGGCATCCGGCTTTTGCAAAAGGTGTGGGGGCCGTACTTGCGGAAGCGCTGAGACAGCTTGCACAAGGCGGTGGCAACAGAGAAGGGAGAGCATCGAGCGTGTCGCAGGCGTTGTTTGTAAAAGGAATGAAACAAATTTTTCCCGTGGCCGCCGCCGGAATCGTGGACGGGATGGTGTTTGGCATACTAGCCAGGCAGGCTGGGCTGGGAGTGACGGAGGCGATGCTGATTTCGCTGCTGGTCAATGCCAGCTCCTCGCCGTTTGCGGCGGTGGGCTCGCAGGGCATCGTCGGCTGGCCGATTCTCGTTTCGAACTTGCTGTTAAACGCCCGTCATCTGTTGTAAGGGTTCCGATGCTGCTGATTAGCTCCAGGTGGGGGATTCCGGCTTGGCTCAGGCGCGGGCTGGCAATGGTTCCGGTCGGGGTATTCAGCTCCATGACGATTCCGCCGATTTTGTTTCACGCGCCAAAATGAGCGTGGAGCCCGGAATACGTGGTGGCGGGGGCTGTAGCGCTTGCCGTAGGGTTTTGGAAAAAGCAAATCGTCTGGGCGCTGCTTGCCTATACATGGAACAGCAAGGACGCGAACGAGTCGGCTGTTCGCTGGGAGCTGCTGCCGGAAGCGGAAGGCTGCCGCCTGGTGCTGGACCATTCCATGCGCGCCTCGGAGCCGCTGCCCCGGATGCTTGCAGGCTGGCATGCCCATCTCGAGCTTTTGGCAAAAGTGCTTGCGGGAGAGCAGCCAGCCTGGTCGTGGAGCCGCTGGGAACAACTGCGGGAAGCGTACGCCCAAAAATGGGGTGAATGACGGCTGCCTAAACAAAAAAGACCTTTCACACAGCGAACCGGTCGTTGTGCGGAAGGTCTTCTTTCGTTGGCTGCGCGGTTACGGCAAACGGTATCCAAGCTGGGTGGACATGTCGCGCACCGTAGCCAGCGTTTCCTGGATGATCTCTTCTTTTTTGGGCATCACGCGATCCGTCGGGCCGATCACGCTGATCGAGGCGGTCACCTGTCCGGTGGAATCGAAAATCGGCGCGGCAATTCCCGTGACGCCCGTGTTGCGGCGGTTCGAGCTGATCTCGTAGCCGCGCTCCCGGATCGCCTGCAGGTCGGCTTTGACCTCTTCGATGGAAGTGTAGGAGTGAGGCGTGTACATTTTCAAAGGTTGCTCCGCCAATATCTCGTCCTGGAACGACTCCGGCTGGTAGGCGAGCAGCACCCGTGCCGCCGTCGTCGAGTAGAGCGGGAAGCGGCGAAAAGACTCGACCGTAAAGCGAATAGGATGCTTCGAATCTTCCTTCGCGACGTAGATGGCGTCCTTCGAGTCTTGCACGCACAGGACGGCCAGCTCGTTCACCCGGGAGACAAGCCCGGTCAAAAACGGTTTGGAAAAATCGACAATATCGTGGTTGGTGAGCACCTTCGTGCCCAGCTCCAGCAGTGTATAGCCAAGCGTATATTGCTTGGTTTTTTCGTTTTGGCGAATAAAGCCTTCTGATTCCAGCGTGGAAAGCAGCTTGTGCACCGCTCCTTTTGATAGCTGAAGCTTTTTGCTAAGCTCGGTCACCCCAAGCTCTTTGGGAGAATCGAGAAACATTTTTAACAGTCGGCAACCGTTTCGTACAGAAGACAATACTTGGTCCATAAAAAACGTCTCCTTTATGTGCATTAGTCCTATTCTACCACAGATAGGGGGCAGGCAATCCTGAATGGAGGCAATGGTGCTTTTTGTATGACTACCTTGAATAGTCAGTCTCTTTATGATAGGATAACACTATCGTTCTCGAATAGCAAACGTTGTTCTCTATTCGTGAACAAATAAGATAAAACGGGGGTCGAACTTACGTGAAGAAAAAGGCGTTATCTGTACTGTCGATTTTTGCTTTGACTGGTTCTTTGCTTGCGGGCTGTGGCTCTTCCACACCGCAAACTGCCGCTCCGACGCCGGCTGCTGGCAATACAGACGGCGGGCAAGCACAAGTGCAACTGGAAGACACGCTGGTTGTCGCGGGGAACGGAGCTACTGTAGAGAAGTTGATGAAAGACGAAATCTTCAAGAAATTCAACGAAAAATACCCGAACGTCAAGCTGACCTACGTATCCGGGGTATCGACCGAGATCGTCGCGAAAGTAAAAGCGCAGAAAAACTCCCCGCAAATCGACTTGACGATCGTCGAGGGCGGCGAGCAGGAAAAAGGGCGCCAGGAAGGCTTGTGGGAAACGATCTCTGCCACGGACATTCCAAACGTGAAAAACGTGCCGCAAGATTTGAAAGTCACGGATGACAGCGGTGTCGTCGTCAACTTCACGCCAATGGGCATCTCGTACAACAGCGAGCTGGTCAAAGAAAAAGGACTGCCGGTTCCGGCGTCGTGGAACGACCTGACCAAGCCGGAAGTGAAGGGCAACATCACGATGACAGACGTAGCGAGCAACTTCGGACGTTCGACCATGATTATGCTGGCCTACGCCAACGGTGGATCGGAGAAAAATATCGAGCCTGGTTTTGAAAAAATGGCAACGCTTGCAGGCTACATGCCGACATTCGCGAAAAGCGCGGCGCAACTGCAGCAAAACCTGCAAAACAAGAGCGCAGCCTACACCACCTGGACGATGGCGCGCAGCCTCACGCAAAAAGAAGCGGGAGTGCCGCTGGAATTTGTCTTCCCGGAAGAGGGCGGCAATATCGTGCCAAACATCGCCACAATCGTCAAAGGCGCGAAGCATCCGCAAGCAGCCAAAGCGTTCATCGACTTTTTGCTGACGGACGAAGTGCAGACGATGTACGCGACCAAGCTGTACTACAATCCTGCTACCGAAGTAAAGCTGCCGGACGATGTAGCGAAGACGTTGGCATTTGACCGCGCGAAGGTTGTCAACTTTGACTACGACGTCATCAGCAAGGAAACATCGGCTTGGCTGGACCGCTTTAACAAAGAAATCGCACCCAAAACAGGAAAGTAGGTATAGAAGTGACAAAGGTGATTGACGTCGAACTGCGCGGCATCATGAAAAAGTTTCAAAACAATGTCGTGGTTCAGGACTTCAACCTGCAGGTGGAGCAAGGCGAATTCATCTCGTTTTTGGGTCCATCCGGTTGCGGCAAAACCACAACCTTGAACATGATTGCCGGATTTTTGGACCCGGATGGCGGAGATTTGCTCATCAAGGGTCAACGGATGAATGGCGTCCCGCCGTACAAGCGGGAACTGGGAATGGTGTTTCAGACGTATTCGTTGTTTCCGCACATGACTGTGGCGGAAAATATCGCCTACGGCTTGAAGCTGCGCAAGATCGGAAAGCAGGAGATGCAGGAGCGCGTCAATCGTGTGCTGGAGCTGGTCAAGCTGCCAAACGTCGCGGATCGGTATCCGAAGCAGCTCTCCGGCGGACAGCGCCAACGGATTGCCATCGCGCGCGCATTGGTGATTGAGCCGTCGCTCTTGCTTTTGGATGAGCCGCTCAGCAATCTGGACGCGAAGCTGCGCGAGGAACTGCGCGACGAGCTGAAGCGTCTGCATCAGGAAATTGGCGTCACCACCATTTTCGTGACACACGACCAGGAGGAAGCGCTGGCGCTCTCCGACCGGATCGTTGTGCTGAATCACGGCTTCGTGGAGCAGATCGGCACTCCGCACGAGATCTACAACCAGCCGGCTTCCGAGTTCGTCCATACGTTCATCGGCAAGACAAACCGGATGGAAGGAGAAGTGATCGCGACCGAAGGCGACACCGTGACGCTTCGCACGACGGGCGGTTTGCTCGTGCAGGCTGCAGGGCAGAAGCACCAGTTTGCCTTGCAGCAAAAAGCGGTGATTTTCGTCCGTCCGGAAAAAATCAAGCTGACGGAGGCGGCGGACACGGCGCAGCCGAATCGGGTAAAAGGCCATCTGCAGCTTGCCTCGTTCCTCGGCTCCTATACGGAGTGCGAGGTGGCGACCGGAGCGCATACGCTGTCTGTCAAAGTCCAGATGAGCGACAAGTCGGCAGAACAAGAAGCAGGCAAAACGGTCTACTGCCAGTGGAACGCAGAAGACGTGCTGGTCATGCCCGTGGAGAGGGGATGACGGATGAACAAGCGTCTTTCCATCACACTTTTGACGGCACCAGCCATGATTGTTTTGCTCGGCGTATTTATCCTGCCGATGCTGCTCATGCTTCTGCTCAGCTTCCAGGATGAAAACCAGGCTTTTACGCTGCAAAACTACGCCTTGTTTGTGCAAGATTCGTTTTACGTAGAAATTCTTTGGCGGACGATCCGCGTCAGTCTGTGGACCGTGCTGGCTACGCTTTTGCTCGGCTTTCCGGTGGCGATGTACATGGCGCAGGCGACAGGCAAAATGCGCGGGATTGTCACGATGCTGATTTTGGCTCCGCACCTTATCAGCGTGGTCATCCGCAACTTCGGCTGGGTGGTCGTGCTCGGGGAAAAGGGCTGGATCAACGAAACGCTCATGAAGCTCGGGCTGATCGAGCAGCCGCTGCGGCTTTTGTACAACGAGCTTGGGGTGGTCATCGGCCTGACCGACTCGTTTATCGCCTACATGGTGCTGGCAATTGCGACCAGCCTGTACGCGATTGATCCGTCGCTGTCCAAGGCAGCATCCATTTTGGGCGCATCGCGCATGCGCACGTTCTTTACGGTGACGCTGCCGCTTTGCTTGCCGGGGATGATCGCCGGGACGACACTCGTTTTCAGTCTGTCGATGAGCGCGTTTGTCACTCCTGCCCTGATGGGGGGTACTTCGGTGAAGGTGATGCCTGTGATCGCGTATGAGCAGATCATGGCGACCTTGAACTGGCCGCTCGGTGCGGCGTTGGCCTTCCTGCTGTTGGGCAGTACGATTTTGCTGGTGACCTTGTACACGTGGTTGATCGAAACGAAGCGGTATAAAGAGGTGTTTGCGTCATGAAAAAGCTGAATGTGCTCGGGCTCATCACGTTCTTTGTGCTGGTGCTGGTCAATCTGCCGTTTTTGGTCATCATTCCAAGCTCCTTTACGGCTGCCGGATACTTGGCGTTTCCGCCGGAGGGCTTTTCGTTCCAATGGTACACGATGATTTTGGATCGGCCGGAGTTTATCGAATCGCTCTGGATGAGTCTCAAGCTGGCGACGGTAACGGCTGTTCTGGCTACGTTGCTCGGTACGCTGGCGGCATTTGCCTTGTCCAAGTACAAGTTTCGCGGGAGCGGCTTCATCAATGCGCTGATGCTCTCGCCGCTCACGGTGCCGTCGCTGATTATCGGGATTTCCGCGTTGCTGTTTTTTACGCGCATCGGCATTGCGGGTACGTTTACCGGGCTGCTTTTGGCGCACATCCTGATTTCCATTCCGTATGTCGTGCGGCTGGTGCTCACCGGGCTTAGCACATTTGACTACACGCTGGAAAAGGCGGGCTACATGCTGGGTGCCCATCCGTTTCGCGTGTTTTGGGACATCACGCTGCCTTTGCTTAGGCCTGCGATTGTGTCAGGCATGATTTTCTCGTTCCTGACGTCGTTTGACAATGTGACGGTTTCCCTGTTTCTGGTGGCACCGGACACGACAACGCTTCCGCTTGCGATCTTTACCTATATGCAGGAAACGCTTGACCCGCTGGTTGCTTCCATCTCCGCGGTTGTCATTCTGCTGAGTCTGGTCTTTATCGTGCTGCTGGAAAAAGTGTACGGACTAGAGCGCCTGTTCGGACTCAATTCACAATCTCATTAAGGAAGAGGCACTATGTCAATCCAGACTTATTTGCAAGACAACATGAATCACTTTTTGCAATTGCTCGAAGAGGCGGTCAACATGGACTCGCCTTCGCGGGACAAACGGCTGGGCGACCGGATGGCGGGCTGGTTCGCGCTCCAGTTTCAACGGCTGACAGGCGGCAGGGCGGAGCTGATCCCGAATGCGACATACGGCGATCAGGTGCGCTGCACATTGGGCGAAGGGGACAAGCAAATCCTCATCATCGGTCACTACGATACCGTGTGGCTGGAAGGAGAAGCGGCCCGCAGGCCATTTTCCATCCGGGACGAAAAAGCGTACGGACCAGGTGTATATGATATGAAGGCTGGAATTTTGCAGGCGATGTTCGCGCTGCGGGCTTTGGTGAAGCTGGACCGTTTGCCGGCGGACAAAAAAATCGTGCTCTTGCTCAACAGCGACGAGGAAATCGGCAGCCCGACCTCCAGATGGCTGGTAGAGCAGGAAGCGTCCCGCTCGGCCGCGAGCTTCGTGCTGGAGCCGCCGACGGAGCCTGGCGGCGCGCTGAAAACATGGCGCAAAGGCAGCGCGCATTATACGGTGGCGGTTCGCGGCATTTCCGCACACGCCGGGGTCGATCACCAAAAAGGCGTATCGGCCATCGAAGAGCTGTCGCGGCAAATCCAATTTCTCCACGCTCTGACCGATTACGAAAAAGGCACGACGATCAATGTCGGCGTAGTCAAAGGCGGGATTGGCGCCAATGTCGTCGCCGATTACGCGGAGGCAGAGGTGGATGTGCGCGTCGTTTCCATGGAAGAGGCGCAACGCATCGAAAACGTAATCCGCGAGCGCAAGCCGCTACTTTCGGGCACGAGCATCAACGTGACGGGCGGCATTCGCCGTCCGCCGATGGAGCGTACCAAGGATACAGGCGTGTTGTTTGCGCTGGCAAAATCCATCAGCCGTCATGAGCTGGGGATGGAGCTGGAGGAATCCGGGACAGGTGGCGTAAGCGACGGCAACTTCGCCGCTGCCTGCGGGGTTCCGACGCTGGACGGACTTGGGGCAAAGGGCGGATTTGCCCACTCGCCGGAGGAATGGATCGAACTGGGGGAAATATCGACACGCGCGACTTTGCTGGCGCGCCTGATCGAAGAAGTATAGAGAAAAAGCAAAGAGGCACCTGACGGCTGTGCGAAGTGCGCAGCGGTACAGGTGCCTTTACAGATTTTCCGAACGAGAAAGCCCGCTACGGTGCGATAGCACCCCCTTTAGGGGCGGGATGAGAGTGAGGTC
>NZ_JBYSWV010000027.1:0-68321 GCF_058781555.1 Brevibacillus sp. FW306-2-1A-C05A
GCTCCGGAGAAGGTGCGCCGCGCCGGAGTCTGAGCGATAGCCTGGTTTTTGTCGCTATGGCAGCAAGCGGGGAACCGCCTGTGTGCAAAGAGGCAGACTATTTAATGAAAGACAAGGTGCTGAAGGCAGATGGCGCGCTCTTGGCGCTGCCCCGCCGCGGTGGAAGATACGGTTGCCTCCACGCGCCGGATGAGAATGGAGACGAGCAGGCGGCGTTCTTCCTCGCTGGCATGGGACCAGATGAGGGGCCACTCGGTCAGCAGGCTGGGGTCGGGGAGAGGAGCAGCAGGGAGGAAGGCAGCTCGCGGAGGATTCGATTCGTCCGCTTCCGATTGCAATGCCGCCATTTTTTCGCGAAACGCTTCGAGGGAGAGCAGCCCTTCCTCGTAGGCTGCCTCCCAGCGCCGCCGTTTGCGCTCCCGCTTCCGCTCCAGCTCCTCTGCGCTCGCGCCAGCGACTGGGCGAAGCGATTCCCGTGCTTCCGCATAAGCGGCGAGCGCTTCTTTTGCATAGCGCATCAGCTCGGTGAGAATCGCCTGCTCCAGCCGATCTTCGCGGATGGCAGGGGCGTCGCAGCGACCAGCCTGCTTGTTTTTACATAAATAGTAGCGATGCACATACAGCCTCCCGCCGCTTTTGCTCTTCGCCGTTTTTCCGCGCATCGGCGCGTTGCAGCGCGAGCAGTAGAGCAAGCCGGAAAAAGAAAACGACGAGCCGAGGACGCGCGGATGGAGCGAACCGCGTGCCGCCATTTTTTTTTGCACGCGGGCAAAGCACGCTTTGTCGATGATCGCAGGATGCGTCGCTTCCTCGATAATCCACTCCTCGGGCGCGTTTTGGCGCTGGAGCGAATCGGTGTAGTTCCAGCGCAAAGCCCCGTGGTACACCGGGTTTTTCAACAGGCGCAGGACGGCGCTTGCACTCCAGCGTGCGCCATTTTTTCCGCGCAGACCTTCGCGGTTCGCCCACTCGGCGATCTGGCGGGGAGACTCGCCTTTTTCGTAGCGGGCAAACATCTCGCGCACGCCAGCGGCCTCCGCGGGCTGGACAGTCAATTCCCCGGCCAGAAGCTCGTAACCAAAAGGCGGCGGGCCGCCTGGCCGTTTGCGTTCCCGCGCCATTTGCTCCATGCCGAGCTTGACCCGCTCCGCCAAATTTTCCCGCTCCCACTGCGCGAGCGCCGCCACCAGCGTAATAAACAGCCGGCCGATCGCCGTCGTCGTATCGTACACCTCCGTGCAGCTTTTGAAGCGCACGTCGTACTTTTCAAACTCCTGCAGCAGCCGATACAAATCCAGCACGGAGCGGGTGAGGCGATCGAGCCGATAGACGAGCACGACGTCGATGTTCCCTTCCCGGATATCGCGCAGGAGCCGCTTGAGCGCGGGGCGGTTTGTGTCCTTGGCGCTGATCCCTTCGTCGGCGTAGATCGCCGCAACCTCCCACCCTTGAGAGTGAACGTAAGCCAACAGCTTTTCCCGCTGGGCCGGGATCGAAAAGCCTTCCCGCGCCTGGTCTTCGGTGCTGACGCGCATGTAGACAGCCGTTCGCATCGGATTCCCTCCCGTCGACTGAGATTGCTAGAGTCTACAGCAAAATGCCGGTTTGTATGCCTGGCCCGCAAAAGAAAACTCGGCGTTTCCAAGCACAAAAAAACCCCGCTCATCCTTTTTTGGACAAGTGGGGCGACGCTACATCCATTTTTGTCCCCATTCGTGAATGGATTCAATGACCGGACGCAGATCCCTTCCTTTTTCTGTCAATTCATACTCGATGCGAACAGGGATTTCCGGATATACCTTGCGCTCCAAAATTCCCAGCTCCTCCAGCTCTTTCAGCCGTTCCGAGAGCATTTTGTCGCTCATGTGCGGAACCATCTCGCGAATATCCTTGAAGCGAACAGCGCCGCGCAGCAACACGTGAATGATTAGACCTGTCCAGCGTTTGCCCAGGACATTAATGGCGCATTCGTACTTGGGACACATGTGTTCGCCAGCAAACTCTTGACTCATGTCGGCGTCACCTCTATATTGCATGGTTGTGTTATCGCTTATTGTACCAGATAAGCTTGAAAAAAGTAAGTAACGAAGTGTTTGGGGACCGCCCCTCTATGTTGTTGCCTATTGGGCCCGTATGTATGCGGACGAATTTGGCCGACCGCCTGCGGATGGGCCTGGAGGCGATCAAGCCCGATTCGCCAACGAAGCGTTTCGCATGCAGGCAAACGCACATAAACTGTGGCGAACGATTCGAGAAGAAGAGGGTGTTAAGATGCTTCCCAAACGGGTGATCGGGATTTTGACCTGGCGCCAGGGACAGCGCTTTGGCGAGCCGGACTATTTGCGCAAGCTCGTGCTGGCCGGGCAGAAGCTGGGGGCAGAAATCTACCTGTTTTCGCATCAGGACGTACACGGAAAAGAAAAAAAGATCAGAGGCTTTGTGCCGAAAGCAGGGGGCGGCTGGACCAGCCGATGGTTTCCCTGGCCGGAGGTGGTTATTGACCGTTATCGGCGGCGCGTGCCAGAGTACATCCGCATGCGCAACAGCGACCTGTTTTTCTTTGCGAACAGCCCGTTTTCCAAAAAGTGGCGTGTGACGCAACTGCTGGCCAAAGACGAACGGGTCAAACGCTGGATTCCCGAGACGCATTTGTACGAAAAAAAGAAAATGACAAGCATGCTGGCGCGTTACCCGCTGGTGTATGTCAAGCCGGGGAACGGTTCCGGCGGCAAAAGCATTTTGCGGGTAGCGGCTGTCGGCAAGGAATATGCCCTTTCCGGGCGCGACAAGCAGTATCAGGTGCATACGGCCAGGCTGGACAGCAAGGCGGCCGTGGAGAACTGGGTCGGCCGCTGGGTTGCGGAGCAGCGAATTGCCGATGGCAACTTTTTGGTGCAGCAAGGGCTTGATCTCGGGCTGATCCCCAATCATGTGGCGGATGTGCGGGTGTTAATCCAAAAAGACGCGGAAGGCGAATGGAGTGTGACAGGCAGCGGGGTTCGCATCGGGGAGCCAGGCAGCTCCACTTCCAATCTGCACGGCGGAGGACGGGCAGTTCCATTTGTGCCGCTGATCGAAAGCTGTTTCGGGAGAAGGCAGGCGCCGCACACCATCCGGGAATGCCACTTGCTTGCCCATGAGGTGGCGAGCACCTTGGAGGACTATTTCGGCCGGATGATGGAGTTTGGTCTGGACATCGGAGTGGATGTGAACGGGCAGGTGTGGCTGATCGAGGTCAATCCGAAGCCGGGACGCGAAGTTTTTCGCCAGATCGGGGAGCTGGACACGTATGCCAAAGCCATCGAGCGTCCGGTGCAGTTCGCGCTCTACCTTGCCCGCAGCAGGCAAAACCGGATGGCTCCGGAGAAGGTGCGCCGCGCCGGAGTCTGAGCGATAGCCTGGTTTTTGTCGCTATGGCAGCAAGCGGGGAACCGACACTGATGACCCATTCACCAACCTTGGTATGAGAAGAGTTGCCGAGCGGCAAAGGGTAAAGCTTGCAGTCCGCGTCAATTTTAATGACAGCATAATCTCTGACTCGATCAGCGATGATGCGCTTGGCTTCGAATACCTTGCCGTTGAACAGCTTGACAAAAATATTTTTCGATTTGCCGATGACATGCTGGCTGGTCAAGATATAACCTCTAGGATGGAAGATAAATCCGGAGCCGAAGCTGCGCTCGGTAGGCGTCGTCGATTTATATTCGTGGTCGATGAGGCTGCGGATCAGGGTATCGACGTCTTTAGCAAGGGGGGCGTCTTCTGTCACGATGGAGACGACTCCCTCCTGAACTCGCTCTACAATCGGAACAAAAAAATTGAACGGGTGCAGACTGCTGCTGCTCACAGGGTACTTTACTCGCGTATATTGGGACCATCTTTTACTTTTCACAAATATCTCCCCCTACAGCAGTAGTTAGGTATATATCATCTTATGGAGGGGCGAAAGGGAAGGGACGCCCAATTTGGTTCGGCCAGTGTGTTATATCATTATTTTTGATTGATATAATAAAGAAATAGCATTGGTATAATTATTAGAATCGAATTATAATACATGTAGTTAGAGAATATTTTGAACATAAAGGCTAAGCAGATGAATACCTGTACTTGTCTGAAAAGAGGGAATAATCTGCCTTGTCTGTAGAGAGAGAAAAAGAAAGATAATGGAGGATGCGAAGAGATGGATGTAAAAACGATCATACTTGGCTTTTTGAGCTACGGAGAGATGAGTGGGTACGATATCAAGCAGGCGTTTTCCAATAGCATTGGATTTTTCTACGACGCCAGCTTTGGAGCGATATACCCTGCGCTGCGCAAGCTGGAGGAAGAAGGACTGGTCACCAAGCAAGAAGTGATCCAGTCTGGAAAGCCCAATAAAATTTTGTACCAGATCACGGCACAAGGAAAAGAAGTGTTCCGTCAGGAAATCCAGACGCCGATTTTGCCTCCGGTGCTGCGCTCCGACATGCTGGTGAAAATTTTCTTCGGCAAGAGCCGCACGCCAGAGGAGCAAAGAGACATGCTGGAAAGCTGTCTGAATCTGCAACGGCAAATGCTTCAGCAAAGCCGGGCGTCTTTTAAAAAGCTGGAACTGCAATTTGACGAATATCAGCGCTTTTGCTGGGAATACACGATTCACCACCTGGAGTCGACGATTGCCTTTTTGGAGCAAAAGATGCCGACTCTCGTGAAGCAGCCAGCCTTGTCCGCTGCCTCCGGCTAAGCATAAGGCCGGCAGATGAGCTTTTCCAACCGATAACCGCATAAGCAAAAGAGGCTTCGCCAGAAACAGTCGGCGAAGCCTTTGTTTTTTGCGCTGCAGCAAGCTGGACACGCTTGGTCCTTCGCCTTTTGTGCAAGCAAAAGGCTTCGCCGGCCGAAAAAAGCATGGCGAAGCCAGGTCCAGACAGCTTACTTCAAGTTTTCCGGGTTGAGGCATTCGAGCTCAGGCACGACGAAGCGGCCGTCTTTGCGGATCAGGCGGTCGTCAAACCAGATTTCGCCGCCGCCCCACTCTGGGCGCTGGATCATCACCAGATCCCAGTGGATCGAGGACTTGTTGCCGTTGAAAGCGTCGTCGTAAGCTTGCCCTGGTGTAAAGTGGAAGCTGCCGTCGATTTTTTCATCGAACAAGATGTCTTTCATCGGGTTTTGGATGTAAGGGTTGACCCCGATCGCAAATTCGCCGACGTAGCGCGCGCCTTCATCGGTGTCGAACACTTCGTTGATTTTTTTCGTGTCGTTCGCGGTCGCTTCAATGATTTTTCCGTCCTTGAACGTCAGCTTGATGTTGTCGTATGTAAAGCCTTGGTACGGGGATGGCGTGTTGTAGGCGATCGTGCCGTTGACGGAGTCGCGCACAGGTGCCGTAAAGACTTCCCCGTCCGGAATGTTGGCTTCGCCCGCGCATTTGATCGCAGGGATGCCTTTGATCGAGAAGGTCAGGTCTGTGCCTGGTCCTACGATGCGCACCTTGTCGGTTTTTTCCATCAGCTCGACGAGGTTGTCCATCGCTTTGTCCATTTTGCCGTAGTCGAGCGTGCACACCTTGAAGTAAAAATCTTCGAAGGCAGCAGTGCTCATGTTGGCAAGCTGGGCCATGGAAGCGTTCGGGTAGCGGAGCACGACCCATCTCGTTTCCGGCACGCGCACGTCGAGCACAGGGCGCATCAGCAGCTTGGAGTACAGTTGCATTTTGTCGCCAGGCACGTCAGCCAGCTCGCTAATGTTGTCGCCGCCGCGAATGCCGATGTAGCAATCCATCTGCTTCATGAAGGAGACGTCTGCCTCGCGCATGACGCCAAGCTGGGTTTCGTTTACGCCGAGCAGCAGCTCGCGCTGGATGCTCTGGTCGATCAGTTGAACGTAAGGATTGCCTCCAGCTTCGTACACTTTGGCAATGACTGCTTTCGTCAAGTCCGTCACATTGCCGACGGCGTAGATTAAAACGTTTTCACCCTTTTGCACGCGGGTGGAGTAGTTGACCAGTACGTCTGCCAATTTTTCAATACGCGGATCTTTCATAGGAAGGGGATCCCTCGCTTTCCATATCATATCAGTATGTATTGTACACAAATCGCATAGAAAAAAGCTACCCATGCAAGGGTAGCGTGCGGAGGAAACGCGTTTACAGGATTCGGTTCTTCATGTATATGCAGCGTCCTGCGCCAATATGGCTATGTCAATCGCAGCCGCAGCCGATGATGACCAGCAGGATAAAAAGAATCAACACTAAGGTGAAATCATCGAGGTCTCCATTGAAAATGCTGCTCATAGGATGAACATCCTCCTTGTTGTGTGTTAAGCCTCTTGTGCTTACATCCATAACATATGGGTTTTTGCACAGTCCCGATACGGGCATTCGCCCATTTTTGGGAAGATTCTTTCAGTTTGGCCCACATCACTTTGCATGTTTATTATTCTGAAAAGCAGGAAAAGCTAGAGGATACGAAAAGACTTTGCAAAAAACGAAAGGATGTTATGGCGATGCAAAGATCATTATCGAGTCTTGCGCACGATCTTGTCCCAATTACCATCAATGTAGGCGAGGATTTCAAATCCATTGTGTGGAAAGCCCAGTACGATATGGATTTCAATACGGAATGCTTGTTTTGCTTTTCAGAGCGCATTACAGGATACCGGGTGGAAGACGAGGCAGGGCATTCCGGCAAGGTAGCTGTCTGCCCGCACTGTGAAAAGGTCAACGCGATTTACGCATAAGCACGGCAAAAGCCGGCAGCCAAAAACGATGCTCTCAAGCTGGAGGGCATCGTTTTTTCGTTTTTTCACGTGCGGGCGCTGGGCTTATATGCGGAGAAAAACGTTTGTTCCAGTGCCAAAAGGACCAGTCTGTGCCGTACTATATCTGCCACTGTATCCACCATGTACCACCTGGCGTTTAGCAGGATTGAAGAAGGCGGTCACGAATAGTATGAGAGGTATACATATGTAGATAGTTAGGGGTGAACTTTGTGCAAAAGAAATGCAGCCGCTGCGGGAATGACATGGAGATCGTCCTGCGCAATGTCGTGTATAAAAAACGGGTGAAAATCATGAATGTGCCCGTACACGTTTGCGTTGACGATTGCTGCGCTCATTCCCAGGTGGTAGATGTGATTAAGGATGATTTGAAATCACTCATGGAGGAACTGGGCCAACATCCGCAGCGCCAGGCGATCGAGTTTGAAGAGTTGTCAGAGTTATCCAACTTATTGGTACTTATTGCTAATGAGAAGGCAGACTCTTCGGTGCGAGAAGTGCTGGGCGAGAGGGTCAACGAGCTTCTGGATCTGTTTTTGTTGGCGCAGTCCCTAGGCGATCAAAAATGGATGCTGGAATTGCGTGAGCGATTGACAAAAATCATGGTATAAGAAAAAAGGAGGCGCTGTTGCAGGCGGCTCCTTTTTGGTATGTCCGCGCGGCCGCTTTTTGCTCCCTGCACCGCAAACGTAGACTTCGCTATCCAGATTTCGCTATACTGAAAACCAATAGCGACTCAAAAGGAGAGATACATGGTGGCACAAAAACAGCTTCATTCGCTCGAGGAACTGGACCAGTTCGTGGCCCAAAAAGGCAAAAAGCTTTTGTTCAAGCATAGCACCATCTGCCCGATCAGCACGTCTGCTTACGAGGAGTTCCAGGCGTACTTGCTGGAGCATCCGCTGGAAGCGGCTGTCATCCTGGTGCGGGAAGATCGCCCGGTGTCCAACGCGGTCGCCGAGCGTTTTGCGATCAAGCACGAATCCCCGCAAATTTTCCTGCTGGAAGACGGCGAAGTGAAATGGCACACGTCGCACTGGAAAATTACCAAGGATGCGATCAGCCAGGCGGTAGGGGCTTAAAAGACATCATCACGCAAAAAAGAGCTGTCGGTTCAATTCCGCAGCTCTTTTTTTGTGCAGATAAATCTTCCTCACGGCTTGGTGAGTCAAGCTTTTCAGATGGCTACTCCCAATACAGCTCCAGCTTGTCTCCGCTTTTCAGCTCGGTCTGGAAGCTGGCTTGCTCGCCGTTCACCAGCATGACAAAACCGGAGATGCTTTCGCTTTCCGGCTTCTCCAGCGAGAAGTTGACAAAGCGGAAGACGTCGCTGAATACAGGCGGAGCGGCTGGCGTAGATTTTACGGTAATCACCGCGCCGTCCGGCACCAGCTCGTCTGCCGCGGCCGCTTTTCCGTCCACGGTGATCGACACTTGCGCCACTGGCAGCACTACGCGTTCGCCGTTAAAGTACACAGTCATCGTCTCCTGGACCCACTCTTCCAGCGGAATCACATCGCGAATGGCCGGCGGCGGAACTTCCTCCAGGCGATAGTGCAGCTCATCGCCTTGCCGCACAGAATCGCTGTAAGCGGCGGGCTTGCCGTTTAACAAGAGGACCGGATTGTGGGAAGGCAGCGTATAAGACTGGCCGTTCACGCTGAAATGCAGCCCGGTTTGCGCAGGCTGTTTTTCTGACGGGAACAGCCCGGCTGACTCCAGCACCTCGGACACGGTGCGGGGGAGGCGAATCTCGACTTCTGCGCGATCGCTCAACTGGTCGTCAAGCTCGGCAGGGGTGCCGTTTACCCGGATCACTGGCCCGAGCGAGAGCGGACGGTCGTTGCAGAGGATGTCCAATGTGTCCAACTGGTCGAGCAGGTCGCGCACCATGACGCTGGCGTCCACGCCGTTAGTTCCGGCGACCACTGTAATGCTGTCCCCGTCGGCAATCGGCGAGTCGAGACTCGCCGCTTCGCCGTTTTTCAAGATGACCGGAGGGGTGCCGTGACCGCCGGGAATCATTTTCATCCTGCCGTTGACGGTGACGCTCATCGCCAGGCCCGGTCTGCCGTAGAGACGGCGAATGTCCAGCCCGGCGGCAATCAAGGAATCGCCCAAGGACATTTTCCGCAGGTCGAAAATACGCAGTGGCGTGTCGTTGACCGTGACGGTGACGTAGCGCAGAGGATGGCGGCGTGCGGCAACCGCGATTCCGACTGGCGTCACAAACTCCGGGCCGCTGAGCGCCGGATTGTCTCCCACGAACTGCTTGATGGCATCGCCGCCTCTGACCGCGACGCGCGCGGCAGGCATGTTCAAAAACTGGGCGACTTTTCCCGTCAAGCCAGGAGTGAGGCTGCCGCCGCCGATCAGCATGACAGCTTGCGGCGCTTTGCCGTTCAGCTCGATGATTTTCGTCGCGATCTTCTCTGCGAGCTGCGAGATGTCAGCCTCAATCGCGCTGGTTATTTCGGCTGCGCTCATCGTATGCTCCATGCCGAGAATGTCCGTGAAGGTGACGGACTCACGGGTGGACAGCAGGCGCTTGACCTCTTCTGCCATCGGAAAATCGAGCAAAAAGGCATTCATCAGCGCGTCTGTGATCTCGTCTCCGGCTACCGGGACCATGCCGTAAGCCGTAATCGCGCCTTCCTCGGTCAAGGCGACGTCAGAGGTGCCCGCGCCGATGTCGACGAGGGCAATGTTGAGCCTGCGCATGGTCACAGGGATGAGCACGTTGATGGCGGCAATCGGCTCCAGCGTGAGCGCCTGCATCTCCAGATCGCACCGCTTCAGGGCGGCGATCAGCGAGTCGACGACGACCCGCGGGAGGAACGTCGCGATCACGTCTGCGCTGGCCGTATCGCCGCGCTGGTCGATCAGGCTGCCGATCAGCTCTTCGTCCAGATAGTAGTTGACGACGCTGTAGCCGACACAGTAATAGCGCGTGACATCTTGCTCGCGCAGCTCCTTCGCCAGATCAGCCTGTGCTTCCTGCACCGCGGCAAACTCCAGCGCCACGACATCCTCGCGCGTAATAAACGCGTGTCTGGACAACGGCATGTCCACGCGCACGCGCCGGGTGCGTAGCGAGCGGCCGGCTGCCGCCACGGCTACTTGGTGCAGCGGGCCGTGTTTTTCTTCCAGTTCTTCTTTTATTTGCTTGATGACCTTCGCGACAGCGACGACGTCGTGAATCTGACCGTCCAGCATGGAGCGCTCGTCGTGCTCGCGAATCGCGCAATCCAGCACGCGAAACTGGTCTTTTGTCGATTCCACAATCAGTCCGACGACGCTGCGCGTTCCGATATCTAAGGAAAAAATCAGCTCAGGGGAGCCTGGTTCTGTATAGGCTGACAAAGGCAAGTCACTCCCTCGTTTTCGTGTAAATCTGCAGGAATAGATGAAGAAAGCAGTTAGAACATATATCCATTTGATTCGACCCAAGCGACAAAGAATCCTGTCGAAACAAGGAATCTTCCCGTTTTTGGCGAAGAATTTGCAAAGGTAAAAAAACATAAATAATTTACTTTCGCGCTTTTTGGCGCTAAACTGCTGACAAGGGAGTATGAATCGATTATAATAACCCTAATTTATCGCCAACCACCTAGTTGACCCATATAAAAAGAGGAGAGTGGAGAGACACATGGCACACGACCAAATTGAAACCATGCGCAAGCAGATAGACGAAATCAATCTGCAAATCTTGGATTTAATCAACCAGCGGGCGACATTGGTGCAAGAGCTAGGCAAAGAAAAGGAAAAGCAGGGCAGCAGCCGCTTCGATCCTGAGCGCGAGCGCCAAATGCTCAACCTGATCGTGGAAAACAACAAAGGTCCGTTCAACGACAGCACAGTCCGCCACCTGTTCAAGCAAATTTTCCAAGTATCTTTGGAACTGCAAAACGAAGACAAGAAAAAAGTACTGCTGGTCAGCCGCAAGAAAAAAGCGGAAGACACCGTGATTACGGTAAAAGGCGTCGAGTTCGGCGGAAAGAGTCCGATCCTGATCGCTGGCCCTTGCTCCGTAGAAAGCTACGAGCAAGTGAGAGCTGTCGCGGAGAACCACGCGAAGCGCGGTCTGAGAACATTGCGCGGCGGCGCATACAAGCCTCGTACGTCTCCATACGACTTCCAAGGTCTTGGCGTAGAAGGTTTGAAAATCTTGAAGCGCATCGGGGACGAGTTCAACCTCGTAACCATCAGCGAAATCGTGACGCCTGCCGATCTGGAAATGGCAGCCGAGTACATCGACGTCATCCAAATCGGTGCGCGCAACATGCAGAACTTCGAATTGCTGAAAGCAGCGGGCCGCGTGAACAAGCCTATCCTGCTCAAGCGCGGCTTGGCGGCAACGATCGAGGAATTCATCTACGCAGCCGAGTACATCGTCTCCGAAGGCAATGCGCAAGTGATGTTGTGTGAGCGCGGTATCCGCACTTACGAAAAAGCGACGCGCAACACGCTCGACATCTCGGCTGTGCCGCTGCTCAAGCAGGAAACGCACTTGCCAGTATTCGTCGATGTGACCCACTCCACTGGCCGCCGCGACCTGTTGCTGCCTTGCGCCAAAGCAGGATTTGCAATCGGCTCCGACGGCGTCATGGTCGAGGTTCACCCGGACCCGGACGTAGCGCTGTCCGATGCGAAGCAACAGCTCAACATTCCTCAATTCAACGAGTTCGTGGACGAATTGCTCGCTTCCGGCCTGTACAAAGGCGAAGTCGTAGCTGCAAGAGGATAACGAAACAGTTTGAAGTGAGTTTGCTGGCCCTTCCTGCGCGCGGGAAGGGCCTTTCTTATTTGACGAACCTTGGGCCGACCAAGTAAGCTAGGATTTAAGTGCTGATATCGGCAAAGGAGGCAATGCCAGATGAATGATCGTGACCACTGCTGCTCGTCTGATCGCGCCACCGTGCGGCCTGATAAAATCAAATCGAATCTCGTCTCCCGGCTCAACCGGGTCGAGGGGCAAATTCGCGGGATACGCGGGATGGTGGAAAAGGACGTCTACTGCGACGACATTCTCAACCAGATCGCGGCTGTGCAGTCCGCCTTGAATGCCGTGGGCAAAATGCTGCTGGAAGGACACATGAAAAGCTGTGTCATCGAGCGCATCCAGCAAGGCGATAGCGAAGTAATTGACGAGCTTTTGAAAACGATGAACAAACTAATGAAATAACGGCGGAAAAGGCCGCAAAAACGATTGCATCGATATACGGCTTGTCGTATCATAGGTGCATATATTTATGAAAATAACTATGAAAACCAATATATAGGGAAAGTGAGGGTGTGTGATGCCGGTTACAATCTACGACGTGGCAAGAGAAGCGGGGGTTTCGATGGCGACCGTCTCCCGTGTCGTCAACGGAAATCCGAACGTAAAGCCGTTGACCCGAAAAAAGGTACTGGCTGCAATTGAACGTCTGGGGTATCGACCCAATGCCGTTGCCCGCGGTCTCGCCAGCAAAAAAACAACAACCGTCGGTGTCATCATCCCGGATATCTCCAGTTTGTTTTTTTCCGAATTGGCGCGAGGGATTGAAGACATTGCTACCATGTACAAGTACAACATTATCCTCTGCAACTCTGACCAGCGGATGGAAAAGGAGCTGCAGCTCATCAATACGCTGCTCGAAAAGCAGGTGGACGGGCTGTTGTTCCTGGGAGCCGAGATCAAGGAGGACCATTTGCAGGCATTGACCAGCACGTCGGTGCCGACGGTTCTGGCTGCGACCCGCGATGCGGACAACGTGCTGCCGTCGGTGAGCATCGACCACTTCCAGGCTGCCTACGACGCGACAGAAGCGCTTGTTTCTCGCGGCCACAAGCGGATCGCGATGATCGCGGGTCCGCCTAACGACCCGCTCAACGGCCTGATGCGCTACGAAGGGTACAAAAAGGCGCTGAAGGACGGCGGCATCGAGCTGGACGAGGAACTGGTGGCGACAGGCAACTACTTCTACGAGTCAGGCTTGTCGACGACGAAGGCATTTCTTGCTCTGTCCGAGCCGCCAACGGCGATTTTCGCCGCCAACGACGAAATGGCGATTGGCGCAATCCACGCCATCCAGGACTCCGGCCTGAACGTGCCGGGCGATATTGAAGTCATCGGCCACGACAACATCCGCCTCGTGGAAATGGTGCGTCCGCGCCTGACTTCCGTGGTGCAGCCAATGTACGATATCGGGGCCGTGGCGATGCGCCTGTTGACGAAGTACATGAACAACGAAAACGTGGAAGAGCACGTGGTGCTGCTGCCGCACCGGATCGAGTATCGGGAGAGCACGAAGCCACAGCAGGCGTAATCGTTCTGCGGATGGACAGCATAGGAGGATGGATGATGCGGTACGGAATTATCGGCGCCATGGATGAAGAAATTGCGCTGTACCTGGAAGCGATGGAACAGACGGCTACGACCGTCAAAGCCGGAGTGACCTACTATACGGGCAAGATGGAAGGAAAAGAAGTCGTGCTGTGCAAATCGGGCGTCGGCAAGGTCAACGCTGCGGTCACGACGCAAATCTTGATCGACCAGTTTCAGGTGGAACGAGTCATTTTTACAGGGGTGGCCGGAGCGGTTCACCCGGAATTGAACATTGGTGATATCGTCGTCTCGACAGATTGCCTCCAGCACGATATCGACGTGACGCCGCTCGGCTTTGCCCCAGGGCAAATTCCTTTTACCGAGCAGTGGACGTGGCAAGCCGACCAAGAGCTGATGCAGCAGGCGATCGAAGCGGGCAAGGAGTTGGAAGCAGGCGTCCAGGTCGTGAGCGGCCGTATTTTGTCCGGCGACCAGTTCGTGGCGAGCCGGGAAAAAGTGCAATGGCTGTATGAGCAGTTCGGCGCTCACTGCACAGAGATGGAAGGGGCCGCGGTCGGACAAGTATGTGCGATGAACGGCGTGCCGTTTGTCGTGGTGCGCTCCATGTCCGACAAGGCAGACGGCTCTGCGCACGTCAATTTTGTCGAGTTTACGAAGCTCGCCTCGCAGCGCTCGTACGCGATTGTCCGCAACATGCTGACCGCCTCCACAGGCGCGGCGCAACCGGGAGTGATCGTCTACTCGACGAAAAACTGCGTCGATTGCGACATGGTCAAGCAATGGCTGACGGCAAAAGGCATTTCCTTCGAAGTGCGCGACGTCATGACCAGCCGCGCTTACCAGGAGGAAGTCGAGCGCTTTGGCTTCATGGGCGTTCCGGTGACAGTCGTCGGCGACAAAGCGGTCAAAGGCTTTGCACCGGCTGAGTTGGAAGCACTTGTGCAAAAATAGCGAAAAACGAAGAAGCGGGAAGAACGGCATCGCAAGGGGATGCGCGGTCTGCCCGCTTTTTTTTGTTCCCTCTTGCCTCTTGCCACGCACAGGAGAGCAAAAAAAGAGCAAGCAAACTCATTTGCCTGCTCCAGTCGGCGCGTACAGAATTGCCCGCTCCAGAGTAATCCGGTTTTTTTCGGTAATCTCCGCCCGGCGGGGAATCGCCGGAAACGGTTCGTCAAACAGGCGCAGCGGCAACTGCAAATCAGTCTGCGGCTGCCAGCGCTGAAGCCAGCCGGGCGGCAGGTCGCCGTCTTCCAGCGGCTGATCGCTCATTTCGCTCCAAAGCAGCGTCCACGCTCGCGGCACGACCCGCCAAATGTCGTAGCCCCCGCCGCCTACCGCGATCCAGCGGCCGTCGCAATACTCATGGGCGAGCCGATGGGCAAGCCGGGGAATCGACTGGTAAATTTTCATCGAGCAGGAGAGGTGCGTCAGCGGATCAAACGTATGCGCATCGCAGCCGTTTTGCGTCAAGATCACGTCCGGCTTGAAGCCGTGCGCCAGCTTGGCTACCAGCTCCTCGTACACCTCCAAAAACGAATCGTCTTCCGTGAAGGCGTCGAGCGGGACATTGACGGAAAATCCGTAACCGCTTCCATCCCCGCGTTCCGACAGATTGCCCGTTCCTGGAAACAGGTATTTTCCCGTCTCATGGATGGAAACGGTCAGGACATTAGGATCATCGTAAAACGCCCATTGGACGCCGTCGCCATGATGCGCATCCGTGTCGATGTACATGACGCGGGCATTCCAATGCTTGCGCAAATAGGCGATGGCGACGGAGCAGTCGTTGTAGATGCAAAAGCCGGAAGCGCGTCCGCGAAAAGCGTGGTGCAGCCCGCCCGCCGGATTGAAGGCGTGCGCTGCCTCTCCTTGCATGACAGCATCGACGGCATTCAGCGTCCCTCCGACAATGAGGGCAGCCGATTCGTGCATATTCCGAAAACAGGGGACGTCCTCGGTGCCAAGGCCGTAGCTCATCGCCTGCGGCAGCTCTGCTTCGCTGTGCCCCTGCTCGCGGACGAACTCGATGTAGCGCCTGTCGTGGACGAGGGCGAGCTCGTCGTCCGTTGCCATGCGCGGCGCCAGCAAGTCTGACTCTGTGAGCAGGCCGTAGCTGCTCATCAGATCGTGCATGAGCAGCAGACGGCGCTGATTAAACGGGTGGTCATCGTGAAAGTAATACTTCGTGTAGTCGGGGGAGTAGATCAGACGAGCGTTCCGGCTCACAGGAGTACCCCCCCGTCTGTCGGTCCGATGACGTCAAAGCCTCTTTGCAGCAGCAATTGGGTCACGACGCGCGGATCAATCGTCTGGACGCGGAAGACCAGGTTCTTTTTCCCGGGGTTTTTGCCTGGAAACACAATGACGCTGGTGACGTTGACCTGGGCTTCGCGAAACACCTGGCTGACCTCTGCCAGCATGCCGACGCGATCTTCTACTTCTACCTCGATATGGGAGCTGGGCTTGTTGACGCCGAACAGCTCAATCAGGCTGGAAAACAGGTCGGATTCTGTCACAATCCCGACCAGGCGGCTTCCTTCCACGATCGGCAGCGAACCGATTTTATGCTCGTAAATTTGCAGGGCGGCGTCTTCGATGAAGTCAAGCGGGTGGGCGGTGATGACCTGTTTTTGCATGATGTCAGCCACAGGCTTGTGCAGGACGGTGTCGTCGTCATCATGGGTAAGCAGGCGGGAGGGAAGGGCATCGCGCAGATCGCGGTCTGAGACGATGCCGACCAGCATGTCATTTTCAATGACGGGCAAATGCCTGATGCGATTGGCTCTGAGCAGCAGTAGGGATTCTCCGATGGTAGTCGCAGGCTGAATGGAAACGACGTTTTTTCGCATGATATCTTCTACGCGCATGAATGAGGGCCTCCTTGCATCTTATGGAAAAGATGTCCAGACTAATAAAGAAAGCGATTCTGAAAGCGCATGGCATCAAAAGCGACGATTGTTTCAGCAGGAACTCGTTTTCCGATTTTGGCCATCAGACAGTTGGCGGGGTGCGAGCATATTTCCGGATCGTCTGTCGCCATCCAGGTCAGTCCGACGCTGCCCATTACTTTTTCCATGACCTTTCTGTACTGCCACACATCGAGTCCCGTTCCTTTCAAATCCCAATGCCAGTAATACTCGGTCGTAATAATGACGTAGTCTTCCATGGCGTCATCCATAAAGGCGACTTCAAGCAGTTTCTTGGCTACGCCGCCAGCCCGTACCTTGTGGCTGATTTCGATGGCGCCAAGCTCCAGCAGATCGGGCAGTTTGGCCATGGACCAGCGTTCCAGCGGATCGGGGTGGAGGAAGGTGACGTAACCGAGCACAAGGTCCCCTTCCCGGGCGATGATGATGCGGCCTTCCGGGAGATCCGCTATTTCAATCAGGGCCTCATGCTGTTGCTCGGGGATGCGAAATGCCTTGAGTCCTTCATCGAAGCGCAAGTCAGCCAAATATCTCCCCGTAATCGGTCCTTCGATAAGCAGTTCTTTTCCGTTCACGACCATGCTCGCAGAGTGATAGCGTTTGACGTGTTCCATCGGTTCCCCCCCCTAATGCTTGTAGAAAAAGAGAGATGGCGATTGTAACCATCTCTGCTGATTCTTCCTTACCTTAGTCTATTCTGTGGTGGTTGCTGTTACGTTGTTCGAATGTGGCGATTCTCCGTAACTGTTGACGGCGGTGATGTAGTAGCTGCCGTTCGGCACAGATGCCGTGTGTGTATAGCTCGTGGCGGATACCGTGTCGAGCAGCAAATAGCCGCTTGCCGCATCGGGGCTGAAATACACGTTATAGGCGATGACCTGCTCCGCTTGGCTGTTGCCTTTCCAGGACAGCTTCACGCTGTTTCCGCTCGTCTTTATCGACAGCGATTTCGGAGCGGAAGGCGGCGCGGCAGACGGGCTGTTCGTATTCGAGCCCGCATTGGAGTTCGAATTGCCGTTTCCGCCGTCTCCCGACCCTGATGGGCCAGGAGTGGTTTGGCCGTTTCCGCTGTTGTCAGTCGGCGTCGTGCCCGGATTTGCGCCTGGAATCTCCCACGTCTGGGCGCCGACAGAAGCGATGGCAGACGGCGAAGATTCGTTTCCGGCGATGTCGACCGCTGTGACATAGTAGCCTACGTCGCTTTGGCTTGCGGTCGTATCGGTGAAAGTCAGCTCAGCCGGATCTTTGACCGTGGCGATTTTGACGAAGCCGTTTTGCGCATCGGCGCGGTAGATGCGGTATCCTACCAGGTCAGGCTCTTTTGCCGACTGCCAGGAAAGCGCGATCTGCTTGCCGGAGCCGCTTGCGACGACGCCGCTTGGAGCGGCTGGCGTTCCGCCGACCTCTGTGCGCGGGTCTTCCTTGTCCGGCAGACGTTGTTCCCAATCTGGCGGCTGGACGGCAACGCTTTTGTTTTTGGCCTGAATCTGCTCCTTGGAAGGGAGCGGATCAGGGGAGCGGTAGAAGATGCCTTCGGTTACGAAATCGTCCGGAGTGCCTTCCTTCGCCAGATAGCGCTCGCCGTTGTACGTAATCAGGCGCGCTTTTTGGTGCGAGTCGTCCACCTTCGTCGGAACGAAGCGGCGGTTGAACAGATCGGTAATCAAATGCCCCGCCTGCTTGGACAGCTCGCTTGGCAGCAGCCCGGATTTGGAGTCGACTGTCGCTGTGACGATCCCCGACGGCTTCTGGAACGTAGCGTCAGGAGGAGACAGGTGTGGGTGCTTTTCGATAATTTCCTTCATGACCTTGCCCCAGACGACCATCGGCACGTATTTGTCTGCGTCCGGCATCGGGTACGGTTCGTCAAAGCCGACCCAGACACCCATGGACAGCTCCGGCGTGTAGCCGACGAACCACAAATCGTTGCTGTTGTTCGTAGTCCCGGTTTTACCTGCCACGTCGACCTTGCGCGGAACGAATTTGCGGATGTGCGTACCTGTTCCGGCATTGACGACGGAACGCATCATGTCCGTAATCAAATAAGCGGTTTGTTCGCTGTACACTTGCACGGGTTGGGCTTCGTGACGGTAGATCACTTTGCCCTGGCTGTCCTCGATCCGGTCGATGAGGTAGGCGTCCACGAACGAGCCGTGGTTGGCAAACGTGGCGTAGGCATTGGTCATTTCCTCTGCCGTCGTTCCGTATGTAAGTCCGCCGATTACGCCTGTCGCAGCGTAGTTGTCTGCGTCGACCAGCGTGGTGATGCCCATTTTCTTGACGTACTCCAGCGCGGTAGGGATTCCGACCTTCAAATACGTCTTGATCGCCGGGATGTTCCAGGACATCCGCAGCGCTTCCCGCGCGCTCATGATCCCTTGCCATTTGTTGTTCCAGTTTTTCGGCAGGTGAGAGCCGTTCTGGCCGTCGGCGAGCAGCACAGGTGCGTCGTCGATTGGCGAGGCTGGCTGCAAAAGTCCCAGCTCAAAGGCCGGAGCGTACGCCGCCAGCGGCTTCATGGCCGAACCAGGCTGGCGAGGAACCGTTGCGTGGTTCGTCTGCTCGACCGAGAAGTCGCGTCCGCCAATCATCCCCAGGATCGCTCCCGTTTTGTTGTGGATCAGCATGGCGCCGACTTCTTCCAGCGCGTTCTCGATTTTTTCCGTCTTGCCGTTCGAGCGGCGGATCGTGTAGGTGCGGTTTTTCCCGAAGTTTTTCGGGTCGGCCGCGACGGCCTGCATGATGCTGTAGACGTTTTTGTCAATCGTCGTGTGCACTTTGTAGCCTTTGCGCAAAATGTCGCGGCGCTTGTCCTCGACCAGTTGGCGGTATTCGTTGCGCCCGATAGTCGACTTGTCGCGCCCTTTTTCCGCGAGATCGGCATCGACGAGCTGACGGGCGGCCCGCTCCTCGATCTCCATCATCAAAAACGGAACTTCGCGATACGCCTGCTGGGTAGGCTTGGCCAACTGCGCCTTCAGATCGGCTTTGAGCGCGTCGTCGTATTGCGCCTGCGTGATGTAGCCGTTTTCCAGCATGCGGTCGAGCACCATTTTCTGGCGTTCCTTGCCGCGCTGGTAGCTCTCGGCGCGGAATGGCGAGTAGGCGCCAGGGTTTTGAATCATGCCCGCGAGATAAGAGCCTTCGCTCAGGTTCAATTCCTTTACATCCTTGCCAAAAATCCCTTTGGCGGCCGCCTGAACGCCGTAAACGTTCGAGCCGTTGGCGTTTTTTCCGAAGTAGATTTCGTTCATATAGGCTTCCAAAATCTGGTCCTTGGAAAACATGCGCTCGATCCGGATGGCGCTGAAAATTTCCCGCGCTTTGCGGGTGTGGCTCACTTCAGCGGAGAGGATCGTATTTTTTACAAGCTGCTGCGTAATCGTACTACCGCCTGTCACGACAGGTTGGTTGGTAAATTCCTGAATCGCCCCGCGTAGCGTGGACTGGAAGGAAACGCCTGAATGGTGGTAGTAGTTTTTGTCTTCTGTTGCAATAATGGCGTTAATTAAATAAGGAGAAACGTCTGCTTTTTTCACCAAGCGCCGGTCGCCTTCCTCAGCCCGCAGTTGGCCGATGAGAGAGCCGTCGTTGTAGTAGGCGAATCCAGTCAGATAATTGGTGAAAATTTTGTCCTCCAGTTCCTCCTTGCTGCGCACTGGCTCGTCCTTCACGAGTGCGGCAACATAACCTGTCACGATTCCTCCGGCGACAGCAGCTCCCATGAGTCCAAGCAGAAACACCATCTGAACGATGACCCATATCAGTCTGCCACGGCTACGGCGTCGCTTTTTTTTCGACGGTTCAGAGGAAGATGTGTGGTTATTCGACATAGTCTACGACCCCCTAGCATACCTCCTGATTATACCATACGAGGAACCTTGAGGGTACAAGCGATGAAAGGGACAATCGAGAAGTTCCGCGCCGCGTCACAATGTGTCAAAAACTGTTGAAGCGTAGGGGCTACACGAGCAGCAAAACCGAGCTGAGCACCAGCAGCAGGGCCATCGCGACGTGAAAGGCGCGCTTGTGCCTGGACAAAACATTTTGAAAAAGGGAGCCAAACAAGCTCCAGCAAAACGAGCTGGCAAAGCCTGCGGCGCCGAGCAGCAGGGAGAAGCCGAGCAGGCTGGTCGCCGTGGAAAAGTAGGGCAGGATGAACGTGCCGACGACGCTCAGCCCGTACAGCACCCCTTTCGGATTGACGAACTGTAGCAGGACGCCTGTCGCAAACATGTTTTTGGCGTCCGCTTCGCTGTTTTCCTCCCCGCGGATGCTGGTGAGCATTTTGAACGCCAAATACCACATGTACAAGACGCCGAAAAAGGTCAAATAAGGCGTAACCGTAGGGATGTAGCTCGTGAGCAGCAGGTGAAAAAAGCTGCACAGCAAGATGAGGGCCAAAAATCCGCTGCTCACGCCGAGGCAAAAGCGGACAGTCTTTTTCAGGCCGTACTTGTTGGCGAACACCATTGCCATGATGTTGTTGGGACCAGGCGTGAAGTGGGACACAAATACAAAAAGCAAAAAGGACAAGACAGGCATCGTGAATCTCCCTCCTCTATCGTGTGCTATAATGACCGTATAGGTCGTTATGTTGTATGCGTTTTATTTTACAATACGGTCGTTATATTGTACACGGGAGGTTTTGGCGCCATGGAAGACATTCAGCGCGTGCTGGCCAAAAATGTAAGAGAGATACGGGAAAAGCAGAAGCTAAGTCTGGAAAAGGTGGCGGAGCTGAGCGGCGTGAGCAAGACGATGATCGGCCAGATCGAAAGGGGCGAATCGAGTCCGACGATCACGACGCTGTGGAAAATTGCCAACGGCTTGAAAATCTCCTTTACCTCGCTCATCCAAAAGCCGCAGCCGGACACGACGGTAGTGCGCAAGGCAGAGGTGCAGGCTTTGACGGACGAGCAGGCCGGGGCATACCGGATTTATCCCGCTTTTCCTTTTGAGGCGGACAAGCGCTTTGAGCTGTACACGGTCGAGATCGAGGAGGGTGGATTGTTAAGCTCCGGGGCGCACAGAGAGGGGACGGAAGAATTTTTGACTGTTTTTTCCGGGGAGTTGACGGTTGCGATCCAGGAAGAAACACATACGTTGCACGCTGGCGATTCGATCCGCTTCAAGGCCGACAGACCGCACAGCTATCGCAATCAGGGGAAGGGGCTGGCCCAGGTCAGCATGCTGATTTACTACCCGGTGTCATGAGGCGACCCGGGAGAGGGGAGCTAGAGTAGGCAAAATGTCCGAAAAGGAAAAGCTGCCCGCTTTCAGCGGCAAAGGAATCCGGACAAATAAAAAAGAGCAGGCCGACGGGCGGCACTGCTCTTTTTGTTTTCAGACGATTAACGGCTGTAGAACTCAACGATCAGAACTTCGTTGATTTCGGAAGGCATTTCTTCACGGTCTGGCAGACGAGTGTAAGTACCTTCAGCAGCAGCATCGTTGAAAGAGATGTAGTTTGGCAGGAAGTTACGGCTTTCCAGAGAGTCCTTAATCAGTTGCAGACCACGGGACTTTTCACGGATGGAAATCACATCGCCCGGTTGTACGCGGTAGGATGGGATGTTCACTTTTTTGCCGTTTACCAGGAAGTGACCATGGTTTACCAACTGACGAGCAGCAGGGCGAGTTGGAGCAAAGCCCATGCGGTACACCAGGTTGTCCAGGCGGGATTCCAGCAATTTCATGAAGTTTTCACCGACTACGCCAGCCATTTTGCTAGCTTGGTCGAAAGTGCGGCGGAATTGTTTTTCGTTAAGGCCGAACATGTGGCGCAGTTTTTGCTTTTCTTGCAGTTGGATTCCGTACTCGGACAGTTTACGACGGTTGTTGTGACCGTGTTGGCCCGGAGGGAAGTTGCGCTTGATGTCTTTTCCTGTACCGTCGAGGGAGATGCCCAGACGACGAGCCAGTTTGTGGCGAGGTCCTGTGTAACGTGACATGTATTCAGTCTCCTTTAAATTGGATTCGTAGGTGTTTACTTCCGGCAGGTTAGTTCCTACTTTATCTACACGAACTTCGGACGGTAGCGTTTCCGCATCGTGCTCCTCACAGATATTCAGCCGCAGTCTGTAAAGGGAGGGAACTAAGAGGGTACATCCTTCCGTTTTTACCTACAATCAATGCTACCCTGTACACATACAATCAATCATACTAGGCGAGGTATGGATAAGTCAAGAGAAAAGAAACGCGCCATTCATGGAAGAAATGGCGCTGTTCCTCGTTGCTCCCGTTTAATCCCGGATGAAGACCGACTCCGTACCTGCGTTGCCGCGTTTTTCCAGGAAGCGGGTAAACGTAACGGCTGCATCCGCCCGCGACACCGCGCCCTGCGGCTGGAACTTCGTCTTGTCGGTCGGCACGATGCCCAGTGTCGTAGCGATAATAATCGAAGCGCGATGCTTGGCGTTGCCGATGTCGGTGAGCGGCGACTGGAACATGCCAGGGTAGTCCGCCAGCTTGTTGTAGCCGAGCGCGCGCACGATCATGTCGGCCAGTTCTTCGCGGGTGATCGGCTCATCCGGGTTCAGCTTGGAAGCGTTTTTGTCCAAAAGGCCGCGGTCCACGGCGCCTTCGACGGCAGAGAAGAAGCGCGAGCCGTTTGCCACGTCGCTGTAGGTCGCCTTGCGCTCCAGGGAGTACATCGGGTAGTGGCGTCCCTGGTTCAGACTAATCATCAGCATTTCGATCATTTCGCCGCGTGTGATCGGCTTTTGCGGCAAGATTTTGCCATCCTCCAGCGAGAGCGCATCGTATTCGTACATCAAAAGCAGTTCCTTCTCGGCCGGATGGCCCTTGAGGTCGAGCGGTGCCTGGCGGTGCAGGTTGAGCACTTTTCCGGATGCAGTAGAGCGCCACTCGCCTGTAGCCGCATCGAGGTAGTAAGGCTGCTCAAACGGCGTGGACGTTACGCGGTAAACGAGCTTCGCCGTCCTTTTCGGAATGTAGGATGGCTGCTCCTGTACCTTTTTGTTGTCTTCCTCGCTGAGCGGCTCCAGGGCGTACACCGCTTCTGCCTCCGACTCCTTCCACCACGCCTGGACGGCTTCGTCGCCAGACAGATGTTTAGGTACTTTGGCAGGGTACGTTTCGCTGCCAAAGTCAGCGCTGTAGGACAAAAGTTCGCCTGTCTGCGCGTCGTAATTGAGGTAGGCCGAGCCGCTGGCAGCCGCGATTCCGTCGATGTACCGTTCCAGCGTGATCCGGTAACGGCTGGATTTTAACAGTTCTACGCCTTCCTCGTCGCGTTCGACCAGGTACAACTGGTGGGCCGAGGTCGGCGTCCATTTGCGGATCGTTTCCATTGCCGCTGCTTGCAGCTTTTTCGGGTCGACCGTCTTGGCGGGCTTTTCTTCCTCTTTGCGCAGCGGCCGGTCTTTGCTGTACGAGTAAACGTCGCCGGTGACAGCGTCAAAGGCGACAAAGACGTAGCCATCCTTTTCCTTGCCTTTTTCCGTGTATTCGAGATTCCAGACGGAACGGTTGCCCTGGTAGTCTCGCTCGCTGTAGTTGGCGGAGCGCAGCTCGTAATTGCCAAGGTCAAACGTCTTGGCCGCCCAGGCGATGGCTTCCTCCTGGCTGAGCGCTCCTCCCGAGCGGCGCGGGGAAAGCGGCTTGCTGCTGACCGCGACAGGCTCGTTGCTTTCGCTGCGGGGCGAGAGCGATTGGTTCAACGCTTTTCCGCTCTGGGCGTCGAGGTAGAACGTAAACGGATTGGTATAGCCGAGCGTGACGGTGTTTTTCTCAGCGCCGGTTCGCTTCCACGGAAGCAGGTACGAAAGCTTCGGGTCTGCCTGCTCCTGGAACAGCTTCTCCGCTTCCTCCAACGAAATTTGCTTGTCTGGCTTCTCGAACTTCACGTCGTTCCACGACAAGGAAAAATCGCTGACGACGCCTGCGCCATTGACGGTGATGTCCGCCCCGTTGTCCGGGAATAGCACGTCGTCTACGACCCGGACGAAGCGGAACGTGTAGGAGACGTCGGCAGAAAGCGGCGTTTTCGGCTCGGGCAGCTCGCGCAGGTAGAGACGGGTTTCTGCGGCTTTGCCCGGGTTGTGCTTTTGCAAAAACTGCTCTGCCGCTGTGCGGGCGTCGGCATAGGACACCCGTTTGGCGTAAGGCAGGTTGTTCCGGCTTTGGTCGTAGTGGGAATAGGAGGTCAGCTCCCCGGTGTTGGCGTTGATGCTGACGCTGTAGGACAGGAGTACTTTTTCGTTGTTCGGGTCCTTTTTGTTCCAGCCGAACGACCATTCCGGGAACGAGCGCCAGCCGTCAGCCGAACGGAACGACACGTTTGTCAGCGTAAGCCCGCTGGTGGGTACAAGCTTGGCTGCAAGGGTCAGCGCCGCTTCTTTCGACAGCTTTACCTTGCTCGTGGCAGCCAAGGTCGCCTTGTCCATTTGCGTGCTGTTGACCATTTTGCTCGTGGCAGTTTCCGGCGACTGGGCGTGTGCTTGTGCAAGCGGAAGCAGCAGGCTTGCTGTCAATACGAATGAGCTGGATCGGATCATCCAAGGCTTCATGAAAGATTCCCCCCGAGGTGTAGTAGCATTTGCTTACAACCTCTGACGAGGGGAAAAGCGAAATCGTTTCATTTCACCCTAAGAAAAAATAGAGAGCGATTTTGCGAACAGGCAAGAAAGATAGGAATTTTGTACCAAATGTTAACGGATCAAACTAGAATTGTGAACAACCATCTTATATAATTAAGTAGTACTTATCCATCTCAACTTGAAAAAGACAGCCTTGACTGTTTGATTGACCGCAAGCGGTCATCTCTATTCTTCGAATAAATCTCCGCTCGGCGTCAGACCTGCAGGCTGCGAAGGGCGGTTTTCACAGAAAAGGAGCTATTGCGTTTTGGAAACCATCATGTACCTCGTTCGCCACGGAGAGACACAGTGGAATCAGATTCGGCGCATTCAGGGACACAGCGATATCGCTTTGAACGAGCTCGGCATGCGACAGGCAGAGCTGGTAGCCGGACGCTTCCGGCGCGAGAAGATTCACGCTGTTTATTCCAGTGATTTAAGTCGCGCGCGTGAGACCGCTGCGAAAATTGCGGAAAATTTCTCCATTTCCGTAGGCACGCATCCTACCTTGCGCGAGCGTTGCTACGGGCAGTGGGAGGGGCTTACCTACGAGGAGATTCGCGCGCGCTTTGAAAATCAGGACGAGGCTTCCTGCGGCATCGAGACATTCGAGGACATGCAGCGGCGTGCGGTGGCCGCTCTGACCGAACTGGCAGCGAAGCATCAGAATGAGGCAATTGTGGTGGTATCGCACGGCGGTCTCATCAACAGCTTTTTGCACTACGTAACAGCGGGGGAGCAGGGAACTGGCATTACGCGCATCGACAACACGGGAATTTCCGTTTTCCGCTATGCCGATCGCAGGTGGGAAGTGCTCCAGGTAAATGATACTGACCATTTGGAAGCTTGAGAAAATGCTGAGAGAGGGAGTTTCTCGTGTCAAGTAAAATGTTGGGGAAGTTAGAGACGGTCTTTTCCTACACGGCCCATTTTATCATACAATCTTGGCCGGAAAAGCGCCCAGGCATCCTTTTCTTGACAGATTCCGGGGGCCGTGTAATCAACTTCATGGACATGCATGATAGTCAATCTGGAAACTCTCTGTCTATGGCGGCGCGCCAGTATGTCCAGACCGGGGAAGTCTGCGATTATGTTTTGGAAGCGCTCGGCACGAAGGAGATTGTCGTCAAGGCCAAAAACGAAAGCGAGCTCGTCTGCGGAGCGTTTCCGCTGAAGGAGCATGACGGCAGTGTCCGCGCCATCATTGGCATGCTCATCCCGCAAAAAGAGATTGATTTCGATTTGCGGGGCTACATGCGGGGATTAGAGCCGCTCATCCGCATGGGCTACGATGCGTACATCCAGCACGCAACCAGCCAGATCGTCACCGATTTGACCTTGCACGACACCGCGCGGGATTTGCTGACCAGCCTGACGAGACAAATCAGCAGCATTATTTCAAAAGGTTATTGCTCGGCGGTGAAGCTCTCCGAGGAGGGAGTGCTGATCCCCCAGGATTGCGTCACGACGCAAGAAGCGGAGCCAGGTCAGGCTCATATCGCCCAATTGGTCATGCGCATGGGGAATAAGCCAGTCACGCCGATGGCGCTGGACAACCACCGGGTCATCGTCGTTCCGGTAAGCCTGAACGCGGTTCCGCTGTACGCCCTGTTTTTGCACCTGCCGCCCGAGGAGCAGGACTGCTTCTACGATATCCGGGACGTCGCTTTCCTGCAGGAGATTGCGGAAAAGGCGAGCTGTGCGCTCTGGCGCGCGATCATGTCTGACGATTTGCGCCGCGAAGCGAGCAAAAAAGATTTGCTCTACCAGCTCATGTCAAAGATTCAGGCATCGATTGACGTCAATGACGTTCTCCACGAGATCGTCACCAGCATCCCGAGCCTGTATCCGTATTTCTCGGTCGAGCTGTTCCTGACGGTGGAGCCGAATGCTACTACGCCTGTCAAGCAGTTGTCGTTCCAGGAGGTGGAGCCGTCCACCAGCACGAAAGCGTACCTGGAAGGCCGCTTGATCGCGGAAGAAGTAGGGGAAGGCGAGCAGCGGGCGACCGTGATTGCCGCGCCGCTGTTGGGCAAGCAAGGCATCTACGGCGTTTTGCAGGTGACTTCGGAGCAGCCGATTTCGTTGAGCCAACACGAGAAGGACTACATTTCCATCTTGGCCGACACAGCAGGCACCGCTTTTGAAAATGCGCAACTGTACCAGCAATCGCGCAATCTGATCCGCGAGTTGCGCCTCATCAACGAAATGGCTAGACAGCTTAACAAAAGTCTTGATTTGAAGGAAATTCTCGATTTTGTGACGGAAATGATGCAGGCGACATTCGACGCGGAGTTTTGCGCCATTTTGCGAAAGCAGCCGGGAGAAGACAAGTTCGATATACTCTCGTCGTCGCTTTCCGACTTTAACGGCACCGTCGTCAATGCGCTCGAAAAGCCGTTCCAGCAGATCATGCAAAGCAAGCAGACGCTGCTTCTGGCTCAGCCTGGCGCGGGTCCGCTGCCGTTTTCACTCTATTCCTGCTGCTCGCTCATGGGGGTACCGCTTGTTGTCGAGGGCGAAATTAGCGGAGTGCTTCTAGTCGCAGATTCCCGCTATCATTTTTTTAGTTTTGACGACTACAAGCTGCTCGAAATTTTCGGCCAGCACGCAAGCCTCGCCATGACGAATGCCGTTTTGCACAACGAAATGGAGCGAATGGTCATTACGGACAACTTGACCGGACTGTTCACGAGACGCTACTTGAACGAACAGGTCAGGGCCTCGCTTGCCAAGGACAGCTACGGCTCGCTGATTTTGATCGACATCGACTTCTTCAAGACGGTAAACGATACATTCGGCCACCAGGTAGGAGACGAAGTGCTGATTCAGGTGGCCAACCTCATCCGCCGCAGTATCAGAGACAGCGATATTGCGGCGCGCTGGGGCGGGGAGGAGCTCGCCGTCTACCTGCCGAGCGTAGACAAGGCAACGGCTCGCGCTGTCGCCGAGCGAATCAGGGAGTGCGTGGAGCAGGAGACGTCCCCGCGGGTGACGATCTCGTGCGGTCTTGCGAAATGGAACAGGGAGATGGACGTCAATCTGAGCGTCGAAGCCTTGTTCCACCAGGCGGACATCGCGTTGTACGAAGCAAAAAATTCTGGCAGAAACCAGGTTGTACTCGCCTAGAGCCAAACCAATGGCTCTTTTCTCTTTTCGGTATGCCTTTTTGCAGCGTGATTTGTTTCTGTATAAGATATATCGGTAAAAGAGGGAACAAACTTGAAGGCAGATGGAGGAGTTGACCCATGGACACACGCGAACTGCGCACCAAGGCGACACAAATCACACCGGATATATACAGTCTGGAAATCCCCACCCCGTTCAGTGTCGGAGCGGTCAACGTCTATTTGGTAAAAGGCGACAAGCTGACGCTGGTGGATGTGGGGCCGAAGACAGACGAGGCCTGGCAGGCGCTGACGGAAGGATTGCAGTCTGCCGGAGTCCGCGTGGAGGAGATCGAGCAGATCGTGCTGACGCACCACCACGTTGACCATTGTGGTCAACTGGAAAAGGTGCGGCAGCTCTCCGGCGCCGTGACGCTGGCCCATCCGCAAGCAGCGCCGTACGTGGAGCTGGATGAGGACTTCATGCATTTTCACGACCAGTTTTTTCTGGAGCTGTACCAAAAAAGCGGCGTGCCGAGCGACATGCTGGTCATCATCGCCAAGTTTCACAAGCTGATGAAGACCTTCTCCGAGCCAAGCCGCATTGACGTGTTGCTCAAGCACAAGCAGCGGGTGCCGAACTTGGAGGAATGGCAGGTGCTCTACACGCCGGGGCACAGCCAAAGCCACTTGTCCCTGTACCGGGAGCGGGATCGAACGATGATCGGCGGCGACCACATCATCGGACATATTTCGTCCAATGCCTTTATCGAACCACCGCGGGATCGTTCGGGCGCACGGCCGCTCACGCTCGTCCAATACCGGACGGCGCTGCAGATGTGTGCAGACATGGAGGTGGAGCGGGTGCTGGCCGGCCATGGCGAGATCGTCACCGACCATCGGGAGCTGATTTTGGCCCGGCTGCAAAAAAACTGGAGCCGCACAGACACGCTGCGCAGCCTGCTTGCCGACGGCGAAAAAACCGCCTACGAGCTGACCACGCTGCTGTTCCCTACGCTGTACGAAAAAGAGCTGCCGTTGACGCTTTCCGAGACGATCGGGCACATTGATCTGCTGACGATTTTGCACCAGGTCGAAGTCAAGGAGAAAGACGGCGTTTTGTACTACCACCTGTAGCCAGACGAATCCCTGTCATTGGCTGTCCAAGCAGAATAAGCCTATTCCTCCCCGGAAACGATAAAAGGGACAATTACCCTGAACCACCTGGAAGTGGCCAAAGGGTAACCGAGGGAGGAAGCCTATGCGCAAGTATTGGACGATATGCCTTTTGTCTGTAGCCTGCACGGCTTTGGCCGGCTGCAATCAGATGGGCGTCAAGCAAAACCCCAGCTCCACCTTTGAACAGGTGCGCGACCAGTTTGCGGCCCAAAGCTCGTATGCGTTTTACGGCAGGACCAAGCTGTTGACAGCAAACAGCGCCAATGCCAACATGGTGAACTTTTCCGGGCGAAAAGACGGCGAAGCGGAGTATATGAATGTGAAAATTTCCGTCCCGGAGGAAAAGCGGGTGGAGACTTTGTCCCTTTTGCGCGAGGGCAGCGAGCTGTACGCCAAGCAAGGGCAAGGGGAAAAATGGAAGCCCGTACCGGGAGAAGGCGTTGCGCTGCGGCAGGAGATGGACAACTGGAGTCCCAGTTTTTGTTTCCAGCAAATGGATGAGATGAAAAAAGGCATCCGTCAACTGCCGGACGAAAACCCCGAGGACGATCTGGAAGCGATCGGCGTCACGCTGGATTCAGCCAAGCTGAAGGCGTGGCTGGCCGCGCAACTGCAGGAGCAGAGTGCCACCGGCTCGCGGATTCAGTCCGCCGCAGGGCCGTTTCCCGGGCACAAGCCGAAGCTGAAGCTGGCGATGCAGCTTTCTGATGGGGACTGGGCAGGTGCGAGCGTGCGGCAGGGAGGCACCTCGATTCAGGCGAAACCGTCCCAGGACGTGAAGGCGTTGGTCGATCAGATGGACGTCGAAGCGGAGTACACGATTTACTACAACAAAACGACGATGCTTCCGACCAACATGACGATGTCGATTCGCTCCGCATACGACTTGAACGACCAGCGGGTAAAAGAGCATTCCCAGGTGGAGACCTACCTGCAAAACTACGGGCGGGCAAAGCCGGTTCCGGCCCCGGCAGAGGGCGGCAAATAAGCAAGCAAAGAAAAAGACGCTTACCTTCCATGTCAGCGGACAGGGAGCGTCTTTTTTCCGTGAGGCGGACGGTTTGCGAAGCGGCGCGGACGATGGCAAAAGCGGCGGGAAGGCGGCTGCTGTGACGGATGGGCCGGAGGTGCGTGCCCGCCTGCTTTGGCTCGCAAGATTTTCAGGCAGGATGAGGTAACGCTTTGCGGACTTTGTCCGTCTTTACTCATTGTGAAGATGTGCACAACGGGCCGCTTTCCTTTGCGCTTTTTTGCGAGGGAGTCTTAATTCCTAGAAGGAATACTGGAAAACTTTGTCGAACTAACAACAGGTCTATCTTTTTGCGTCGAATAATCGGTACAATGGGAAAGATGCCTGATGAAACCAAGCGTCTGCGGCGACCGCATCAGGCATTTTGCAGACGAGACTTCTGCGATTTTCGCGGTCGCTTCTCTTTTGGGCAATCGTCGCTTCCGGTCTTGGTGAAGCCGGAGCGTAAAGGGGATGGGAACCAGCGATGGATCAGACGAAAATGCGCATTTTGTCCGCAGCCGCGAAGCTGTTTGACACGTACGGCTACAAAGGGACTTCCGTTAGACAAATCGCTGCTGAAGCAAAAGTGAACTCCGCGCTGATTTCTTATCACTTCCAGGGCAAGCAGGGAGTGTTGGAGACCTTGATCGCCTCTTATTTTGAGACGCTGTTTCGGCTGCTGGAAGAACAGGAAGCCGAGCAGGAGCATGTCTCTGCCATTCACCGACTTGAACAGGTGATCCAGTTGTATTTGCGCTTCCAGATGGAGCATGCGCCGATCACCCGGCTGGTTCACCGGGAGTTGAGCGTCGAGTCGATGCTTGCCCGTGAAGTGATGACGCTGTACATGAGCCGATGGAAGCACGGCCTTTCGCGCGTATTGGAGGGCGGCGTGGCATCGGGTGATTTTTTGCCTGTCTCTGTTGATCGTATAGTGCTGGCCGTAAGCAGCCAGATGATATATCCGTTTTTACAACCGCAAATGGTTCGCCAGGTTTACGACCTGGAGCCGTTTTCCGAGGAGTTCGCCAGATGGCTGCACGATTCCATCATGCGCTTTTTGCGCGGGATTTTGCTGCCCGGATAGGATGTGCCCTCTCCTGTGACTTTATTTTGCACAAGTGCAGCGAAGGCTCCGCCAATGGCTTTGGCGCAGCCAAGTTTTCTAAAGGGGATGTTTGACAAGTGAAACGAAGACTATTCCTGCTCTGTCTGGCAGGCATGTTGCTATACACGAATCCGGCGTACGCTACGCCTTTTCCGGACAAAACCGATGAGGTCGTGCAGGACGCCGACAACTATTTGAAAAAAGACGAAAAGGCGAAGTTTGAAAAATCGATGCAAAACTTGCCTGGCAGCTACAAGGTTGTCGTGGTGGAAAGCACGGCTCCGGAAGCAGAATCCCCTGACATGTACGCGCAGAAGCTGTTTGACAATTACAATTTGGCTGATGACGCGATGATGGTCGTGCTCGACTACAACACGGAGCAGATCGGGATGTACGCAGGGCCTGCGTTGCAGAACAAAGGCGTGACGATGGAGTTGTTGCACGACAAAATCGCGTCGTACTACGATCCTTTTCGCAACCAGAAGCAGTATTTGACCGGCATTCAGACTGTGATCGGGGAAGTGAACCGGGAGCTGAGCAGCCTTTCCGACAAGCAGGCTGCAACGACTGCGGGCGCGGCTGATGCGGCAGCGCAGGAGCAGCCGGAAGAAAAAGACGCGCTCGGCGGCATTCCGTGGTGGATATACGCGATCGGAGCTGTGTTCGCGGTGCTGTCCGTCATGCTGATCTACGCCATGATTCGCCGCCGCGGGATCTTCAAGCAAGTCGATGATGTAGAGGATTGGAAGGACGAGCTGGTCGAAAAAATCAACGTCATCGAGGTGGAAAAGCCGTTGCGCCGCTCCAGCGGAATGACAGAGGTGCGCTACCACCACCTGGCTGACAAAAAAGAAAACTTGCTGCGCATCCGCATTCCAGACGTGGAGATGATGATTCTGGATGCGGAGGAAGCGTGCGACCGTTTCCGGTTTTCCCTGGCTTTGGGCATGCTCGATGAAGCGCGGCAGACGCTGACGCAGATCGAGGATGAGCTGAACGACCTGAAGGAAGACACGACAAAGGTAGCGATTGCCAAACAGGAAAACAAGGTCGTCATCCCGGAGATCGGTAAGCAGGTGGAGCAGATGGAGCGCCGCCTGTCCGATTTGCGGCTGGAATACGGACTGGCTTTTCACGAACTGAAAGCGTCGCTGGACGAAGTAGAGACGATGCGCAACCTCGTGAAAACGTCGCGGGCGGCGGGCGACGATATTGGCGCCTACGATACGACGCTCAAGGCCCAACAGATTCTGGAGCGGGTCGGCCAAGCGATGGAGCAGATTCCGGCGCTGGTGCAGCGCGTGAAAAAGGAAATGCCGGAAGAGTTCAAGCAACTGGAGGACGGAATCAGCCAGGCGACGCGCGACGGCTTCGACTTGAAGCAGGATTCGCTGGACAAGGCGCTGCTGCAGGCCAAACAGTTGCTTTCCTCCGCAAAAACCGCGCTGGAAGAGGGCAATCTGGAGATGGTCATGACTCATTCCAAGGCGTTTGACGTGCTGCTTGACACGACGTACCAGAGCATTGAAGAAGGCGTGCTCGCTCAGCACGAGGCAGCAGCCGCTGCGGCGCCAGCCCTGGAAAAGCCGCCTGTGCTTGCAGAGGAGCCGCTCGCAGACGAGGCAGAGCCGGAAAGAACGAACAGTGCATTGGCAGAAAAAGAACGGGAAGTCAGCGAAGCGGAGGTCGCAGCGATCATCGAGCAGGCTGCGGAGGCGTGGAACCTGGCTGGCAAGGAGACAGCGCAGCCACTTGTCATCGACAGAGAGCCGCAAGCGTTCGGGCGCGAGGCGCAAGGATTGTCCGCGCCCAAGCAGGAGGAAGCGGTGGATCTGTCCGCACACGCAGAGACTGAGGCAGGGACGAGCGACCAGTTGAGCGAGGCAGAACGGGCTGTGCTGTTGCAGGCAGTCAAGCGGCCTGCGAAGCCGGAGAAAACCTCGGTGCCCCATGCGCCCGCCCAGCAGGCAAGCCGTGAGCACGAAGAGGAAACCGAATACGAGCTGGTCATTCCGAAGAGTCAGGCGGAGCCGGAGTTGGAGGAGCCTCATCTGGAGGAAGAGCCGGATTATTTGCTGATCGAAACCGAGGACGATGCCCTCGACGAGCTGGAGCGCATCTCCAGCACGCTCGTTCGCGTGCGCCAGCAGATCAAGCGAAGCTATTTGCCGGGCATTCCGGATCAGCTCAAATATATGTTTGAAGAAGTCGTCCAGACTTTGGGGCGGATCAAGATGGTGATGGAGCAATACCGCTACGATCTGGAGGAAGTGGCGATTTTGATTCAGGATGCGCGCGAACTGGTCGTAGAAACCGAGCGGATGGCCGAGCAGACGATTTCCTCCTGCCAGTTGGCGGAGGGAGCCATCCAGTACACCAACCGCTACCGCCGGCAAAACCGGCACGTCAATGAGCTGTTGACCAAAGCGGAGCAGGCGTTCAGGCAGTTGGCCTTCACGGAAGCTTACCAGTTGGCGGAGGAGGCGCGTCTCGTCGTGGAAGGTGCGCCAGCCGAGGCGGATAACCGCTGGCTTTTGCGCAGAAAGAAAAAGGGGTGAGCATCCATGCAACTCCTTCCCGTTTTTCTGATCGCGGCGGGCGTTCTCGTCATGCTCCAGCCGCGCACCAAAAGATGGCAGGCGCGGATGAACGCGTATTTCCGGGGCAATGAACAGCGGGTCAAGCAGCGGGCCAACACGTTTTTTTTGCTCGGCCTGGCCTTTATGCTGGCTGGCTTCGCTTATTTGTTCCGGTTGGCCGGATAGGGATAAGAGCACAAGCAAAAACACCTGTCGCACGAGCAACGAGGACGCGATTCTCGCGGGCGGCAGGTGTTTTTTGCGCAACAAAAAAAGAAGCACCGCTCACGAGGCGATGCTCCATATAGGGAAGATAAAGGGAGTAAAGGTCTGATAACCAGCACCTTACAACTAGGGGGGAGTAAGGTGCTGATTACTCTTTCGCAAAAAAGAGTACCTGCCTCCTAGTTTCCCCGATTCGTGTTTTCCTAAACGTTATTCTCGCAAAAAAATTCCAAAGCTTCTTCGGCGCTGTGCGTGCCCGCCGCATGTCCCGAGGAAAAGGCGATAGTAATGTTGTAGCCTCCGGTATGGGCGTGCACGTCCATGACTTCGCCGGCAAAATACAGGCCGTCCATCAGCTTCGAGCGCATCGTGCGCGGGTCGATTTCCTTGACGCTGACGCCGCCGCCTGTAATAAAAGCTTCCTCCAGGGACAGCGTTCCCGTGATCGTCAGCGGAAATGCTTTGATGATGCCCGCAAGACTTGCCCACTCCTGCTTTTTCATATGGCTCAACGTCGTGTCCTCGGCAATCTGGGCGAGCGACAGGATGAGCGGAATCATTCGCTCCGGCAAGTAGCCTTTGAGCACGTTTTTGACCGCTTTTTTTGGCTGTTCCTCCAGTAGTTTCCAGCTTTCTGCGCTGACTTCCTCCTTGCTTTTGGCAGGCATCAGATCAAGCGTGAGCGCCAGCGGGACGGCGCCGTATTTGCGCTGGCTGATGGAGACGTAGTGCCCCATTCGCAGCGAGGCTGGCCCGGACAGGCCGAAATGGGTGAAAATCATATCGCCTTCCTGGGTGTTGATCTTTTTCCCGTTCGGCGCGTACAAGGTCATTGTAATGTCGCGCAGGGACAGTCCTTGCAGCGTTTTGTCGCGGATGAAGGAGTCGTTTGCGGTGAGCGGCACTTCTGTCGGATACAGGTCCGTGATCGTATGGCCTGCCGCCTTGGCCCAGGCGTAGCCGTCTCCCGTCGAGCCTGTCTGCGGCACCGAGCAGCCGCCGACGGCGATAATGACGCAGCAGGCTGTCAGCTTTTCGCCGGATTGCAGCAAAATGCCTGCGGCTCGGCCGTTTTCGTAGACAACTTCCTTCACGGTAGCGTTCAGCCGGATGTCGACATGCTGCTGCTTCAACCGGTCGATCAACGCTTGGGCGACCGTCACTGCTTTATCGGTGACGGGAAACATCCGCCCGCGGTCCTCTTCCTTCAGGGCGACGCCCAGTTCCTCAAAAAACTGAATGATGTCGCGGTTGCCGAATTGCGCAAGCGCACTATACATAAAACGGCCGTTGCCGGGCATTTGCTTGATAAGCTCGTCCTGCTCCTTGGCGTTGGTCACGTTGCAGCGGCCGCCGCCGGAAATGATGAGCTTGCGTCCCAGCTTGCCGCCTTTTTCCACCAAGCAGACGCGCGCTCCCCGGCTCGACGCCGCCACAGCGGCCATCAGCCCGGACGGCCCGCCGCCGATAATGATAACGTCATAGTCGTACTGTGATCGATTCATGTATTCTCGTCCTTTTATGTTGTAGGGTAGGGCATCCTTCATTTTACCACAAGAGGCTATGTTAGCGCTCAGATAGAGGGGGAGGGTGGGAACACAAGCGTGTATGTCGCGCTAAAAAAGGGGGCAGGTGGGGAACACAAGCCCGAATGCTGCGCCAAAAAGGTGGGAACGTTGGAAGCACAAGCCAGCATACCGCGCCAAAAAGGCAGGGAGCCTTAACCGCCACCCCGCCTGCCACGCGCCAAAAAGACAGGGTGCTTTTACCCAAAAAGAGCGAGACTGTTTGAACCCCACCCCAACGCCAACTCACCCAAGTACCGCAGACAGCGGCTTTTTCTCCAGCACGTATCTGACAACCGCTTCATCGCGGACGATGTCTGTGACGATGTAGCCTTTGGCGAAGTAGCTGGTGAACAGCTCGCCGGTTTGCTCGCGCCAGGCCGAGGCGATGTTCATGTCCGCCTGCTTCACCTGCTGGAAAAAGGCCGGGACTGGAAGCAGCAAGACAGGCTCTTCATGCGCGGTGTCGAAAGCGACCGGAGCCGGAAGGCCGTCGACTATTTCATAGCGCAAAATGTCAGGGGCAGCGTCGTAGGCACGGCGCGGTGCGCCTTCTGCCTGGCGGGCTTCCACGCGTCCGCTGTCGATGAACCACTCGACGAGAAAACGATCAGTCGGCAGGCCGCGGTTGAAGTCGTCGTCGAGGTCGCCGTAGCAGTTGGGCAAATACGTGCGGACGATTCCGCCAAGCTTGACGATATTCAGGACGCCGTTCACCGTTTCCAGGGGGTCGTACGTCCAGGTGATTTTGGAATGGCCCAGCGCTTTGGCTTCTTCCTTTTGCAGCCACTTCATCTTCACTCCGAGTCCTTGCTTGCGATACGCGGGCAAAAAGCCGAGCATGTGGGAACAGAGATGCGTCTCGCCGTTGGTATAGCCGGGAAAGCTGTACAAAAAGCCGATCATCTCGTCCCCGTCAAACGCCCCGAGGAACAGTCCGCCAAATTTGTGCATCGTCAGCGTCATGTGGTACGGAATGGCCGACGAAGGGTCCCATATTTTTCCTTCCATCGTTTCCAGTTGCTCGATTTCGCTCGCCTCGGTCAGTTTTCGCAAGGTGATTGCCATTTGCTTTTTCCTCCTATCCAGGTTTTCGTTTTTACTTCATTCGAACAAAGGGAGGCACATTCCTGCTTGGGAACGGTTGCATCCCCCGGCAGCCTTGCGGATAATAGGAGAGACAGACAAACATCTGCTAGGGATGACAGGAGGCTTGACCACGATGGAAAACGACTTTCAATGGGAGCTGTGGAATCGGCTGACACAAGCGCCGGGAGCGCCAGGCTTCGAAGGTTCGGTCCGCGCTATCATGCGGGAATACATAGGTGCCTATACAAACGAATTTGTCTACGACAACCTTGGCAGCATGCTCGGGGTAATGCGCGGCGATGAAAACGGTCCGAAAATCATGGTGGCCGGACATATGGATGAAGTCGGCTTCATGGTGACGCGCATTTCCGACCAAGGCTTTATTTCGTTTCAGACGCTCGGAGGCTGGTGGGGACAAGTTTTGCTTGCCCAGCGCGTCCAGATCATCACGGAAAAAGGCGCGATCGAGGGCGTCATCAGCTCGATTCCGCCGCATGTGCTGAGTGAAGACCAGCGGAATCGCCCGATGGACATTCGCAACATGTTTATCGACATCGGCGTCGACTCGCGCGCGGAAGCCGAGCAGGCAGGCGTGCGTCCGGGACAGCAGATCGTTCCGGTATGCCCGCTGCAGGTCATGGCCAATCCGAACCGCCTCATGGCAAAAGCGTGGGACAACCGCTACGGCTGCAGCCTGGCAGTCGAACTGGCAAAAGAGCTGCACGAGCGCCCGGGCCATCCGAACGTCGTCTACGTCGGGGCTACGGTCCAGGAAGAGCTGTCTGGCATGCGCGGGGCGAAAACAGCCGCGGCTGCGATCGAGCCTGATTTGTTCCTCGCTTTGGACGCCAGCCCGGCCACGGACATTCCCGGCGTGAGAGACGAAGGCGGCAAACTGGGCGGCGGCCTTTTGATGCGCATATACGATCCGCTGTACATGATGCCGCTGGGACTGCGCGAACTGCTTATTTCGACCTGCGAGCAGGAGAACATCCCGTACCAGTACTACGTGGCCAAAGGATCTACGGACGCCAATGTCGTGCAAAACCACGGAAAAGGCGTGCCGTCGGCTGTCATCGGCATCCCTTCCCGCTACATTCACAGCCATGCGTCCATCATTGACCGCAACGATTACGAAGCGGCCAAGCGGCTGTTGTTCTCCATCGTGCGCAAGCTGGATCGGGCGACCTTTGCGTCGATTTTGCCGAGATAATGAGGGGAGGTGGCGCTTTTGAACGCGATTGTTTTGTACACGAAGCGCCAGGGCCAGGCGACGTCTTACGAATTTAACGTCTTCGACAACCAGTTCGCCACGGAAAATCTGGCTGTCCGCAAAGTGCTGATGTCCATGCTGGAGTCTGTACGCGAGCGGCTGACCGATGTGGAAGTGGAGTACAACGACAGCATGCTGGCGGAAAAATTGGGGGCGAGACGCGCTGCGGAGACGTTGCGTTTTCTCGGGGCGACGAAAGACAACAGCAAGGAAAACCGCAGCAACGGCATCGTCGTCAGCCGCTCGTTTCAGGCGCCGCTCACCCCTGAGCGCTATGCGTTTTTTTACGGGCTCACAGACATTGCCACGCTCTCGCACTACCGCTTGAAGGAGGGCAGCGAGGACCGGATTGTGTTTTACTTCACGCGCTATTTGCAGTTGATAGCTCCTGACGAGAGCGCAAGCCAGGCCTTTTTGCAAAAGCTCGACGAGTTTTCGCTACCGTACAGGCTCGTGTCGATCAACTGAACAGGCCAAAACAGGCGAGCAAGAAAAAAAGCCATTTCCACCGATCCAGGGGAAATGGCTTTTTCGTCTGCGCATCGGCTTGCGGCGATGCAGCACAGGCAATCCGTCAAGTAGCAGGGCGATCCGGCCCTTCCAGCTTTTTGTCCCCGTAGCCGGGGGCGTCGTTTTGCACGGATTTCGGCTGGGGGCTGCGGTCTGCCTCCCGCATTTTCCCCGCTTGATCCTGGTTGTTTTGCTTGCTCATTTACGTGGCACCTTCCTTTCTTCCCGATTTCGGTTCGGGAGCCTGCTCCGGGTTTTTGTGGCGCGGCATCGCATAAATCGCGAATAAGCCGAGCAGCGCCGCGAGCAAAAGCGTGATGATCCCGTAGCCGATCCATGGGCTTCGGCTGCCGACTCCCCCGAGCTTTTCCACCATCGCGCCGCCGATGCTCGTCCCGAGAGCCGTGCCGACGCCGGATACGAAGTTGGAGAAGCCGAAGTACGCTCCGAGCCATTCTTCCTTGGCAAAATGAGTGACGAGCGAATCCTGGACAGGCATGAACAGCATTTCGCCGACAATAAATACGACGGCTGCGGCGCTGAGCGTGACGAATTGATTGGCCCAGCCCATCAAGGTCAGGCCCGCGCCGAGCAAGGTCGTTCCGGCGGCAAGCGCCACATACGGGTTGATTCGCGAAAGGACAAAGCGCGAGACGAAGCCTTGCAGCAGGACGACAGCGAGCGAGTTGATCGTCCAGACGAGGCCGATGAGCGTCGCGGAATGCAGGACGTGCTCGCCGCGCAAAGGCAAGATCATCGTAAATTGCGCATACAACGCCCAAATCAGCAAAGTAATCGCGGAAAACAACAGGAAGCTGCGGTGCTTCAAAATATGCCGGTATTCCGAGATCGGCGTGTGGCGGCAGGCAGGCCCGACACAGCGATCATCTGGCAAGGAAAAAAACGTCAGCACGGCGAGCAGGCCAAATACCGCGGCTGCGATCATAAACGGCTGCTGGCCGACGGACGTCATCCAGGTAATGACCAGACCCGCTACGATAATGCCGCTGTGGGCGAGAATCCCCCGCCACGAAAAAGCGGCTGTACGCTGTGCTTCCGCCACCTCATCGGCAATCATCGCCTTGATCGTGGGGGCCAACAGGCCAAGCCCCAGACCGTTCACGGAGGAAAACAGCAGAAAAAGCCCGTACGACGCGCTGTAGTGATATCCGAGCATGGCCCCTCCTTGAAGCAGTGCGCCAAGCGTGATGATCGCGCGGCGGCCCCAGCGATCCGACATCGGCCCGCCGATCAGGCTGCCAATCTGGTACGCAATGCTGCCCGCGCCCAAAATGAAGCCGACCTGGGCGAGATGCAACTGCCGCACCTTCTGCAAAAAGATCGGAAAGACCGGAATGACCAGATACGAGGCCAGGTGCATGAAAAAAACGAGCAATAGCAGGATCAAATAAGGCTTGTTGCGCCAGAGAGCTCCACTCGAGGCTGTCATAATCGCCTCCTTTTGTTGGTATCGTCTCTTCTAGTATGAGTGAAAGAGGTTTGTCTCTATGCAACAAAATTGGGCGAGCGTACAAATGTGCGCGACAGGCAGGCATATGTCCAATCCAAACTTTTCCCCGATACATATACCTATAGAGAAAGGTACCATGGGCGGTATGCCAGGTGCGACGGTTCGAGCCAGCGTGAAGGGGGGATCTGTCATGAAAGGTTTCGGCTTTTTCAACCAGGATGGCTTTGAAACGGTGATCTGGATTATCGTTATCATCTTTCTCCTCTCCATATTCTTTGACGAAGGGATAGATTGAGATGAGCGCATATCGGCCGGTTCGCCGCTTGAACAATCACTATCGCTCGAATCAGGGCTTCAAAGCCTGGATCAAGGCCAACGAGCAATGGTTTAAGGAAAATCCGGAAGTGTTCAAACAGGTGCTGAGCAACCCGAATATGGTCAACCTGTTTATGGATCTCATGGTGATGAACTCGCCGCGCATTCAGAGGCGTCTGCGCAGGTGGGGCAAGAACAAGCCGTGAGCGCATGTGGCATGCTGCCGACAAAAGCATGCCATCTTTTTTTCCTGTCCAAGCAGCCGATCCTTTCGCGCGGGCCTGGCAGCGGCTTTTCAATCATAAAAGCCAGACAAGCTGCGTAGGGATAAGCATAGGCAGCGCAGTCGAGAGGGTGGGAAAACAGCATGGCACAAGTCATTTTGACCTTTTTTGTGGCCTATGGCATCGTCGTGGGCGGATCTTTGTGCGGCGGCTTGGGCGCCTTTTTGACGGAAAAGCCTCCGCTTTTTTCGATGGTCCAGCTTGCGGACCAGTTGAAAATCTGGGGCTTGGTCGGTGCTCTGGGCGGCACCTTTGACTCGTTTTTGCAGATTGAGAAAATATTGATGGGCAACTTTTCGCCTGTGTTCAAACAGCTCGTCATGATCGTCGTCGCGTTTTTGGGCGCGCACATCGGGACGATTTGCGTGCAGTGGCTCGTGCAGGTGCGCTCATGATGATCGTCCTGTGGAAACGCTATCTCGCTCTCCTGCTCATCGGCTGCCTGTTGGGCGGAACGGCGGTTTTGTTTGTGTACGGACGCGAGATGGAGCAGATGATGCTTGTCCGCAAAAGCCTGGAGCTGCAAAATAAAAAGCTGTACGAGGAAAATCAGGAGCTGAAGCAAAACCAGCGGGTCTATCGCAAAAAGCAGGATCAGGTCATCGAGGAAGTCCGCGCCTTTGTCTTGACGGCGGACCAGAAGCAGCCGCTGCACGGGACGATCGTCGTGCAGGTGGTCGATTTGATCGAAAAAGACTTCGCCTCGCTCAAAGGCAAAAAAGCAGAGCAGGTCGCGGAGGTTCACCAGGTGCTGCACGAGATGCTGCGCCGCCGGGAGTATGTCTTGTCCGACCAGACGATGGTGGAGGTGCGGATCAAGACCGTGTTTATCGCGCGGACGCTGCAAGTGTTTGTGACGGCAGAGGTCATATCCGACGATGTCTGGCAAAAGATAGCGCGAAACTTTCTTTTTCTTCCCCCGTATATTTCTACATAGAAACCTGAAGGCAGATCTGTCGCAAGATCTGGGGTGAACGCAAAGGAGAGGCGAGTACATGTCCATGTTCAAAAAGTTGCTGGCCAGTGTCGGAATCGGAGCGGCCAAAGTCGATGCCCGTTTGGAGCAGGAGTCCCTCGTTCCTGGAGACCTCGTAAAAGGCGAAGTGCACATCTCCGGTGGAGACGTAGCGCAGGAAATCGACGAAATCTACATGTACGTTATCACACACTACGAACGCGAAGTGAATGACAACAAGGTGAAGGAAGAGTGCACGCTGGTCAAGTACCGTCTGACTGAGCGCGTCTATTTGCAGCCGAAGGAGGACAAGGTACTGCCTTTTGCGTTCCAGCTTCCTTATGAGACACCGCTGACTATGGGACGTCAACCCGTTTATTTGCGGACGGGATTGGATATTAAAAACGCGATTGATCCGGGCGACTCCGACTTTATCGAAGTGCGTCCGCATCCTTTGATGGCAAAAGTACTGGAGGCGGTCCAGTCGATTGGCTTCCAGTTGTACAAGGTCGACTGCGAGTACAACCGCCACCTGGGCCGCACGTATCCGTTTGTGCAGGAATTTGAGTTCCGTCCGACAGGGGCATACCGTAGCCGTCTGGAGGAGCTGGAAGTCGTCTTTTACTTGCGCGAAGGCGAGCTGGAAGTGCTGCTGGAGCTCGACAAGCGCGCGCGTGGCTTCCTGGGCGCCTGGGAAGAAGCGTTTAACCTCGACGAACGCTATGTCCGCTTCCGGCTTTACGAGGCCGATCTGCAAAAGCCGACTCGCGTGATTGCCGATGCCATCGAGCAGAAGATCAAGCAACAACTGCGTTAAACAAGGGAAAGCAAAAAAGAAGGCTGTCTGGGATGCGAACCAGACAGCCATTTTTTCGTGGATTGACAAGGCGGACGATTAGTCGTCTACGCCAACGATGGTCAACAGGACGAACAAGACGAGAATCAGTGCAAATCCGTTAAAGCCTCCGTTAAACAGCCCCATTTGAAATCCTCCCATAATTCGTGACGTGATGTTTGTTCCCTCTATAACATAGTCGAAGGCCAGGGCAAACGTGTGCAGGCATACACCTATTTTTGGGGCAAAAGCCGGTTCCATGAGGTGTCTTTCTAATTTTTTGATTTGGATGTATAGGGCTGGATTTTTCTGACAATACTGTGAGCATGAAGAAATCCAAGGAGGATATTATTATGAATTTGTTGGAAAAAACCAGGAAAATTAATGTGATGCTGCAAAAAACAATGGGAGGCAGCGGCGTAGGCTTCCAGGATCTCGCCAAGTTGCTGTCAGAGGTCATCTCGGCAAATGTGTACATCATTACGGCGGACGGCACGATTCTCGGCAGCGGCTTGAACCAGGAAATTTCGCTGAATGAAGAAGGCCAGTCTTCCACTCAACTGCGAAGCGGCATACATCAAAAACTGCTGGAAGTGACACAGACGCTCGCAAACGAGTCGATCGAAAGTCCGTACAGCTTCGTGCCAAAAGAACTGGCAGGGCTGTTCCCGCAAATGATGACGACCATCGTGCCGATCAATGCAGGCGGCAGCCGCCTGGGTACACTCGTGCTGCTGCGGGCGTATGGCGAGTTTGAAACCGAGGATTTGATTTTGGGCGAAATCGGCGCGACCGTCATCGGGATGAAGATCGTTCGCCAGCGCACAGAGCAGATTGAAAATGAAGTGCGCGACAAAACGTTCGCCAAAATTGCCCTGTCTTCGCTGTCCTACAGCGAACAGATCGCCATTGAAAAAATTATGGAGCAGCTCGACGCGCGCGAAGGCTTGCTCGTCGCCAGTCAACTGGCAGACCAGGCGGGTCTGACTCGTTCCGTCATCGTCAACGCGCTGCGCAAGCTGGCCAGCGCAGGCGTGCTGGAGTCCCGCTCGCTCGGCATGAAAGGTACATATATCAAAGTGCTCAACGACAAGTTCCCATCCGAACTGGCGAAGTGGAAAACATCGTAATTCGCAGCGCTTAGACAGAAGGCTCTCCCGGAAAACGGGAGGGCCTTTGTTTGCGTGCGCGGGCAGAGGCGCGAACAGGCGGGAACACGTTTTGCCAAAAGGAAGGGGCAAGTCCTTTGCCGCTCAACGAGTACATTCCAACTGGAAAAAAGTTCATGAATTAATCATTGATTCGTGATTTTTTTGCCGATATAATTTGCCAAAAGGAATAACTTCAAAAAATTCAAAATTTAAAGTCTAAACTTCAAAATGCAAAGCGATTGAGGAGGAGATCGGATTGAAAGTGGCAATCGGCGGCGTCGTGCACGAAACGAACACGTTTTCCAACGTTCCTTCCACGTTAGACCTGTTCCAGAGCTGGGAGTGGGATCATCAGCAAGTCATCCTGGATCGCAACCGCAAAGTGAGAAACTTTTTAGGGGGAATGATCGACCGGGCGGAGGAACTGGGCATTGAGCTTTTGCCGACCTTTTCCACGTTTGCCTATCCGGCAGGCACGATCACGCGCGACACGTACGAGCGGATGAAGGCCGAACTGCTGGAAGGGCTGCGTCTGGCACAGGGCGCCGACGCCATCTGTCTTGCCCTGCACGGGGCTGGCGTCGCCGAAGGAATTGACGATCTGGAAGGCGACCTGCTTGCGGCCGTGCGCGGCGTAGTCGGCTACGAGATTCCGCTGGTCGTCACGCTCGACCTGCATGCGAACATGACGCCGCAGATGGTGGAAGAAGCAGACGCGCTGCTCGGCGTCCATCTGTACCCGCACGTCGACTGCTATGAGCGTGGACAGGAGGCGATTGATGTCGCGCGCAAAATGGTCGCCGGCGAGTGGAAGCCGACGATGCATTTGACCAGATTGCCCTTGTTGATCCCGACCTCTGCTACCCACCACTTTCCGGCAAGCGAAATCAACGAAGCGTGCTGGGCTTGGGAGAAGGAAGAAAACGTCATCGACTGCGCGTTTTTTCACGGCTTTCCGTACACGGACATTCCCGAGCTGGGAGTGGCGGTTTTGGCGGTCACGAACAACGACAGCGAGCTGGCGCGAAAAGTGAGCGAGGATGTGGCGCGGCTCGTGTGGGAACGGCGGGACGACTTCGAGCTTATCATGCCGACGCCTGCCGAGGGAATCGCGCAAGCGCTGGCGACAGAAGGCAGGCCGATCGTCATCAACGAGACATCGGACAACCCGGGCGGCGGAACCCCCGGCGACGGAACTCATCTGCTGCGGGCCATGCTCGAAGCGCAGTTGACCGATGCCTGCTTCGGCTACATGTACGATCCCGAGGTGGTGCAGCAAGCGTTCGCGGCGGGAGTCGGAGCCTCGCTCGAGCTGAGCCTGGGCGGGAAAACAGACGACCTGCACGGCGAGCCGCTTGAAGTCACGGCGTATGTCAAAGCGCTGACCGACGGCAAGTTCGTGGCGACGACGCCGATGGGGCGGGGCACCCGGGCCGACTACGGCAAGTCGGTTCGCCTGCAAATCGGGGGCGTGGACGTGATCGTCTGCTCCGTCAAGTCGCAGGTGCTCGATGAGCAAATTTTTCAACTGCACGGGATTGATGTCACGCGCTACAAGATCGTCGCGCTCAAATCGAGCACGCACTTCCGCGCCGCCTTCGAGCCGATCAGCGCCAAAGTCATCACGGTCGATTCGCCTGGCCTGACGACATTGAACTTCCGCTTTTTCGAGTACAAACGGGCGAACCGGCCGCTTTACCCGCTCGATCCGATTACCGATCCGAACCTACCACAACTGACAAGGAAGTAGAAAACGATGGAACACGTACAGGAGCGCATTCGCAAGCACTATCCGGAATTGACCAACCAGCAGAAGCTGGCCGCCAAATACATTCTCGCCGAACCACAAATCGTAGCCCAAAAGCCCGCCAAAGTGGTCGGAGCGCTGAATGGGACGAGCGAAACGACAGTCATTCGCCTCTCCTACGCGCTCGGTTACTCCGGGTACAGCGAATTGCAAAATGAAATTCGCAGCTCCTTGCTCGAACGAGTGCAAAAAGAAGACGCCATCAGCAGCCTGCGGGCGGCGGCGGAAAATTTGCGCGGACAGGACGATCTGCTCTCCTTCAACCTGGAACAAGATGTCGCCTACATCCGGCAAACGCTGGGCGGGCTGCAAAAGGAGCAGCTTCAGCATGCGATCACGCGCATTATGTCCGCCAAGCACATTCTCGTCGTCGGCTTCCGCAGCTCTTACGCTCCGGCTCACTGGCTCGCTTTTGCGCTCAATGTCGTAAAAGGAAACGCGCACCTGTACAACGGCCCTGTCGATGATGCGAACTATTTGCTGACCCAGATCAATGCGGACTGGCTGGTGATTGCGCTCTCTTTTCCCCGCTACGTCAACGAAACGATTTTGTTCACCAAGGCGGCGAAGGAGCGGGGCGCTGTCGTGCTCGGGATTACCGACGACGAGCTGTCCCCGGTCGGTCCGATTGCCGATCAAGTCTTGAAGGTGTACGCCCCTGCGCCAACCGCCCTGAAAGGGATGACCGCGATTTTTTCCATGCTGAACATTCTCGTCAGCGGCGTGGTCCAGGCCGACGGCGAGCAGGTGCAGGAGCGGCTGCGCCATTACGAGAACACGAGTCGCCAAATTTATCCCTTCGTGGGAGAAACCGATATGTGACGGTGAGAGAAAAAAGGGGATGAAGGCATGAAAAAAAGCTGGTGGAAAAACGGGCCGCTTGGCGTCTTGCTGGCAACAGCAATGATCGCAGGCTGCTCCGCGCAGACGGCAACCCAGACGACTCAGCCGGATAGCGACGGGACGAGCAAGAGCAATAACACGCTCGTCATCTCCTCGCTGATTGAACCGGATACGCTCGATCTGCACAAGACAAGCTGGTTGGGCAATGAGAACGGCCTTTTGTACGAACCGCTTCTGACCCGCGATACAACAGGGAAAATCGTCCCGCGCCTCGCGGAAAAGTACGAAATCTCGCAGGACGGCAAGACGTGGACGTTTACTTTGCGCAAAAATACGCGCTTTCACTCCGGCGAGCCTGTGACAGCGGCGGCTGTGAAGGAATCGTTCGACCGGATGCTGGAAATCTCCCCGGTCAAAGGAATTGCGGGACCGATCGAAAAAGTGGAGGCAGCGGACGAGCAGACGCTGAAAATTCATTTCTCCAAGCCGTTCGCCCCGTTTATCAACGTCGTCATTAGCGGGCTGGTGTCTCCGATCGACGCCAAGACGGCAAAAGAGCTTGGCGACGGCTTTGGCGACAAACCATCGGGCACAGGAGCGATCCAGTTCGAAAAGCGCGAACGCGGCGCCTCGCTTTTGTACAAGAAAAATCCGGATTTCAACTGGGGGCCGGAGTACGCGACAAACAAAGGGCCGTTGCACGTAGACAACGTATTGTTCCGCTTTTTGAAAGACGACGATACCCGCCTGATGGAATTTAAAAAAGGGACGATCCACGTGCTGCACGACGTTCCAGCAAACGCTGTCGCCGAGCTGCAAGCACTGCCTGACGTCGAGATTCAGAAAATGATGGACATCGGCATCAAGTACATCGCGTTCAACAACCAGCATCCGCTGTTTGGCGACGTGCGCCTGCGCAAAGCCGTAGCGCTCTCCGTCGACCGCGACCCGCTCGTTGCCGTGGCGTTGAACGGCTTCGGCAAGCCGATTTACGGCCCGTTGGCACCGACGATTTTCGGCTACAGCGAGGCGATTGAGAACAAGGCCAAGCAAATGTACACCCGCGATCTCGGACAGTCCAAGCAACTGCTTGCCGACGCCGGATGGACGGACAGCAACAACGACGGCATCGTCGACAAGGATGGCAAGCCGTTGTCTGTGGAGCTGCTCGTGTCGCAGGAGCCAGCGTTTTCGCGCGCCGCGCAAATTCTCCAGAGCCAGTTGCGGGAAGCGGGCATCGACCTGAAAATTACCGTGCAGGAAATGACGACGATCAAAGACCGCATCAGCAAAAAGTCGTACGACATGGCTTTGATGTACTACGGCTGGTTCGATGCCGACATCCTCTACCTCATCTTTGAAAAGAGCAATGCCACAAGCCGCATGCACTTCACGAAGCCGGAGCTGGACGAGTTGCTCAACAAAGGCCGGGAAGCGGCAAGCGAAGAGGAGCGAATCCGCATTTACGAACAAGCGCAGGAAATTTTGCTGAACGAGTCGCCATGGGTGCCGCTCTGGGTGAACGAGCTGGTGACGGCGACACGGGGCATTAAAGGCTTTTCGCTTAATCCGTACACGCAATATTTCATTTTGAATGATGTCACGCTCGACAAATAGGCAAAAAGCAGGGGTGAAGACATGCGCCGCTATGTCGCAAAAAGGCTGCTTTCTCTATTGGGCACGCTGCTTGGCGTCTCTGTCCTGATTTTTCTCATGGTCCATCTGATCCCCGGCGACCCCGCAACGCAAATATTGGGACAGTTTGCCACGCCGGAAGCGATCAGCCAGATGCGCGCTTCGCTCGGGCTGGATCAGCCGCTTTGGCAGCAGTACGCGAGCTTTTTGGGGAGACTGTTGACGGGCGATCTCGGAACCTCGCTCTTTACCGGGGAGAGCGTGTGGGAGCAAATTGTCGCGCGCTTCCCGATCACGATGCAGCTCGCTGTGCTCAGTGTCGTCATTGCCGCGATCTTCGGCATTTTGCTCGGGACGATTGCCGCCGTCAAACAAAACACGTTTGTCGACAGGTTGGTCGTCCTGACCTCCTTGGTCGGCATTTCCGCGCCGGGCTTTTGGATCGCGCTGTTTTTGATCTGGATTTTCGCTTACAAGCTCGCCTTGTTCCCGATCTCCGGCTACGAGGGCATTCATTCCTTGCTCTTGCCCGCGATCACGCTGGGGATGGCCGAAGCGGGCATGATCGCCCGGATGACGCGCGCCAGCATGCTCGAAGTCATCAAGCAAGACTACATGCGGACGGCGGAGGCAAAAGGAGCGTCTCTCGTTTCTCTCGTGTTCAGCCACGGCTTGCCCAACGCGATCATCCCGGTTGTGACGATGATCGGCCTGCAATTCGGCTCGCTCATGGCTGGAGCGGTAGTGGTCGAAACGGTGTTTTCTTTGCAAGGCATCGGCAGTCTGGCCATCGAGGCGATCAGCAAGCGGGACATGCCGACGGTGCAGGGGATGGTGTTTTTCATGGCGCTGATTTTTGCCCTGACCAACTTGATTGTGGACCTCATCTACAGCCGGATTGATCCGCGCATCCACTTCGACTAAGGAAAGGAGCAGGATAACCGTGAACAACAGCCATCACACATCCTCTTACTGGTCGGTGATCGGAAAACGATTGCGGCGCAACAAAACCGCCATGGCCGGAGCGATCATCCTGCTCATTTTTACGCTGGCCTCTTTGTTTGCGCCGGTCATTGCGCCGCACTCCGTCGAGCAGATGAACTTTGAGCAACGCCTGGCTGCGCCCAGCCTTACGCATTTGTTGGGGACGGATGATTTTGGCCGCGACATTTTTTCCCGGCTCTTGCACGGCGGGCGGATCTCGCTTTTGATGGGGCTGATTACGGTCGTGCTCTCTACGGCAATTGGCGTCACGCTCGGCATTATCGCCGGTTACTACCGCAAGCTCGACCTGTTCATCATGCAAGGGATGGACATTCTCATGTCGCTTCCCGCCCTGCTGTTGGCGATCGCGGTAATTGCCGTGCTCGGGCCGGGGTTAACCAATGCGATGATTGCCGTCGTGATTGCGGTCATTCCGTCGTACGTGCGGGTCGTGCGCTCTGCCGTCCTGTCCATCCGGGAAAAGGAGTACATCGAGGCCGTCCGCGCCCTGGGGATTCGCGACTGGCAAATTCTTTTGAAGCACATTTTGCCGAACATCCTGTCGCCGATCATCGTGCTGTCGACGATTCAGTTTGGCGTCAGCATTTTGGCCGCTGCCGCCCTGAGCTTTCTCGGGCTCGGTGCCCAACCGCCGATGCCGGAATGGGGGGCGATGGTTTTTGTCGGCAAGTCGTTTTTGAGTCAGGCCTGGTGGATGTCCATTTTCCCTGGCATGGCGATCATGCTGGTGGTCCTTGGCTTCAACTTGCTTGGCGATGGCTTGCGTGACGCCCTGGACCCGAAAACGAGGTAAGGGAGGATGGAAAATGAAAGACGCGTTGCTTGCGGTCAATGACCTGCGGGTGAAGTTCAGGACGGAAAATGGCGTGCTGCCCGCGTTGCAAGGCATTTCTTTTCAGCTCAAAAAAGGCGAGACGGTCGCCTTGGTAGGAGAGTCCGGTTGCGGCAAAAGCGTGACCTCGCTTGCGATCATGGGGTTGTTGTCCCGTTCCTCCACGCAGATGGAGGGCAGCATCCGCTTTCAAGGCAGGGAGCTTGGCAAGCTGGGGCCAAAGGAGATGCGCGAGATTCGCGGCAAAGAGATCGCGATGATTTTTCAGGAGCCGATGACCTCCTTAAATCCGGTGCACACCATCGGCAAGCAACTAGAGGAGGTTTACCGCCTGCATACCGATTTGTCCAAAAAAGAACGGCGGGAACAGGCCATTGCCATGCTGAAAAAGGTCGGGGTTCCGCGCGCCGAGGAAATCATGCGCGAATATCCGCACCAGTTGTCGGGAGGGATGAAGCAGCGGGTCATGATCGCGATGGCGATGGCCTGCAACCCGCATTTGCTGATCGCCGACGAGCCGACGACGGCGCTGGACGTGACGATTCAGGCGCAAATACTGGAGCTGATGAACGATTTGAAGGAAAAGGCCAACACCTCGCTCTTGCTGATTACGCACGACCTTGGAGTCGTCGCGGAAATGGCGAATCGGGTGCTGGTCATGTACTACGGGGAGATCGTGGAGGAGGCAGATGTCGCCAGCCTGTTTACGCAGCCGTTGCACCCATACACGGCCGGGCTGCTGCGCTGCATCCCCGACCTGGATGAGGAAGAGAAAAAACGACTGGCCCCGATCGAAGGCAGCGTCCCGTTGCTCGGCGAAGTGACAGAGGGCTGTGCCTTTCGCTTTCGCTGTCCGCTGGCGATGGAACGCTGCTACCTGGAAAAGCCGCCGCTCTCCGGCCAAGGCACACAAGCCGTACGCTGCTGGCTGTACGCGAAAGAGGAGATGGCGGTATGAGCGAGATTTTGTTATCCGTAAACGATCTGAAGACGTATTTTCCCGTGAAGAAAGGACTGCTCGGCAAGAGTGGCGAAGTCATCAAGGCAGTCGATGGAGTTTCCTTTCAGCTTAAAAAAGGGGAGACGCTGGGGCTTGTCGGAGAAAGCGGCTGCGGCAAATCGACCACGGGGCGAAGCATCATGCGCCTGATCGAGCCGACAGGCGGGACGATTCACTTTGAAGGCCAAGAAATAACGGCGATGCCGGAGCGTCGTTTTCGCTCTTTTCGCAAAAAAATGCAAATTGTCTTTCAGGACCCGTACGCCTCGCTCAATCCGCGGATGACGGTGCAGGGAGCTTTGGAGGAAGCGCTGAGCGTGAGAGAGCCGAAGCTGTCGTCCGCCAATCGGCGGGAGCAGGTGCAGGAGCTGTTGCAACTGGTCGGGCTGAATCCGCAGTTCGCGGCCCGGTATCCGCACGAGTTCAGCGGCGGTCAGCGACAGCGGATCGGGATTGCGCGCGCTTTGGCGGTTCAGCCAGCGCTGGTTGTGGCAGACGAGCCGGTTTCTGCCCTGGATGTCTCCATTCAGGCGCAGATTGTCAACCTGCTGCAAGATTTGCAGGAGCAACTCGGACTGAGCTACCTGTTTATTTCCCACGATCTAGGCGTCGTTCGCCATATTAGCGACAGAATCGCCGTCATGTACCTCGGGCGCATCGTGGAAATCGCGGACAAAAAAGATTTGTTTACGGGGCCGCTGCATCCATATACACAGGCGCTGATGTCTGCCGTGCCAAAAGCCAATCCTTTTCGCCGAAAGGAAAGGATCGTGCTTGGCGGCGACGTTCCCAGTCCTTCGCGGGTGCCAGCAGGCTGCTCCTTTCATACGCGCTGTCCGCACAGCACGGAGATTTGCCGCACGGTTCGTCCCGTTCCCAGCCAGATCCAGCCCCGCCATTTTGTCGCATGCCATCTATATGAAACAGAAGGGATGAAGATCATTGAAAATCGAGCGCATTGAGCTGCAGCAACTGCACATACCACTTCGCTTCCGTTTTGAAACAAGCTTTGGCTACACGGTGGTCAAGGAGCTGATTCTGGTTAGCGTCTACGGAGAAGGGGAAGTCGGCTACGCCGAGAGCGTGGCGATGCCGGACCCTTATTATAATGAAGAAACGACCGAAACTGTTTGGCACATGATGGAGCGTTTTCTCATTCCGAAGCTGTTTGCCAGTCCAATCGAGACGCCGGAGGACGTGGATCGGCTGTTTGCTCCCGTCCGCCGCAACAACATGGCGAAGGCGGCGTTGGAAGGGGCCATTTGGGATTTGTACAGCAAGCAAAAAGGGGTGTCGCTTGCCAAGGCGCTTGGGGGAAACAAATCGGTAATCGACGTTGGCATCAGCATCGGGATTGAACCGACAGTCGATCAGGTGCTGGCAAAAGTGGAGCGTCACCTCGCGGAAGGCTACAAAAAAATCAAGGTGAAGATCAAACCGGGGTTTGACGTGGAGCTGATTCGCGCAATCCGCAAGCAGTTTGGCGACGATGTGCCACTGATGGCCGACGCGAACTCCGCCTACACGATGGAGCATATCGACGTGATGAAGGAGCTGGATCAATACGGGCTGATGATGATCGAGCAGCCGCTGGCCCATGACGACATCATCGACCATGCGAAGCTGCAGCGCGAGCTTTCCACGCCGATTTGCCTCGACGAGAGCATTCACAGCGTGGAGGACGCCAGAAAAGCGATCGAGCTGGGCAGTTGCGGCATCATCAATATCAAAGTCGGTCGCGTCGGCGGTTTGACTGAGTCCAAGCGGATTCACGATTTTTGCCAGGCGCATGACATTCCGGTCTGGTGCGGGGGCATGATCGAATCAGGGGTCGGCCGCGCGCACAATATCGCCATTACCAGCCTGCCAAACTTCACGATTCCGGGCGATACAGCGGCCTCCAGCCGTTATTGGGAGGAAGACATCGTGGAGGGCGGTGTCGAGCTGATCGCTCCAGGGCAGTTGGCCGTGCCGGATGGTCCGGGAATCGGCTACGCGCTGAATGCGCGGGCGATTGGCAACTACGTGCTCCGCTCGGCGAATTTCCGGCCGTAACAGCCGCGCTTCACGATTTTTCTAAAAGAAAGGGAAAAAGGGGAGAAGAACGATGGCGGTGTGGGTTGAATCGTTTGAAGAGTATGCGCAAAACCTGCTTTCCAAGGCGAAAATCACAGGGGCGGCAGTCGGACTGGCGGAACAGGGACAGCTCGAATATTTCCACGGCTTCGGGCTTGCCGACGATACGGCGGACGCGCAGGAGCTGACCGCAGATACGGTGTTCGGCATTGGCTCGGTGACCAAATCGTTTACGTGCGTGGCGATCATGCAGCTCCAGGAAGCAGGCAAGCTGAATGTCCACGACCCGGTGCGCACCTATATTCCCGAGTTGCGCACGCCGAATGAAGCTTTTACCCGCGAGATGACCATCCATCATCTGATGACCCACACCGCAGGTTTCCCTCCGTTGGATACACTCGTCGGCGCGATGAAAAACAGCATGGCGGAAGAAGCAGCCGACCGCAGCTTCAGCTCCGGCTTGCAATGGGATGTAGAAAAAGCCGAAGCTATCGAGACAAAAGAAGAGATGCTCGCTTATTTGGCAAAGCTCGACTACGAACTGCTCGGCGCGCCGGGCGAGCAGTTCAGCTACTCAAACGACAGCTACGCCTTGCTCGGGGTCATTATCGAGCGGGTGAGCGGCAGCACGTACGAGCAGTTTGTCCACGAGAACATCCTGGCGCCTGCTGGCATGACGCACAGCGCCTTTTTGATCGAGGAGCTGCCAGCCGATGCGCAGGTCGCGACGCTGTTCACCCGCAAAAGCCCGGAAGACGGCGGCGACGTGTATCGCTCGCCTTCGTGGTGGGACGCTCCGGCGATGCGCTCGGCAGGCTTTTTGAAGTCGACGATACGCGATTTGCTGCGCTATACGGAGCTGTTCCGCACAGGGGGACTGGTGGGCGACAAGCGGCTGCTTTCCGAGGCCAGTGTCAAGGCGATGACGACGCCCCACGCCCCGCTCAGCCCCTTCCAAGGCTACGGCTACGGGCTGATGATCGGCACGGATTGCCACGGAGGGACGCTCGTCGAGCACGGCGGAGCGATCAAAGGGGTCAGCGCGCAAATTTTCGCCATTCCCGAACGCAACCTGACCGGGGCGATTCTCATGAATGTCGATGGTGCCCCCGTGACCGATCTGATGCACGGCTTGTTGAATGCAAACAATGGAAAGCCTGCGGCGACCCCTCCGTTCCCGTATGCGGACTACGAGCTGCCGCCTGAGCGATTTGCGGCTTACGCCGGAGAATACCGTTCCTCGGAAGGCGCCAATGTCACCGTTGCCATCGAAGAAAACGCGCTCGTGCTGAAGGCGATGGGCGCTACAGTCCCGCTGCGTCCTGTAGGGGAAGACGGCTTCGTCTGGAAGCGGGGAGAGACAGATTCGTACATCCACTTCTACCGCGACGAGGCAGGGACGATCAGCCGGATGGGCTTCGGCTTCCGGCAGTTGCCGAAGATACTGGTAGGAACAGAGCAAAAAGTATAATGGAAGAAACGCGCACCTGCAAGCATGGCACTCGCTTGTGAGGGGCGCGTTTTTTTGAATCGGGGACGCAACCGCATGCGTTATGGAGCTGCCGATGTGGAAGACACGGAGCTGTTGAGAGTCGTCTCGCCAGCCGCAGAGCGCCGCCAGTCCGGATGCTGCTCGATGTTGCGGAAGGTGCGGAACAAGAGCAGGCTAAGCCCGGAGCAGGTGAAAATGATGCCGCCTGCGAGCAAGAGGACGCCGGATGTGGCCGCCTTCGTAGCCAAAAGAAACGAGCAAAGCGCGTAGCTGACAGGGCCAAAGCCGATCGACATCAGCGCGAGCAGCGACATGACCCGGCCGAGCATCGTCGAAGGAACGATGGTCTGGATGTACGTAATCAGCGGAATGTTCGTCATGCTGAGCATCATTCCGATGAGAAACATGCCGATCAGGCCAAACAGCAACTGCTGCATGAAAAAGAGCGAGCTCATCCCGATGCCCATGACGCCGAGAAACAGCGGGAGCAGCATGAATTTTCCCCGGAAACCTTTGCACAGCCCGGTCAAAATTCCCCCGGCAATCGTGCCGACTCCAAGCGCGGTGCTAAGGGAGCTGTAGGCGCTTCCGTCCCAGCCCAGGTCTTTGACGTGGAGCGGAATGGCCATGTTGATCGGCCCGGAAAACATCATGTTGATGACGAGCGAGGTCGTCAAAATCATCGTCAAGATCGGGATGCTGTACGTAAAGCGGATGCCGCTCCAAATGTCCTGGAAGTAAGAGCTTTTGCCGGAAGCCGGAGCGTCCTGCTGCGGGGCAGGCGATGCGGTTTGCGCTGGAGCCAGGCGCAAAGCGGACAAAAAGATCGCCCCAACGAAAAAGGCCACCGCCAAAATGAGAAACATGAGCGGGTAATCGCCCGTGCGAATCAGCACAGCGGAGACGACAGGCCCGCCGACCATGCTGATCTGCTGGGAAATTTCCATCAGGCTGTTGGCGAAAGCGAGCTGCTCGCGCGACACCAGCGAGGGCAAAATCGAACTGCGCGCCGGCCAGAAAAAAGCGTCGACCGTCCCGAACAAGGCGGCGATCCCGTAGATGAACACGTACAGCCACGTACCGGGCTCGTTTTGCAAAGCAAGGCTGAAGCCGAGCAAAATGAGACTGCGCGCGAGAATAGAGGCGAGCATGATCCATTTCCGATTCCAGCGGTCGGCGGCGACACCTCCGGCGAGCATGAACAGCAGGCGGGGAATCGACATGCAGATGAGGGCGGTTCCGAGCATCGCTTCCGACCCGGTCCGGTCGACGATAAACCACGACAGCAGCAAAAAGAACGCGCCGTCGGCCACGGCGGACAGAATCGTGCCGCTCCAGAGCGATAGAAACGAGCGATTTTTCCACAAGGCGCTAGTTGTTGTCGAGGTCGCCATTGCCATCGCTGGTCGCCTCCTTTTTCTTTTTGACGACAATTTTGTTGGTCACATGTTTGTGATCGCTAGGCAGATGTTCGTAATTTTCCGGCAAAGATTCATCGTCGGCCACGTAATAGCGTTCGTTGGTCATGAAGCCGACGGATACGAGGTAGAAGTTTTCTTCGCTGTCTTTTACTTCTCCGGCAGCGATCCGCGCGAGATGGCGTTCTTCCATTTCCCCCAGCTCGTTGATGAGGGCGTGGTATTTTTTCAGCCAGGCGTGGAGTTCCTCCCGCGGAGCTTTTACCTCGGCATTGAAGGCAACCGCCGGGGCGCGCTTGCTTTCGTCCACGAATTGCATGAACGATTCGTCAGGGGCGTTGTACAGGCGGGTAATGCTCGTGCGTAGATGGTTGACCATCGCTTCCTGCAGCAGCATGCTGTTTTCGCGAAGCGACGGGAGCAGCTCCTCGCTCACTTTGAAGTCGTAGGCGACCGCGCGGAAAAATTTTTGCACAATCCCGTTTTTTTCTTCTGTGCGGACGACTTTGATAAAGCCGTGGTTCTCCAACTCCTTGAGATGGTAATGGACTTTGGAGGCAGAGAGGGAGAGCAGGGTAGCGAGCTGCTTTCCCGTGTACGCTTCCTTGACGAGCAACATGATGATGTCCATTCGCAACGAGTCGCTAATCGCCTTCAGTTGATCCAATGTTTCGATGACCAGAAACCGTTTCATATCGTGTCAGCTCCATTTCGGGAAAAGTGAACGTGTTGTTATTTTGAAACGTTCAATTTTATTTGAACGTATGATAGCTTACAACGGAGGGCGCTGACAAGAACAATTTGCCGATATTTTCAGGCAAGTGCTACAATGTGAGAAAGTTGACTGGGTAAGCTTTTGAAAGTCTCGACTTACCTTAACGGGGAAAGGATGCGCGATCATGACCTTGCTTCAACACCCGGTCTTTCGCCGTCTGTATGCGGCTCATATTGTTCATATCATCGGGAACGAGTTTACCTTTATTGCCGTCGTCGGCCTGCTTGACATTCCGCTCGGGCTTGGAGGCGTGCTGGCGGGTTTGGCAGCGGGCAGGCTGGCGGAGCGCCTGAGCGAACGGGGAATTGCACGGTTCCAGGGATGGGCGCTGATTGCCATGGGGCTGTCGATTGTAGCGGTATTTCATATCAAGCCGCTGCTCGGTCTTGCGGTAGCGATTCTGTTTTGTTCCTTCGCGTCGTTTGGTTCTTCGATTTTGTCCGTAACCAAGCTGCAAAAACTGGCGGCCCCGGCCTATTTGGCGCGAGTCTTTTCGATCCGGGAGATGGCGACGATGGGGAGCTTTTCCGCAAGCTGTCTCGTGCTCGGCTTTGCCGCAGAGCAAGCGGGCAGCGCGTCTGTCTCGGTCTGGCTCGGCATGTTCGGCGTAGCAGCAGGCGGTGTCTGGCTGTGGAGCCGCAGGCAGTTGCAGAAGCTGGGACAGGAAGAATAGTCGTCTCGTAAAATGCCCGTACCTTTGCTGCGATGGCAAAGGTCTTTTTGTGTTACTTCCGTTCACTTTTTTATTTAATAAATATAATTGTTGAAAAAGTATAAAATCGTCTGTACAATGATGGAAAAAGACGAAAAAAGGAAGATGCAGGGATGAAAGAGCTATGGAGGCAGCATGCGTTTCGCTGGTATTGGCTCGGCATGTTCTTGTCGGGATTGGGCGATCAGTTTGGCTGGATGGGACTTACCTGGTTTGTCATGAAAAAAACGGGCTCGCCCGCCGCGATGGGGGGCGTCGTGCTCGCGTACATGTTGCCTGCTGTGTTTGCGGGACTGGTGGCGGGAGTGCTCTTGGACCGGTTCGATCGCCGAAAGCTGATTATGGTGGACAATGTAGCGCGCGGCCTGATTTATATCGCGCTGGTAGCTTTGCTTCTGGTCGACCATGTTCCGCTTTTTGTGATTTACGTGTTGATTGTCATTGCGGGTACGCTCTCTCCGCTCAGTACGGCAGGCGCCCAGACGCTTTTGCCGAGGCTTTTGGCCGACAAAAGACATCTGGTCAAGGCGAACGGCGTCATGGAAAGCCAGTGGCAGATCATTTACATGTTCGGTCCGGCGCTGGCCGGGGTATTGATCGGGCTGATTGGCGAAGCGTACGTGCTGTTGATTGATGCGGCCAGCTTCTTTGTCTGCGCACTCTGTTTTTCCCGCTTGCCAAAAGAAATGACGAAAAGCGCCAATCCGGAATCGGCGGCGCAACCCGCGCAGATCGGCTTGTTTTTGCGCTCGCTTTTCGCGGACATGAAGACGGGATACCGCTATTTGTTCGGGAAAAAGCAAATAGTGGCGCTCGTGCTGTTCACCTTTTTGTTCAATATGTCTTACGGGCCGATTGAGGTCGCGCTGCCGCTGTATGCCAACCAGAATTTGGCGGGCGGCTCGGTGGCGCTGGGGATGCTCTGGTCGTCGCTTGCGATCGGGGCGCTGCTCGGGTCTTTGTTTTTCTCGACGATTTCCTGGCGGATACCGTTGGGCGTGACGTTGGCGGGCATTATCGTTTTGTGGGGAATTACAACCATGCCGCTCGCGTTCTTTTCGCGGCTGGAGGTGGCGATGATCGCGATGGCTTTGGCGGGCTTCAGCTATTCGCCGTATAACATCATGTACCGAAGCTACCTGCAAAGACAAGTACCGGATGCTTTGCTGGGCAGGGTTATGACGAGCATCCGGACGATTACAGGCACAGGCATGCCGGCTGGCGCGGCAGTCTCGGGGGTGCTGATCCCTACACTTGGCGTGCAGGGACTGTTCGGAGCCGGGGCCGCTGTCTGTATCGCCTGCGGGCTTTTGGCCTTCGGAGTATTGAGGGACCTGGAGAGTCCGTCACTTGCGGTTGAGGAGCGGGGCGACTAGCTGTTTGATGCGCTGCGGCAAAAGCGCATAGAGCACCGACAGCATTTTCAGGCGATAGGGCATTGCCACTTCGGAGCGGTTGGCTTGTACGGCTTTGTAAATGTGGCGGGCCGTTTCGTCTGCGGAGAGCAAATAACGGGCGACCTTGCTGCGATACGCCCCGGTCCTGTCTGCCTTTTCCAAAAAAGGAGTGTCGATCGGCCCGGGCATGGCGCAGGTGACGCGAACGCCGCTTCCGGCAAGCTCGTGCTGCAAGCCTTCGCTGAAGCGGATCACCGCCGCTTTGCTCGCGGCGTAGACGGATGCCTTGGCGGTCACGACTTGTCCGGCGAGCGAGGCGACGTTCACGATGTGTCCCGAGCCACAGTCGAGCATCAGCGGCAAAAAGGCGCGCGTGGTGTACATCACGCCGGCAATGTTTGTGCGCAACGTTTCCTCCAGCTCGTCAATGTCCATGCCGATGAGTGGCTCGAACACGGCAATGCCCGCATTGTTGTACAGGATGTCGCACCTGCCGAAGCGGACGTGCACCCAGGCGGCAAAGCGGCGGACGTCCTCGTTGTTTCCGACATTGACAGTATAGGAAAAAAAGCGGTTGGAATCAGGGACCGGAGTGGTCAGGGACTCGTGGTTGACGGGCTTGCGCGTTGCGGCGATGACGAGGTCGCCTTTTTCCAGATGCAGTCGCGTCAATGCCTGCCCGAGACCGCCGGAAGCCCCGGTAATGACGACCACACGGGGAGAGCTCATGGGACCATCCTCTTTTCTGTAGCTGTTATGTTTCACAAGTATAACCTCTAGACGAATGGTGAAGGATAGCGTCTAGGAGGTGAAAGCATATGCCAGAAGTAAGATGCAGCGTAGCAAACTGTGAGTACTGGGCGCAAGGCAATCTTTGCAGCGCCGACGAAATCATGGTGGAAATCGACGCACATGCCAACGCAAACACGAAGGAAGAGTTTGCTGGCGAGTACGGGCAAAACACAGGCCATAAGGATCATGCGACGAAGTCGTCCGAGACCTGTTGTCTGACGTTCAAGCCGAAAAAGTCTGAGAAGAAGTAAAGGAAAGCCTTCGAATGAGGCTAACCGACCCGAAGCGTGACTGCGCGCGGACATTTGCCGCAGACACTTGCAGAGCTTCTTCGTGCGTCTTGGCGCTCAAAAAGACGTATCCCGCCATGGAGATACGTCTTTTTGCGTGGGCGCAATCAGGGCAGAGGTTACACGCGGGCTTGTCCAAACGCAAGCTCTTTGACCTTCCTGTCGACTTCTTCCCAGGAGGTCACGCGGTGCACCAGCTCGGGGAGCCGGGCTTGATTGTACGGCGTATCGAATAAAAAGACGGGAATCTGCAAAGCTTCGGACAACTGCAAGGCATTTTCCAGCCGATCCTCCAAAAACAGGTCCACGCCCCATCTTTGTGCGGCCGCCAGCTTGTCGTGGGAGCCGACCAAATCGACTTCATGGTAAGGGATTTGGTAACGGGCAAACCAGTTCAGCGTCACGTCGTGATGACGCGCTTCCCTGGCGCTGATGTAGATCAGCTTGTGCGCAGGATACCACTTGCGCAACACCTGATCGGCAATCCCGTGCACAGGTGCCTCGTCGTACAGTCGCTCGCCGTTCTGGTCGAGCCACTCTTCAAATTCCGCGTCTGTAATCTGATATACGTTGGCCAAATTGTACTCGTAACAGTCTTCATATCGTAAATCTCTTCCAAAGCTCTCGTTCATCAATGGCACAATGCTGCTGGGTGACGTCACCGTACCGTCAATATCAATGCCAATGGTTAGGATTTTCTCTGGTTTCATCCTCTCGCCTCCAGTTTAAATTGTACACCGCGGGCAGACAATAAGGCTACTTCCTTCACTAACAAATCCTTTACCAAAAAAGGGGCTGAGCATGGTATGTTGGATCGACGTGAACGCATGAATGCGAAGCGGAAGGAAGATACCGGCTTTTCCGAGACAGTAGATCAGCACGACAGGGAGTTTGCGGTGGAGACCTGGACCCAGGCTGCCTTCGACGAACACGAAGGACGCTCCAGGCGAAGGATTCACTACGACCCACACTCTTTGACAGAGCGCTATTCAGGCGAGCTGGACGACCGAGTGGACAACGACAGGGTGGAAAACGATTTTTCGGAGCGCCTGGATGGAGTCGTTCTGACACGGGAGGACCGCGCGCCGGTCGCTTCTGTACGAGACGACGATATCGAGGCCGCAGCGGAAATCGCCGAACCGATCCCTGCGCGCCGTTCTGTGCGTGAGGTCAACGATGACGAGGACAGTCGGGAAAGCGGAGCCAGCGGGATCGGCATGACAGGACTGGGGCTATCGATCCTGTCCCTGTTCCTCATGCCGTACCTCGTGGCCCCAATCGGGATGGTGCTTGGCTATTTGGCGTATCGCCGGGACTCGCGAACGCTGGGAGCTTGGGCGATGATCGTGGGGGCGATCTCCATTTTGGGAGCGCTCGTCATTTACCCGTACTACACGGCCCGCTAAGCCGCATCAGACCGCAAAAAACCTCTCTGGGCACAAAACGGCCCGGGGAGGTTTTTGCATTTGCTCGCTCAGTTCGTGTACAGACGGGACAAAAACGGAGTTGTCGCCGCAATGACTGCCTCACAGAAAACGTCCGCCCGGTTGACGCGGCCGCCAGTCAAAAGGGCATACGCCCCGCCGCGGTGATTGCTCCCGGTAGTCTGGCCCCATTCGTCGATGATGACATTCAGTTCAATTCCTTCTGCCAAAATGCGTTCGGCTGCCTGCTTAGGGATCGGAAAAGCCAGTCCTTTTCCCAAATACAGCTCGCTTCCGTTCCAGGCCGCGCAGACAGAAATCAAATACCATTGCTGGGTAAATTCCTGATCGTACATCAGGCCGCCCTCCAGCCCAAGCCCGATGTGCGCCTCGCAAGCGGAGGCCAAGGCCGCTTTTGCCCGGTTGATGGCTCCGGCAATCGTCTCTTTCTCGCTCATCGGCTGGGCAGACACACCGGAAGGGACGGACAGGCAGATCGGGTCTGCTCCCGTCGCCTTTTGTACCGCCAGACGCTTTGCTTCGTTTTGAGTGCCCAGCGCATAGCGTAATGGTGCGTTCTTCATCTGGATCGTTGTCACCTCTTCTGTCGGGATTGCTCAATCGCTACTGGTAAGTATACCACTTCCCCAAATATGGAGGTGTTGTGTTAAGATAAGTCCATATAGAGAGCGAGTCAGAAATTACAGAGAAAACGGGGAGTGGCAGATGAAATTTACCAAATTGCATGGCTTGGGCAACGACTATGTGTACGTCAACTGTTTTGAAGAAACGTTGGCGGGGGTGGATCTTCCCGAACTGGCAAGACGGGTCAGCGACCGCAACTTCGGCATCGGCGGGGATGGGCTGATTCTGATTCTGCCGTCGGAGCGGGCTGATTTTCGCATGCGTGTCTTCAACAACGACGGAAGCGAGGCGAAAAACTGTGGTAACGGCTTGCGCTGCGTGAGCAAGTACGTCTACGACCACGGCTTGACGCAGCAGAAGACGTTTACCGTCGAGACGCTCGGCGGGATCATGAAGCCGGTTGTCTCGCTTGGTGAAGACGGAAAAGTCGAGCAGGTGACGATCGACATGGGCGAACCGCGCTTTGAGCGGGCGGCGATTCCGATGACAGGCATCCCGGAGGAGCAGGCGCGCGAGGAAGTGCTGGAAGTGGACGGCACCGTGTTTACGATGACTGCTGTTTCCATGGGCAACCCGCACGCGATCATTTTCGTCGACGAAGTCCGGGACGAGGACGTGCGCAAATACGGGCCGCAGATCGAGTTTCACGAATGGTTCCCGGAGCGCACTAACGTCGAATTTATCCAAATATTGAATCGGGAAGAAATTTTGTTCCGCGTCTGGGAGCGTGGATCGGGTGTGACGCTCGCATGCGGCACGGGCGCTTGTGCAGCGGCAGTCGCGGCAACGCTCGCGGGCAAAGTCGACAGAAAGGTCACGGTGCATCTGGCCGGAGGCGACCTTTTTATCGATTGGCGGGAAGAAGACAACCGCGTCTACATGACCGGGCCCGCTACCGAAGTGTTCGAAGGAAAGTATGTAGGGCCGATCCCGTATAAATAAACGTCTGTCCCCTTGGGCAAAAGTTTGCGATGAGACAAGTTTTATTGCTTTATCTGAAGCTGTACGATGCCAAACGCAGGGAAAGCAAGCGGGCGCGACTGCTGTTTCTAACCTTTTGACTTTGGCACGTAAAAAAGCCGTTCCGGTCGTTTCAACCGGAACGGCTTTTCTGATGGCAGTTGCTATTTTCCTGCCGCAATGCGGATGGCGGCCTGATGGTCTGGGTCGACCAGGTTGTCTTTGTGGCGCAAGCTGCCAGGGAAGTGAATATCGAAATGCCCGTCAAAATCGTTGTCGGCAATGTACTCGATGCTGTGCGGCATGGACGACATCGAAGCGGCGAGGCGTCTGCCATCTACTTCGACGATGACGGGACGGATGCTCCAGGAAAAGCTTCCTCCCCAAATGCTTTTGATCGCAGCGCTGTCAGCAGCGGTCAGCGGCTCCGTATCCGAGTGGGAAGCGCCGATTGTTCGTTTGACCATGAAGCTTTTTCCGGTGGCAAAATCGGTCACTTTTGCGGTCGCGTTGATCGGGAACAAGTACTGGGCTGCTTCGAACCAGTCGAGATACTCACCGTATTTGGCGCCAGCCGTCGCTGTTTTCGGGATGTGGTGCACCGGAATGGTGACGACCTGGCCGATTTGCAAATAGTCCGACTCAGACAGTTTGTTTACTTGCAAAAACTCGGTAAAAGGGATGCCGTGGGCAATGGAGATCGTCCAGGGCGTATCTCCCTTGACGACCTGATAGCGAGTATTCTCGACCCAAGGCTTGTCCTGCTCAGCCTTTGGCTTTGGCTGGGGCGTTTCCGCTGCCGGCTCCTGCGTCGGGATCAGCAGCTTTTGCCCGATGAGAATTTCGGTTGTTTGGAGGTTGTTTGTATTCACAATTGTTTGAATGCTTACGCCGTGATTGGCAGCGATCTTCCACAGGACGTCGCCGCGTTTCACCGTATAGACGGTAGAGCGGGGAGGTATGTACAACTTTTGTCCAACCAGAATCATGTCTGAAGTCAATTGATTCGCCAGCTTGAGCTGCTCGACGGTAATCTGGTTTTTGTAGGCAATATTGCCGAGCGTATCTCCGGGCGCAACCTGAATCGTTTGGGCAAAGGCCGATGTGACAGGGAGCAAGCCAGCAACCAGTGCAGTCTGCAGGGCGAGACGTTTCCAGCGTGTTGTTTTGAACATGAAAGCCTCCTCGATGCCGTAGCGTGATGTGTGAAGTGGTTCATCTTGATTGTACGCAGCCGGCAGGTCCGCTTTCATCCGGTAAATCTATCCTCCATTGGTCGGCACTTCCACCAGACGCGAAAATTGCATCCTTTTGCCTCGAACGCAAAGCCGCAACAGTGCTTATGGACATAAAAATAGCGCGGTTGCGGCAACAAAGTCGTGCCAGCACCCACGCTATTGAAAACAAATTAAGCGAAAAGTCACCCGTTGTACACCTCATTTAGGTATGCGACGTCATTGCGGTCGAATTGAGGAGTTGTCTTGTTGATTTTGGCCAGTTCCGCCTGCAATCTTTTCAATTCTGCTTCCATCTTACTGATTTTTTCCTGCATAGCCTGTGTTGTCATCGCTGCTCTCTCCTTGTTCCTTGTGGTTTTCTTTTTTTCTAAATTTATTGACAATTCTAACGAAAGCCTGTGGTATTGTAAATAGCTTAATTTTGGATGTAAGCGCTTTAGTTGTGAAAAGTGTGTGAACGCTCGCTCGGATTCGCGCGAGATGGCTGTTTGCAAGGCAAAATGGGGGAAAATAACAGGAGAAGTACACTCGACAGTATGTTCTTCGGGGACAGTCGTGTTATGATGAAGGGTAGACTTAGGGCAGCTCGCCCTCAGGGAAGGTGTGGACTGGTGATTTACTTAGACAACAGTGCGACAACCCGGCCTCATCCAGAGGTGATTGAGACCGTGAGACGGGCCATGGAGAGCTATTACGGAAATCCGTCCTCGTTGCATCAAAAAGGGGTAGAGGCGGAAAACGTGCTCAAGCAGGCACGAAAGGTTGCCGCGCAGTACCTCGGCTGCAAAGAGGGAGAGGTCTTTTTTACCTCCGGAGGCACGGAAAGCAACAATACGGCAATCAAAGGCATTGCCTTTCAATATCAGAACAGAGGGAAGCATATCATTACGACCCAGGTGGAGCATCCGGCTGTCTATGATGTATGCAAACAGCTCGAAAGCTTCGGGTTCACCGTGACCTACCTGCCTGTGGACCGGGAAGGGCGCGTGTCGCTGGAAGACGTGAAGCGTGCCCTCCGGCCTGATACGATTCTCGTTTCCGTCATGCACGTCAACAACGAGCTGGGGACGATTCAGCCTGTTGCGGAAATCGGACAGTGGCTGAAGCAGTTTCCGAAGGTGCTGTTTCACGTCGATGCGGTGCAAGGGATCGGCAAAGTGCCGCTGCGGCTGCAAGATTCCGGGATTGATCTGTTGAGCGTCTCGGCGCACAAGTTTTACGGTCCGCGGGGAGTAGGCATTTTGTACAAGCGCGAAGGACTGATTATACACCCGCTGATAATGGGCGGCGGTCAGGAGGGCGGGATTCGCTCGGGAACGGAAAATCTTCCGGCGATTGCTGGCCTGGCCAAAGCGATTCGGATATTGGAAGAGCTCGGCCATGGCGAGGTCAACAGGCTGCAAGGCTTGCACCAGCAGCTTCGTGAAGGCATCCAGCGAATCGAGGGCTGCATCGTCAATACGCCGGAAGCGGGCGCAGCGCCGCATATCATGAACCTGTCTGTGCCAGGCGTGAAGGCGGAAGTGCTGCTGCACGCGTTGGAAGAGCGAGGCTTCCTCGTCTCCACCAAGTCGGCTTGCTCCTCCAAGGCGAACGAGCCGAGCCGGGTGCTTACGGCAGCAGGGATTGATCGCGATTGTGCGCTGTCCTCGCTGCGCATCAGCCTGGGCCGGGAAAATACGAGCGAGGAAATCGCCCAGTTTTTGACGGCGCTGCAAACGTGTGTAGGTAGCTTGCGCTCGCTGCTCAAGCCGCAAGCTGCGCCAGATCGCAGAAAATAGTGGAAAACGAAACGACCAAAGGAGATAACTATGAACTACGATGTCATTTTGATTCGATATGGCGAGCTTGCCCTCAAAGGCAAAAATCGCGATCAGTTTGAAGATGCGCTGGTCAGAAGCGTGAAAAGCGTGCTGCGCTCCTTTTTCAAGGTGAAGGTGAGACGCAACTACGGACGGATGTACGTCGAGCTGCACGGCGAAGATGCCTACGCCGTCATGGAGCGCCTGAAGCGCGTTTTCGGCATTTCCTCGTTCAGTCCGACCATTCAGGTGGACCCGGATATCGAGACGATCAAGGAAAAAGCGCTGGAGCTGATCCGTCAGTTGAAGCCTGAGCCACGCACGTTTCGCGTCGTTACGCGCCGCGCCGACAAACGCTATCCGATTCCTTCGATGGAAGTCAACCGCATCGTCGGCACGCACATTTTGCGCGCGCTTCCTGCGATCAAGGTCGACGTGCACGAGCCGGAGACGATCGTCAATCTGGAAATTCGCGCGGAAGGCACGTACATTAGCTGTGAAACGATTCCCGGCCCAGGCGGCTTGCCTGTAGGCGTGAGCGGAAAAGTGCTGTTGCTTTTGTCAGGCGGTATCGACAGCCCTGTCGCTGGCTGGATGATGCTCAAGCGCGGGGTTACGCTCGAAGCGATCCATTTCCATAGCTATCCGTTCACCAGTGAGCGCGCCTTGCAAAAAGTGCGGGACCTCGCGCAAAAGCTGACCAAATGGGGAGGAACGGTCCGTCTCCACGTCGTACCTTTTACAGAGATCCAGACGGCCATTCGCGAAAAGTGTCCGGAAGATTACTTGATTACGATCATGCGCCGCTTTATGATGCGCGTCTCTGAGCGTGTGGCGGAAAATACGAAGGCAAAAGCTCTGGCGACAGGCGAGAGTCTGGGCCAGGTCGCTTCGCAAACATTGGAGAGCATGGACACGATCAACAAGGTGATTTCGATTCCGATTTTGCGCCCGCTGATCGGGATGGACAAAGTCGACATTACCGATCTGTCGCGCAAAATTGATACGTATGAGCTGTCCATTTTGCCGTATGAAGATTGCTGCACCGTGTTTACGCCGAAAAATCCTGTGACGAGACCAAAGCCGTACCTCGCGGCCAAATTTGAAGAAGCGCTGGACGTGGAGGCGCTTGTCGAGGATGCGGTAGCACGCACCGTGATCGAAGAGATTACGACCAAGCCAAAAGAAACGACAACCGATCTGTTTTAAAGCTTTTTTATAGAGAAAACGCGTGACAGGGGAGAAGAGGCATGATTATCCGCTATGAGCGTAACGGCAAGGTAAAGCATGGGTGGATGGTAGAAGAGGATCACAAAGTGCGCGTGATCGAAGGGGATATTTATAAAGTCCAAACGGCGAAGCCGATCATGACGGGACTGGAGCTGCCATTGGACGAAATCAGCCTGAAAGCGCCGTGCGAGCCGAGCAAAGTCGTGTGCATCGGCTTGAACTACCGGGACCACGCGGCCGAGATGGGGATTGAGCTGCCGAAAGAGCCGCTGATGTTCTTGAAGCCGTCCACGACTGTCGTAGGTCCGGGCGAGCCGATTGTTTATCCTAAGCTGACCGGGAATCTTCACTATGAAGGCGAGCTGGCGGTTGTCATGAAAAAGGAAGCGAAAAAGGTAAAGGCTTCCGAGGCGGATGACTACATTCTTGGCTTTACGTGCGCGATTGACGTAACTGCCCGCGATTTGCAAATGAGCGATGGTCAATGGACCCGAGCAAAAGGCTTCGACACGTTTTGCCCGCTTGGACCGGCGATTGCGGCGAAGCTGGATTATGCCAATCTGCGCATCGTGACGCGCGTAAACGGAGAAGTGCGGCAGGACGCCAGCACGAAGCAGTTGATCTTTACCATCCCGCAGCTAGTGGAGGCGGTATCCGCAGTCATGACTCTTCGGCCTGGCGATGTCATTTTGACCGGAACACCTTCTGGCGTGGGCGAGCTGAAGGTCGGAGACGAAATCTCTGTCACGATTGAAGGGATTGGCACCTTGACGACACATGTCGTTGCCGAGGAATAGTTTTTGGTTTTGGGAGCGACTGACAGAAGCGGCCCCCTTCTTTTCGGGAAGGGGGCTTGCTTTTTCCTTCTATCTATATGTGAAGGAGCTGCTGTTTCGCATCTGTGCACGGCGGAAGGAAAAGCGCTCGGCTATTCTTTTACGTTCGGATCGTCGTGGATCGGATGAGCCGACGGGTCCTGGCGCGGCAAGTCTTGATGCATTTGACGTGTTTCGTAAGTAAAGCGAGTCGTCGTGGAATGCTGTCCTGGCTCCCAGCCAGTCGCTTTTCCAAGGCGAGCTTCATTGGTGGAGGCGCCGTATGGACCTTCCGGAAACTCCTCCTGGAGAATTTCGTTGCGCTGTGATTCAACTGTCGATAACTCACTGTATTGTTCGCTTTGGTCGTAGGTTGGTTTTGGATCCATCGTAGCACCGCCTTTTTAAAGTGAGGTAAGGCAAAAAAAGACAAACAGGGGTGTTTTTGCAGGAGTTGCACGCATAGTGTGAAATAAAAAGGGAATCACTATTCGTTTTTTGGTTGACTTATGGCTTGAGTTTCGTTATATTTAAATTCTGCTTCAAAAAGTCACCTCGATTGAAATTTTAGCGTAAAAAAAGTGAAAGAAAGTCTTGACTCAACACAGGTGATTTTGTTATATTAGATCTTGTCGCTGCTGAGTACAGCAAAATGGTTGAAAAACCTCTTGCAAAACAAAGCGTGATGTGATAAGATCGAAAAGTCGCCTTTGAGCGATTGGTTGATGAAAATGCTCTTTGAAAACTGAACAGCGAAAGCGTTGATGAGTCTATCATTAATGATTTGCCAGCTTTGAACCAGAAACAAACTTTATTGGAGAGTTTGATCCTGGCTCAGGACGAACGCTGGCGGCG